>JAQGHQ010000344.1 GCA_028288765.1 Gemmataceae bacterium | reverse complement strand
GCCACCCCCGCCGGTCCACGGTTCCCCGGTCGGCCTGTTTCTCGACCGCTGTCCCGCCCGGCGACACGGCCAAGCACCGCTTACAGCTCGTGAAACCAGGCCGGGTGCTTCAACCGCTTGGCCGGGCATCAAGAGGCCTTCGGGCACCTCCCGACGCTCGTGGGGCGCCGTTCTTGCTCTGACTGATTGCGTGCATCCCGAAGCAAGGCCCCGCGTGCCGGGGTTGATGGGGAGCACCCTCGGCACAAGGCGACATTCGGGCCGGCCTGGCCGGCGTCCGCCTGGCGCGAAGCAGTCGACAAGGTCCACGCCAAGGCGCTGGCGAGCGGTGCGACCGACGAAGGCACGCCGGGACTGCGAGGCGACACGGTCTACGGCACCGATTTCCGCGACCTCGACGGCAACAAATTGTGCGTCTTTAAGTCATGATCGCGCGCCTCGCGCGCGGCTAGCTGCGTGCGCAGGACGGAGAACTCGACAACCGGATCGACCTCCCGGCCGCCCTCCGCGGCGCCGGGTGTGTGCGTTTTCGGGTTTGGACTGAACCGCCGGGGTCGGTCCTTCCGATCCCTTCATCACAATCGTCATCGCTTCCGAGCGTCACCCACCGCGCGGGGATCGAGACTGCGCGACCGGCCTCTGCCCTCGTCGGCTGTTCCCGGGGGTCGGCTATGATCCGCCGAAACTGGCCCGCGTTCCTGTGCCTGTTGGCCGGCTGCGCGAACTTCGCGGCGGTGCCCCAGACCCCGGCCCGATGGACCGACTTCTCCGGGTTGCGCGAGCCCCCGCCCGGGGAGCGGTTCTACGTCATCGTGTTCGGGTCCGAGACCACCCCGCGGGTCCCCCGGTACACGCACAGTTGGGCCACATTCGTCCGCGTCACCGACCGCCCCGGGTGCGAGCCGGACGTCGAGGCTCACACCATCAGTTGGATGCCCGCCACCCTGGACATCCGCCCGTGGCGGTTCCGGATCGAGCCCGGTTCCAACTTGGAACTTCATCAGACCGTCAAGTACGCCCTGGCCACCGGGGAGCACGTGGACCAGTGGGGTCCCTACGAGAGCCGGCCGGAGCTGTACTACCGGGCCGCCGTCCAGAAGGAGTTCCTGGAGGGCGGGGGGATGGGATACCAGTGCGTCGACACCGTCGGGGAGGCCGGGCGGACGGGTCGGGGGTGCGACTGCATTCACGGGATCACCGACATGGACCCGCAGTATACGCGGGCGCGCTACCGGTTGATCCGGTTCGGGACGGCGGCCAGTCGGTTCATCGCCGGCGAGCTGGGCCGGCGGGACATGCTCATCGGCCCCGACCAAACCCACGACTGGCTGAACGGCCGCCTGGGCCTCGACGCCTACCCGATCCGGCACCGGAAGTATCCGGGCCGGTGATGGGCGGGGATTGGTTACCACCTTGCGTCAGGGATCGTAGCGGTTCAGGCCCGCAGGGACCGCAGCGAAGTGGAGCCGCGCAGAGCCCGGCCGCGAAGCGGCGCCGCCCAGCCGTTACCGAAGAACCTATCCCAAAACCCGAATCGGGTGAGGAATAGAATACCTCCGTGGTGGATCGCCCGTAAGAAGGCGGTGGGCCATGGCCACGACCGCCGCAACAGTGTCCGCCCCATTCCGCATCCCGGACGCCTTGTGGGAGCGGCTGGAGCCCCTCCTGCCCGAACCGCGGCGGTCCCCCCGAGGGGGCCGGCCCCGGTTATCGTACCGCCGGTCCTGGATGGGATCTTCCACGTCCTGCGGACCGGCTGCCAGTGGCAGGCCGCCCCGCCCGAGTTCGGGTCCGGGAACAGCCCCCACCGGTACTTCCAGCGATGGCAGAAGCGGGGGGTGTTCCGCAGTTTGTGGCGGAACGCCCGGCACAAGTACGACGCCCTGGTCGGGATGGACTGGGACTGGCAGAGCCTCGACGGGACCATGACCAAGGCCCCCCTCGGGGGGAAAAAAGACGGGCAAGAACCCGACCGACCGGGCCAAGATCGGGACCAAGCGGTCGATCCTGACGGACGCCCGGGGGGCGCCGTTGGGGGTTGAGGTGGGCGGGGCCAACCGGCCGGACAAGGAACGGGTCGAGGCCACGTTCGAAAGCACCCCGGTGGACCGTCCGGCCCCGTCGGCGAACCACCCCCAGGACCTGTCGGCGGACAAGGGGTATGACTTCCCGGTCGTCCGGGACCTGGTCGCTTGGTGGGGGTACACGGCCCACATCCCGGTCAAGAAGAAGAAGGGGCAGGACGCCCCGAAGCCGGAGAAGATCCCCGGATATCGTGCCCGGCGGTGGGTGGTCGAGCGAACGCATAGCTGGATGAATCGGTTCCGACGGCTGTTGATCCGGTGGGAGAAGAAGGTCCCCAACTACAAGGCCTTCCTCCACTTCGCCTGTGCCTGGATCACCTACAAGGCCGCAGGGGTTCTGGGATAGGCTCTTAGTGAGTCGAGCCTATTACCCAAATTTTTTGGACGATTCCATTGGTGATCTCAACGACTACAGTGCCTTCATTATCATGCCACCACTTAATACGATAAAGCGCGTACAGTTCACTACCTGCGCACTTGTCTGTAAAATCTACTAGTATGCGGGCGATCCATGCACTTCTTGTCATGCCCGCTCATGGGCCGTGTCAGCTTTTCTAGTACTACTAAATTGGGCAGCGGCCAACGCAAACAATAGTACGAAAGCATGTGGACATGCCACCCGGCCGGGCCGATGTGTTTGTCGCGGCAGTGGCCGGGCGTGACGTTACTCGACCAGGACCGGCTCGAACCAGACGGCCTGCGCCGCGCCGGCCGACCCGGGGCAATGGACCCGGAGGGTGAGGGCCTTGACCTTCTCCAGTTTGATGTCGCACGACTGGAGGTCGTCACGCTTTGTTACCGGTTTGGATTTCCACAGGGATTTGTCGTCCCCCAGGATCTCGAACGTCAGCGGCGAAGCCGGCGGGTTCGCCGCGTCCCCGATTGTCGGAACGCCGACGGTCGTGCGGAAGGCCGACCACTTTCCGTCCACGGGGTAACGGACTTGAGACGCCCCACGGGGAGGCGGGTGGAGGAAGATGCTGTGCGGGGCGAGTTCCCCGTTCAGCTTGAGCGGCGTACCGTTCGGTGTGAATGCGGCTCCGTTGTTCGTAAACCAGCCCTGTTCGGCCCTGACGTGGGAGTGCTTGAGGGTGACCAGGTATTTCTTCTTTCCGACCAGAATCCCCGAGGAGATGTAAAACCCGAGTTGGTCCTTCTCGGCCGTCTGGGCGGCGGCGTCTTTCTTCAGCCGGACGAAGTTTTTCACCGCCTCCGTATACGTCTTGTCGAGCCGGGTGCGGGCTACGACAACCGGTTCCCGGACGGCGGCCGGAACCGGCGGGAGGTGGGAGAACAGCTCAAACGCCTTCCGGTCGGCCAGGATCTGGTCGACCAGTTTCTTGTCCCCCTTCGCCCGCGCCGCTTCCTCGTGCTTGTCGAACAAGTCGGCGACCGCCTTCTTGAACTTCTCCGCCTCGCTGGTGTAATTCTGTTTCATCGCCGACAGCCGTTCCTTGACGTCCTCCTCGTCGGGGTCTGCCCGCGCCGAACTGAAGCCGGTCGTGAGGACCAGGAAGGCGAGAGCTGGCGAACAGCGGTGTGCGTACGTGAGCATCCGGAGTCTCCCGGCGGAGTGGACGAAGACCTCGCGCCATTATTCTTATTCCGACACCGGACGCAAGACGTTGCATGGCCACGAATGAAACCGCTGCCTGATGTCCCCGCAAGGAGACATCGTCACACCATCCCCCACAGCCTCCGCCAGTCCGGGTGGCATGTCCCCGGCTTTGGGTGGACATGCGAGACGCCGATGGTTCCCGGTCCAGGAATCGAGGCCAGGGTCAACCACCGCGGCTGAAACCGACCGGGACCCGCGCCTCGGGAACGTGTATCGTCGCGGGCGCATGGGCCTGATGTGCCGTGTCTCCCCTGTCCATGCTTTGTTGAAAGGCTCGCGTGGCTCGGGCCTCCAGCGACCCAGGGTTTCAACCGAGTACCATGTCCACGCAAAGCCGTGGGCATGCCACCCGGCCGCGGGGCCTTGTTCTCGTCCTCCGGCGTGCCCTACCCGGGCGGCAACACCTTCACCTCACCTGGACGATCACCGGGTAGCCTCCGTTACGGGCCCGCGAGTCGCGCCCTCATCCCGGGCGGCTTCCCCGTCCCGGCCGCGGCGCGGGTCCCGGGCCTCGCGCCGGGCTTGCTGGATCATCAGGACCTCGGTCAAGTTGTCGGCCGTCACCAGCCCCACGAGGCGACCGCTCTCGACCACGGGGAGGGTGTGGCAGTCGCAGTCCTGGAGCCCGGCGAGGGCGGTCTGTAGCATGTCCCGCGGATCGACGGTGACGAAGTCTCGCTGCATGACATCGCCGACGCGGGCGTCGGGAACGGACCGCCCCAGCGCGGCGGTCAGGTCGTCGCGGGTGAGCACGCCCACGAGCCGGCCGTTCTCCACCACCGGGAAGTCACGCTGGAACCCGGCCTGGAGGTACTCCAGCGCCCGGGCCAGTGGGTCGTCCGGCCGCAGCGTGCGGAAGTCGGTAATCATGACCCGCCCGACCGGGATGCCGTCCAGGACCGAGCGCAGCTGCACCTGACTCGCTTCCTGGGCCGCGCCGATCCAGACGAACAGCGCGATGAAGAGCAGGAACGGGTTGCCGAAGAGGCCGAGGAACCCGAACAGCAGCGCCATCCCCTGGCCGACACGGGCGGCCACCTGGGTGGCCCGGACGTAGTCGAGGCGCATCGCCAGCAGGGCCCGCAGCACCCGGCCCCCGTCCATCGGGAACGCCGGCAACAGGTTGAACACCGCGAGCGACACGTTCACCCAGAAGAGCTGGGCCAGGAAGCCGCCGCCGACCCGAGCCGCCTCGCCGGGCGGCGCCAGTCCGCCGCCCAGTGCCAGCCCGGCGAACAGCCCCGCGGCCAGCACCACGTTGACGGCCGGCCCGGCGAGCGCCACCACCAACTCCTGCCTCGGGTCCTCGGGCATCCGTTCCAGGCGGGCCACGCCCCCGATCGGCAGGAGCGTGATGTCGCGGGTGCGGATGCCGTACCGGCGGGCGGCCAGCGCGTGTCCCAGTTCGTGCAGGACCACGATCCCGAAGATGGCCAGGACGAAGACCAGCCCGGCCACCGCCTCCGCCAGGTCCCCGCTGGGCAGGTAGTGCGCCAGGGCGACCCACGCCAGCAGGAGGAGGAACGTGAAGTGGACGTAGACGTCGATGCCCGCGATGCGGCCGAGCCGCCAGGACCAACCCATGGCAGTCCCTCCTTGCCGGTCGATGTCGCCGGCGCCGCCGGTTGGGCTCGGGCTCACGCCCCGCCGGGTGCAACTTGGGGCGGCAGATACTGCGGCGCCAGGGCCTGCCGGGCCAGACTCCTCAGCCGGGACGCCAGGGCCAGCAGCAGCACCCCGAACGCCACCGAGCAGGTCCCGATCCACCAGGCGAGCGCCACCACCCCCGCGGCCGGCCAGATCGCCACGGCCAGGGCCAGGGCCAGGCCGAGGACGATCGACACGACCCCGCTCAGGGCCAGGCCCCACTCCCCGCGGATGGCCCGCCGCAGCCGGACGGCGGCCGCGATCTCGAACACCCCGGTGGCGAGGCACCAGGCGGCGATGACCAGGAGCAGCGCCACCTCGGTGATCTGGGGCCACGCGAACGCCACCACCCCCGCCGCGACGCCCGCCACCCCTTCCAGGAGCAAGGCCCACCACGGCCCGGCCTCCCGGTAGCCCGTCGCCGCCGCGACGAGGGCGACGACCCCGTCGGCGAGGGCGTAGGCGCCGAAGATGTAGACCACCGTCAACAAGAAGAGGTCGGGCCAGAAGAAGGCCGCCAGGCCGAAGATGATGGCCAGGACGCCCCGCAAGGCCACGGCCCACCAGAGCCGCGACAGGATGGATTCCATGGAACTCTCCTTGTTGACTTCTTGGCCTTCGCGGAAGCCCCAGCCCCCGCCCGGTTGTCGGACTGCTGCCCCCGGCCACCGGCCGGGGAGGGTGTCGACGTCCCGTACCAGCTGCGCCGGTGGATTCTCCTGCCGCGCGGGTACCCGACCGCCCTGGCTCCGGCGAGTGGCAGGAGGTTGTGCCACGGCCGCAGCTCCTCCTGGGTCCGATCGGACGGGAATGTTCGGGCGGGACCATCCGGCCGGTGTGTGACGTGCCCGGCGGCGCGCCGCCCGGTCGTGGTCCCACCCATCGCTTACAACTCGCGTGCCGGGCCGGGGTCGTCGGAAGAAGAGGGCGGGCAACCTGGAAGGGAATGGTCCTCGACTCCGCCGCTTCCGGTGAAGAGTCCCCGCGGGTCGGCAGCGAGCGGGGATCGGCCGGGCGGCGCGTGGGCCGCCCGGCCTGCGACAGAATGTCGGTATCACGCCACGGGGCGGCGGGACAAACTGTCCCCCTCTCCCGGCGAGGCGGCCCACGGCCCGGACTCTCGACCCGTCCCGCCGCCCCCACCAACCCCTTTGAAATCCCGGTCATTCGGGGCGCCGCCGGGTGGTACCTACCGGCCGCGGGGCGATCCGGCATCGCCTTTGCCGAAGGGTCCGGCGGGCGGTCGGCCCGGCCGGCTGGGCTGCACCGGGCGTCCGGACCCGCCATCTCAGGAGTCAACGGAGGAGTCACGCATGACACTCGCCACGATGACCGACACCGACCTGCAGCGCGACGTCCTGGACGAGCTGAAGTGGGAGCCGAGCGTGAACGCGGCCCACATCGGCGTCTCGGTCAAGGACGGTGTCGTCACCCTCACCGGCCACGTCTCGTCGTACGCGGAGAAGTACGCGGCCGAGAAAGCGGCCAAACGGGTCCACGGGGTCAAGGCCGTCGCCAACGAACTGGACGTCAAGCTGCCCGGTACCAGCAAGCGGACCGACGAGGACATCGCCGCGGCCTGCGTCACCGCCCTCAAGGCGAACATCTCGGTCCCGTATGACAAGATCAAGGTCACGGTGAGCGGCGGCTGGGTCACGCTCGAAGGCGAGGCCGAGTGGCAGTACCAGAAGACCGCCGCCGAGAGCGCCGTCCGCTACCTGCCCGGGGTGACGGGGGTGACCAACCTGATCACCGTCAAGCCGCGGGTCTCGCCGACCGATCTCAAGTCCAAGATCGAGGACGCGTTCAAGCGGAGCGCCGCGCTTGACGCCAGCCGGATCAACGTTCAGGTGGACGGGGGTAAGGTCACCCTGACCGGGACGGTGCGGTCGTGGGCCGAGAAGGAGGAGGCCGCCCGGGCGGCCTGGTCGGCCCCCGGGGTTTACAGCGTCCAGAACTTCATCACCGTCGAACCGTGGTGACCCCGTCCCGCGCCGGGGCGGGGTCTCGCCCAACCCCGGGGGGCCGGTCCGATCAACCCTCCGGTTCGGGAGGACCCAGCGATGTTGAGGCGGCTGTCACGGCTCCTCGGGACGGCCGGCCCGGACCCGCCGGGGGATGTGGATTATGACCCCGTGTACGGACTGCCGAGGCACGCGGTCGAGGAATGGCTGGCACGCAATCCGCAACTGAGGGAGGAGTATGAGGCCGCACTGCACGCCAGGGACGCGTCGCCCCGGATCGGGGACGACTGGCCGGCCGGCCGGAGGCCCCCCGCCATGACGCCGGGAAGTGGGTCGACGGTCGCCCCCCGGCCGGCGCCGTACGACACGGGGGTTGTCGGGTGGTCGCCCCCGCGCCCGGGTGCGGTAGAAGAACTCGAACGGCAAGCCCGCGGCGAGATGAAGCCCGAGGCCTACGACTACTTGACAGGCGGGGCGGGTGCCGGGGACACCCTGCGGGCGAATCGCGAGGCGTTTCGCCGCTGGCGGATCGTCCCCCGGGTGCTCCGCGACGTCGCGCACCGGGATCTCGGCGTGGACTTGTTCGGCCGGCGGTTCCCGTGGCCGGTGCTCCTCGCCCCCGTCGGCATGCAATCCGTCTTCCACGGCAAGGGGGAACTGGCGGTCGCCCGGGCCGCCCGGGCGGTCGGCGTCCCGCTGATCCTCAGCAGCGTGTCCTCCCGGACGCTGGAGGAGGTGGCGGGGGAGATGGGCGACGCGCCGCACTGGTTCCAGCTCTACTGGCCGGCGAACCTCGAACTGGCCGCCAGCCTGTTGCGGCGGGCGGAGGGCGCGGGGTACACCGCCGTGGTCGTCACCGTCGACGCCCCACTGCTCTCCGGCTGCGAGCGCGACGAGCTGGACCCCCACTTGCCGGTCGTGTGTCGGGAGGGCCTGGCGAATTACTACAGCGACCCGGTGTTCCGGGCGGCGGTCGGCGGCGCCCCGGAGAGGCACCCGGAACGGGCGGCCCGGTACTTCGCCGCGACCTACATGAATCCGGCCTTCACCTGGGGCGATATCCCTTTCTTGCGGCGGCAGACGGGACTTCCCATCCTGCTCAAGGGCGTCCTGGACCCGGAGGACGCGGCCCGGGCCGTCGCCTCCGGGGTCGACGGGATCATCGTCTCCAACCACGGCGGCCGGCAGCTCGACGGGGCGATCGGGGCGCTCGACGCCCTGCCCGCGGTGGTCGGGGCCGTGGCCGGCCGGGCCGCCGTCCTGTTCGACAGCGGCATCCGGTATGGGGCCGATGCCTTCAAGGCCCTCGCCCTCGGGGCCCAGGCCGTGCTCCTGGGGCGGCCGTATTGCTACGGGCTCGCCGTCGGCGGAGAACGGGGCGTGCGCGAGGTACTGGAGGGGTTCCTGGCCGACCTCGATCTGACGCTGGCCCTGGCGGGCTGCGTCTCCGTCAACCAACTGGGCCGGGCCAACCTGGTCGAAACCCCGGCATCGGGCCCGGGCGGGTGAGGCGGGGACCTGACGCAATACCGCACGCCGGGGTTCGGGCCGGTCTTCAACCGGGCCGTCAAGGACCACGTCCCGGCCGACGGCCGGATCAGCCCGGGGGCCGCGGCCCGGCCGCGCGAGATTCTCTTCGCCGGCGGCAAGATCGAAGAGTGCCGACTCCTTCACGACCCGAGAGGCGAGGCGGAGGAGGTCAGCCCGGGTTCGAGAAACGGGTCAAGGAATGCACGAAGCACCCGCCGCCCGGTAGACAGGCAACCCCACCCGTTCGGATCGGAGGGACGTGACCGTGGACCGGACCGACTACACCTCCCGGGCCCCGGCGGCGGCCCTCGCCGCGGGCACCAAGGCACCGGACTTCGCGCTGAATACCACTCCCGACCAGGCCGTCTCGGTGAGTGATTTCTCGGGCCGCCCCGTCGTCCTCGTGTTCTACCCGGCCGACTGGAGCCCGGTCTGTGGCGACCAGCTCGCCCTGTACAACGAGCTCCTCCCGGAGTTCCATCGCTTCAACGCGGCCCTGATGGGGATTTCGGTGGACGGGGTCTGGTGTCACCTCGCCTACGCCCGCGACCGGAAGCTGAAGTTTCCCCTGCTGGCGGACTTCGAACCCAAGGGTTCCGTCGCGCGTGAGTACGGCGTTTACCGCCACCGGGAAGGGGTCACCGAGCGTGCCCTGTTCGTGATCGACTCCGGGGGGACCATCCGCTGGAGCTATGTCTCCCCGATCGGCGTCAATCCCGGCGCCGACGGGATTCTTCAGGCCCTGGAGGCCCTCCCCGCGAAGGAGAAAGCGGCATGCCCCGACAAGCACCCACAGCCCGGCTGACCGTTCCGGTCACGGCGGCCGACCACGTCCTCGGCCCGCCGGCGGCGCCCGTGACCCTGGTGGAGTACGGCGATTTCGAGTGCCCCTTCTGCGGCCAGGCTCACGGCGTCGTCCGGGCGTTGCGGGAGCAGCTCGGCCGGCAGTTGCGGTTCGTCTTCCGCCATTTCCCGCTCACCACGGTCCACCCCCACGCCCAGCACGCGGCGGAGGCGGCGGAGGCGGCCGGGGCGGAGGGCAAGTTCTGGGAAATGCACGACGTGCTCTTCGAGCATCAGGACGCACTCGAGGACTCCGACCTGGTCCGGTACGCCGCCGCGCTCGGGCTCGATCAAACCCGGTTCATCCTCGAACTCGCCGGGCACGTCCACGCCGCCCGCGTGCGGGCCGATTTCCTCGGGGGTGTGCGCAGTGGGGTGAACGGCACGCCGACATTCTTTATCAACGGCTGGCGGCACGACGGCCCCTTCGACTTCGATACGTTGCTCGAGGCGATCGAGGACGAGATCGCGGCCGTCGCCGGCCGGCGGTAGCGCCGCGGCACGCGGACCCGAGGACCACCATGAGGCCTCCGCCGCGGGTGCTGAGCCTGTTCGCCCGCGGCCTCGGGGTCGCGGGGCGCTCGTGGCCCGCCTCGCCCGGCGGCGGGCGGGACGGGCCGGCCACGCGGACCGGGCCGAGTCGCTCCCCGCGAGGGACGTCGTCGAGGAAGCGTCCGACGAGTCGTTCCCGGCGAGCGACCCCCCGGCGTGGATCCCGGTCACGGCGATCGGCCCGCCCCGGTGAACAACGCCGGCGGGAGGGGGTGGGGTTCTCAACGGGCGTCGGTTTCGGACCCCTCGTCCCGCCGGCGGCCCGTCCAGCGTTCCTGGGCCAGGAGTCCGCCCAGAACGACCAGCAGCAGGCTCAGCCCCACCATGCGCGGCCAGTCGAATTCGTGCGCCCCCTTGAGCAGCACCTCCCGCAGGGTGCTCACGAGGGCGACTTCGACCGCCAGGGCGACCGAGATCCGGTGCTCGCGGAGGTAAAAGATCAGCAGCCGGTACAGCTCCGTGAGGATCAACAGGAAGATGACCTCCGAGAGTACCTGGGTTGCCGGGGCCTCTTCGGTCAGGGCCATCCGGGCGAGCCGCCGGAGCGCCTGCACGGACAGGACGAGCAGGAGTAGCATCAACAGGGTGACGACGACGTCCTGCAGGTTCTCGAACGTCCGGCGCAGGAGGGTGTGAATCTGGGTGTGCGGGACCGATTCGGGCGCGGGCCGGGGCCCACCGTCGGCCGAACCCGGCGGGCCGCCCGGGGGGAGGGTATCGTTCATTGTCGGTTCATCTCCGTTCCCCCTGACAGCGGGCCCGGGCTGCGCGAGACCGACCCGGGGCCGCGGGAGCGGGAGCGAACGGCCTTCGGGTCCGGGCCCGGCGCCGCCCTGTCACCCCGCGGCCCGCCACGGGAAAATGGCGGCGCGGGCTACCGGGCCGGCGGGCTTGCGTCGGGGGGTGGACAGAGTGGGTCCTCCAGCCCGTACTTCCGGATCTTGCGGAGCAGGGTGCGCGCACTGATACCCAGGAGTTCGGCGGTCCGCTGCCGGTTGCCCCCGGTCTCGTGCAGGCACCGCTGGATCGCCTCCCGCTCCAGATCGTCCAGCGTCCCCCCCGGGCGGGACCGGCCCCCGGTCTCGCCCGGCTTGCCCCCGGCGTGGTTCGGGGTGAGGTCGGCGGGCAGGAATGCCGGGAGCAGGACGCTGCCGATGGCCACCAGCAGGGCCTGTTTGAGGACGCTCTGCAATTCCCGGGCGTTGCCCGGCCAGGAGTAGTTCTGCAGCCGCTCCATCGCCTCAGGCGAGACCTCGTGAACGTCCCGCCCCAGTTCGCGACTGAACCGCCGCAGGTAGTGCCGCACCAGCAGCGGCAGGTCGTCGCCGCGGTCGCGCAAGGGGGGCAGGTGGATGCCGAACACGCTCAACCGGTAGTACAGGTCCGGGCGGAACGTCCCTTCGGCCGATTCCGCTTTCAGGTCGTGGTGGGTCGCCGCGATGATCCGCACGTCGGAGTGGACCATCTCGTTTCCCCCCACCCGGTCGAACTTCTGGTCCTGGAGCACCCGCAGGATCTTGACCTGGACGGCCGGCGGCATGTCCCCGATCTCGTCGAGGAAGATCGTACCCCCGTTGCACAGCTCGAACTTGCCGATCCGCCGCCGGTCGGCCCCGGTGAACGCGCCCTTATCGTGCCCGAACAGTTCCGACTCCAGCAGGTTCTCGGGGATGGCCGCGCAGTTGATCGCCAGGAACGGCCTCTTCGCCCGGGGGCCGTGCTGGTAGATGGCGGTGGCGACCAGTTCCTTCCCGGTCCCGCTTTCGCCGGTGATCAGCACCGGGACGTCCTGCGCGGCGACGCGGCCGATGGCCTTGTACACCTCGCGCATGGCCGGGCAGGTGCCGACGATGGCGCCCTCCGCGTCGGGGTCCGAGGCCGGCTCGGCGACCACGGCCGGCTCGCGCGCCAGCCGGGCGACGTCCAGCGCCTCGCCGACCACCCGCCGGAGCTGCCGCAGGTCGAGCGGCTTGAACAGGTAGTCGTAGGCGCCCTGCTGCATCGCCTCGATGGCCGCGTCCGCCGTCTTGGCGACGGTAACGAAGATCACGGGGATCCGCGCGTCGATCCGGCGGATCTGCTGGTAGACCTCCAGGCCGGATTGGTCGGGCAGGCGCAGGTCGAGGAGAATGACGTCGGGCCGCTCGGCGCGGATCCGGGCGAGCCCTTCCGCGCCGGTGCGGGCGACCTCGACCCGGTACGCGGGGGCGGGGAACGCCTGACGCATCTGCCTGGGGATCAGGGCCGGGTCGTCGTCGATGAGCAGTAGGTGGGCCACGGTGATCACCCTGATGCGTCGGGAAGGATGAACGCGGGTGACATCCGTTGCCCGGGGAGAGATCGTGTGTCCTGCCGGAGGCAATGGTAAGCGGTGGCCGGAGGAGTGACAACACTCCCGCCGATCGGATACCCGGGATCCGACGGCCGGGTCCGGGGGGGCGCGCACATTCAAGTTATTCTGAAATGTCAGGTTGCGGCGCCTGCCATCCGATTATTGGTCGGTCCCATTGCCGTAAAACTTTGGGGGTAAATCCCCGACCTGTGCGTGCGCCCCGGGGGCGGACCCGGCCGGATGGCCGCCGCGGCCGGGTGAAGGCCATTACCCCCGGGGTCGCCCAGGGCGAGGGTTGTCCGGTGCCGTGGCCGACCCGGGCTGCGGCTTGCCCGCCCGGGATTTGGTCTGCTAAAGTGGGTTCGTTCCCCAGGGCTCGCCTCACGTCTGCGGCACCTCCGGGTTGGGCGGCCTCGCCCCCCGCACAGAGATTGTGACCGGCCTGTTGCACCGCTTCGGGCCCGCTGTCACCAGGGGATACCCGATGGACTTCTTCACCGACCTCGTCGATACGTCGGACTTCCCGGCGCGCTGGAACTGCGGCGCCTGGACGCCGGGGCTCGGCTGGATGCACATCCTCTCGGACCTGGCGGTGTGGGCCGCATACCTCGCCATCCCGTGCGTGCTCGCCTACTTCGTCCGCCGGCGCAAGGACGTCCCGTTCCCCACCATCTTCTGGCTGTTCGGGGCGTTCATCCTCGCGTGCGGCACCACCCACCTGATGGAAGCCGTCCTCTTCTGGTGGCCCGCCTACCGCCTCGCCGGACTGATCAAGCTGGTCGCGGCCCTCGTCTCCTGGGCCACCGTCCTCGCCCTGATCCCCGTCGTGCCCCGGGCGCTGGCCTTACGCAGCCCCCGGGAGTTGGAGCGGGAGATCGCCGAACGCAAAAAAGTGGAGGAGGCGCACCGCCTGGCCACCGCCCGCCTCGACCTCGCGGTCCGGGGCTCGAACATCGGCATCTGGGAAATCGACATGCCCGACGGGGTCTACCGGACCGGCCGCGTCGACTTCACCAACGTGTTGGAGCAACTCGGCTACTACGGCCCCGAGGAGGCGACCGACTTCGCGACCCGGATGGCCCTGATCCACCCCGCCGACCGCGAGCCGGTGGAGGGCGCCATTCAAGCCTACCTGGCCGGGAAAACCGGGCAGCTGGAGGTCGAGCACCGGGCCCGGCACAAGGACGGGTCCTACCGCTGGATGCTCTCGCGCGGGGTGGCGACGCGCGACCCGACGGGCAGACCGGTTCGCATGATCGGCAGCAGCATCGAGATCACCGCCCACAAGCGGGCCGAGGAGGCGTTGCGGGTCAGCGAGGAACGATTCCGGCGCTACTTCGAACTCGGGCTGGTCGGCATGGCGATCACGTCGCCGGCCAAGACGTGGATCGAGATCAACGACGAGCTCTGCCGGATCCTGGGGTACGACCGGGGCGAGTTGTCGAAAAAGACGTGGGCGGAGCTGACTCATCCGGACGATTTGGCCGCCGACCTCGCCAATTTCGACCGGGTCCTGGCCGGGGAGATCGACGGCTATTCGTTGGACAAGCGGTGGATCCGTAAGGACGGGGAGGTCGTTCACGCCATCATCTCGGTGAGGTGCGTGCGCCTCCCCGACGGGGCGGTCGACTACTTCGTCTCGCTGTTGCAAGACGTCACCGCCCGCAAACGGGCCGAGGAGGCGCTGCGCGACAGCGAGGCCCGCTTCCGGACCGTCGCGAACGCCGCCCCGATCCTCATCTGGCAGTCCGACCCCGACATGCAATGCTTCTTCTTCAACCAGCCCCGGCTGGCCTTCACGGGGCGCACCCTGGAGCAGGAGGTCGGCAGCGGCTGGACCGACGGCCTCCACCCCGACGACCTCCCCCACTGCCTGGCCGCCTACGCCGAGGCGTTCGACGCCCGGCGGGAGTTCGAGATCGACTACCGCCTCCGCCGCGCCGACGGGGAGTACCGCACCATTCTCGACCGCGGCACCCCCGTCTTCGGCGTGGACGGGACCTTCACCGGGTACATCGGGGGGGGGATCGACATCACCGAGCGCGGGCGGGCGGAGGCGGCGCTCCGGGCGAGCGAGGAGCGGTTCCGCGGGACGTTCGAGAACGCGGCCGTCGGCATCGCCCACAAGGACGCCGCCGGCCGCTTCCTCCGCGTCAACGAGAAGTACTGCGAGGTCGTCGGCTACACCCGCGAGGAACTGCTCGCGCGATCCTCGCACGACATCACGCACCCCGCGGACCTGGTGGCCGAACTGGGGCAGTACACCCGCCTCACGCGGGGCGAGGTGCCCTGTTACTCGCTGGAGAAGCGGTACATCCGCAAGGACGGGTCGCTGATCTGGATCGACCAGACCGTCTCGCTCCAGCGCGACGCGGCGGGCCGGCCCGCCTACGCGATCGCGGTCCTCCAGGACACCTCCGAACGGAAACGGCTGGAGTGGGAGTTCCGCCAGGCCAAGGAGGCCGCGGAGGCGGCCAACCGGGCGAAGGACGAGTTCCTGGCCAACGTCAGCCACGAGATCCGCACCCCGATGAACGCCATCCTCGGGATGACCGAACTCGCCCTCGACACGCCGCTGACCGAGGACCAGCGGCAGTGCCTGGAGACGGTCAAGTCGGCCGCCGACAATTTGCTCGGCATCATCAACGACCTCCTCGACTTCTCGAAGATCACGGCCGGCAAGCTGGACCTGGACCCGACCGACTTTTCGCTCCGGGTGGTGGTGGGTGAGACCCTCCGGTCCCTTGCCATGCGGGCCCACAAGAAGGGACTGGAGTTGGTCTGTCACGTGGACCCGGCCGTGCCCGACGCCCTCCTGGGGGACGCCGGCCGGCTGCGGCAGGTGTTCCTCAACCTCGTCGGCAACGCGATTAAATTCACCGACCGGGGCGAGGTGGTGGTCCGGGTGGGAGTCGAGGCCGGCGGCGGCCCCGCCCCGGAGGGGGAGGTCGGGCTGCGGGTCGCGGTGACCGACACCGGGATCGGGATCCCGGCGGACAAGCAGGAGAAGATCTTCCGGGCCTTCGAGCAGGAGGACACCTCGACCACGCGGAAGTACGGCGGGACCGGCCTGGGGCTGACGATCGCGGCCCGGCTGGCGGCCCTGATGGGCGGGACGATCACCGTGGACAGCCGGCCGGGCCGGGGCAGCACCTTCGCCTTCACCGCGCGGTTGACCCGGCGGCCGCAGACCGCGGCCGAGCCGCCGGCCCTGCTCCCCAATCTGCCGGTCCTCGTCGTCGACGACAACGCCACCAACCGGCACATCCTGGAGGAGTGGCTGCGCGGCTGGCGGATGGAGCCGGCCGCGGTCGCCGACGCGGCGGCGGCCATGGACGCCCTCTGGCACGGGCTCGCCCTGCACCGGCCGTACCCGCTGGTGCTGCTGGACGCGATGATGCCCGGGACGGACGGCCTGGCGCTCGCCGCGATGATCCGCGAGCGGGCCGGGCTGGCCGCCACCCGCATCATCCTGCTCACGTCGGGGGACCGCCCCGGCGACCGGGCGCGGGCCCGCGAGTTGAACATCGACGCCCACCTGCTCAAGCCGGTGCCCCAGGACGAACTGCGCGAAACCATCTACCGGGTGATGAGTCGGACCGCGGGGGACACCCCGCCGGCGCCCCGGCCCGCCGCCGCGCCGGTCCCGGTCGTGACCACGCTCCGCATCCTGGTGGCCGAGGACAACGAGTTCAACACGCGGCACCTGGAGCGGCTGTTGGGCCGGCGGGGCCACGTCGTACAGCTCGCCGGCAACGGCCGGGAGGTGCTGGCCCTTCTGGGAGTGGCGCCCGGCGAGGACCCGCCGCCGGCGGCATGCGCCGCCGCGTTCGACGTGCTTCTCCTCGACCTCCACATGCCGGAACTCGACGGGTTCGAGGTCATCCACGCCATCCGGGAGCGGGAGCGGGCCGTGGGGGGGCACCTGCCCGTCGTCGCCCTCACCGCCCGGTCGCGGAAGGAAGACCGGGATCAGTGCCTCGCGGCCGGCATGGACGACTACCTCGCGAAGCCGGTCCGTGCTACTGAACTGTTGGCGACGATCCAGCGAGTGGTCTCCGCCTCCGGCGGTCCAGGAACCGGGAGCTGACCCGCCGCCCGGGCGGCCTGTCGCTCGCGAGTGGGCGTGGTGCGGCGACAGACGGATCTTGGTGCGGTGGATCGGGGAAGGCCCTCAGAGCCCGGGATGCTTCGGACGCGTCCTCGGCGTACGCACCCGAGCGAGACCCGGGCCTGGGTCACTTCCGTCGAGACCGCGTCGATTGCACGATCGTCCGGCCGTCGAGGCCGTCGAGCAGCTCCATGAATCGGGGACGGTTCCGATACTTCTCGCGGATCGAGGTCAGCAACGCGGACCAATCGCCCGGGCGACCGAGTGACTCGTAGAGCGGGCGCAGCTTCCTCAGGT
>JAQGHQ010000339.1 GCA_028288765.1 Gemmataceae bacterium | reverse complement strand
GCCACCCCCGCCGGTCCACGGTTCCCCGGTCGGCCTGTTTCTCGACCGCTGTCCCGCCCGGCGACACGGCCAAGCACCGCTTACAGCTCGTGAAACCAGGCCGGGTGCTTCAACCGCTTGGCCGGGCGTCAGGAGGCCTTCGGGCACCTCCCGACGCTCGTGGGGCGCCGTTCTTGCTCTGACTGATTGCGTGCATCCCGAAGCAAGGCCCCGCGTGCCGGGGTTGATGGGGAGCACCCTCGGCACAAGGCCGCGATGGTCCAGAATCGTCAGAGCGCACAACTGATGCCAGAGGAAGCACCGATACACGCCAGCCCGATCGGGCCCCTGGACTGGCTCAAGGCCATCCCGTTCGAGCCGGCCGCGTGGAGCGACCGGTTGGGGTGGGTCGGCCTGGAGGCGGTGTGCTGCCGAACGGAGCCCGCCTTTGAACTCGACCAGCCCGCCCTGACCCACCACTGGCTCGCTCTGTTCGTTCGGCCGCCGCAGGAGTTGGACCTGCGGTACGAGGGGGTCAGGCGGCACCGGCCTCCCCCCGTCGGCTCGATCATGCTGGTGCCGGCCGGCAGCCCGGCGGGGTGGCGCTGGAGCGGCCGCCGGGAGTTGCTCAGCATCTACCTGGAGCCGGGGTTGGTCGAGCGGGTGGCCGCCGAGGCGTTCGACCTCGATCGGGCGCGGCTGACGGTCCCGCCACTGGACGGCTTGGAACTCCCCCACCTCCGGGCGGCAATGGCGGCGGTGGGCGCCGAGCTGGCGAGCGGCGGCCCCGGGGGACCTCTTGCCGCCGAGTCGCTGGCCAACGTCCTGGCCGTCCACCTGCTCCGCCACCTCTCGGCGCCCCGCCGGCTGGAGCGCGGGCGGGACGGGGTGCTGCCGCGGGGGCGGCTCCGCGCCGTGGTGGAGTACATCGAGGAGCACCTCGACGGCTGCCCGACCCTGGCGCAGCTGGCTGCGGTTGTCCGCCTCAACCCCTACCACTTCGCGCGGCAGTTCAAGGCCGCCACCGGGCTGCCGCCGCACCAGTACGTGATCCTGCGTCGCGTCGAGCGGGCCAAGCAGCTCCTGCAAGCAGGGACGGACCTGTCCCTGGCGGAGGTCGCCCTGCACGCCGGCTTCTGTGACCAGAGCCAGTTCTCCCGCCACTTTAAGCGCCTCGTCGGCGTCACGCCGGGGCAGTTCCGAACGCCCGCAAGAATCGCCTAACAGCCCTCAATTCCCGCCAAGAGGCTGTAGAGCGACCCCCCTTACCATTCCCGTGAGCAAGGCGGGTTGGAGTCGCCGTCCCGGTGGGCGGTGACTGATCGGGCAGTCCTCTGCACCACCCGACCCTCCGACACGGAGTCCGTTTCAAGCCCCGGTTCGCTCTGGGGCAGGAGGATCGTATGCAGGCGTTGCACAGGAGACCTCATTGCGGCGCGGCGGGTCTCTCGGCTGTCCCGCGGCGCGGTCACGCCGTGGTCGTCGGCGGGAGCCTGGCCGGGATGCTGGCCGCCCGGGTCCTGTCCGATCACTTTGACCGCGTCACGCTACTGGAGCGAGACCGCTTCTCAGAGACCCCGGCCGCCCGGAAGGGGCTGCCGCAGGGCCGGCACGCTCACGGCCTGCTGGAGCGCGGCCGCCGGGCCCTGGAGCGGTTCCTCCCGGGCCTGACCGGCGAGCTGGTGCGGGCCGGCGCGGAGCCGCTGGACTTTACCCGGGACTTCGCCTGGATGAGCCCCTGCGGCTGGTAC
Organism: Gemmataceae bacterium; assembly: GCA_028288765.1. Lineage (GTDB taxonomy): Bacteria > Planctomycetota > Planctomycetia > Gemmatales > Gemmataceae > Urbifossiella. The sequence goes on along the minus strand of JAQGHQ010000339.1, from coordinate 6,180 downwards.
GTCCGGTTTCCCGGCGATCTCCTGCTGCTCGGCTGCACCCGCGACCTGATCGACTGGGGCGTCCGCGGCCGGGTCGCCGCCCTCCCCAACGTCCGCATCCAGCAAGGGGCCAACGTCGCCGGCCTGATCCGCGGGCCGGGAGGGGCCCGCGTCGCCGGTGTCTGGCTCCGGTCCCGTGCGGCTGACGACGAAGTTGATTACCTTGGGGCGGAACTCGCCGCCGACCTGGTGGTGGTGGCCGACGGCCGCAACTCCCGCCTCCCCGACTGGCTGACCGCGCTGGGGTACGAGGTTCCGGGGGAGACGGTGATCAACTCCTTCCAGGGTTACGCCTCGCGGCTCTACCGCTCGCCTCCGGAGTTCGCGTCCGACTGGAAGGGCTTGTACATCCAGCAGGCCCCGCCGGACGACCCGCGCGGGGGCATCGTCGTCCCGGTCGAGGGGGGGCGCTGGCTCGTCTCGCTGCTCGGCGGCGACGGCGACTACCCGCCCACCGACGAGGCCGGCTTCCTCGCCTTCGCCCGCAGCTTGCGCAGCCCGGCGCTCTACGAGGCGATCGCGGCGGCCGAGCCGTTGACCCCCATCGCCGGCCATCGCGCGACCGAGAACCGCCTGCGGCACTACGAGCGCCTCGGGCGGTTCCCCGACGGGGTCGTGGCGGTGGGAGACGCCGTCTGCGCGTTCAACCCGGTCTACGCCCAGGGGATGACCGCCGCGGCGCTGGGCGCCGAAGTCCTGGACCGCTGGTTGCGCGAGGAGTCGTCGCACCGCGGTCCGGGTCGAGGTCGCGTCTTCCAGCGTCACCTGGCCCGGGCGACCGCCGCCGCCTGGCAGCTCTCCGCGGGCGCGGACTACGGCTTCCGGACCACACAGGGGCCGCCCCAGGGTCGGCTCGCGCGACTGACCGGCTGTTACATCGCCGGGGTGATGCGGGCCGCCACCAGGCGGCCGTGGGTGCGGCGACGGCTGGAGGAGGTGCTCCACCTGCTCCGCCCCCCGTCCGCGCTGTTCGGCCCCGGCGTCCTGGCCCGCCTGGCGTGGGACCGGCTCGCGGGCAAGTTCGGCGCGGCCTCCCGGAGGGGCGGGCCCGCCCGGGAGGGGACGGAGGCGGTTGGCGACCGCCGCGATGGAGTCGAACTTTCTCCCGAGTGGACCATCGAGGAAGGGAGTCGAGCATGAGCGAAACGCACACGGGGCAGCAACTCGGCGGGAAGCGAACCACAGCCGGTGGTGGCGCGGACTCCGAAGCTCGACGAGCCAGTCACCTGGCCGGCGATCACGAAAACCGAGATCATGAGCAAGAAGAGGCACCGCGATCGTTTCTCCTGATCCTGCTCCGCGCGCTGGGGGCAATGCACTGTTGATCCGGTCTGGTCGTCGGAGCGCGAGCGGGCGTCCAGCGCGAAATCCCCGCCCCGATCCCCTGCAACGCTGGCACACCTCTCGCCAAGCTGGTAACTTTTGTGCCCCGTCCGCCGGTCAACGGTTTCCTGATCGACCCGTTTTTCGACCGCTGTCCTGCCTGGGGATACCGTCAGGCATCGCTTGCGGCTGGCGAAACCAGGTGGGGAGGTAACCGCCTGGCCGGGCATCCGGAGGCCCTGGGGCTCCCGCCTGACGAGACCGGTACGGCGCTTGCTTTGACTTCCTGGTTGCATCCCGAACCAATGCCCGCGTGCCGGAGTTGATGGGGAGCACCTGCGACACAAGGCCGCGATGGTCCAGAATCGTCAGAGACGCACAACTGATGCCAGAGGAAGAACCGATACACGCCAGCCCGCTCGGGCCCCGCGAGCGGGCCGGATTCGTTTCCTTCGCACCGTCCGCGGCGAGCGACTGGCGCGGCCGTGTCGGCATGTTGGCGGCACGCTACCGCGATGCGCCCGCTACCGAGGTGGAAATCCCTCCCTCGACCCATCACTCGCTCGTCCTGGTCCACAGGCCGTCGGAGGAATGCGAATTCCGGTACGACGATGTCAAGCGGCACATTCCTCCACCGGCCGGGTCGATCCTGGTCATCCCAGCGGGCATTCCGGTCCGGTGGCGCTGGGCCGGGCAGAACGACTCACTCCATGTCTCCCTGGAGCCCGGTTTGCTGGCACAGGTTGCCGCTGAGTCGTTCGACCTGGACACGGCGCGGGTAGTCGTGCCGCCGCTCGATCAACTCCTTCTCCCGTCTCTGCGGGCCGCGATGAGGGCGGTGGACGCTGAACTGACCGCCGGCGGCGCCGGCGGGAGCCTCGCCGCGGAGTCGCTTGCCAACGTCCTGGCCGTCCACCTGATCCGACACCTCCTGGCACCCCGCCTGCCTGAGCGCGGGCGCGACGGCGCGCTGCCGCGGGGACGGCTCCGCGCCGTCGTCGAGTACATTGAGGAGCACCTCGACGGCTGCCCGACCCTGGCGCAGCTGGCTGCGGTCGTCCGCCTCAACCCCTACCACTTCGCGCGGCAGTTCAAGGCCGCCACCGGGTTGCCGCCGCACCAGTACGTCATCCTGCGTCGCGTCGAGCGGGCCAAGCAGCTCCTGCAAGCAGGGACGGACCTGTCCCTGGCGGAGGTCGCCCTGCGCGCCGGCTTCTGTGACCAGAGCCAGTTCTCCCGTCACTTCAAGCGCTTCGTTGGCGTCACGCCGGGGCAGTTCCGAACGCCCTCAAGAATCGCCTAACAGCCCTCAAGTACCGCCAAGAAACCGGTCGGCGAGTCCTCTAGGATTCAGTCAGGATGGGGGCACATGTCCCCGAGTCCAGGCGTTCAGGCTGACCTTCAAACAACTCAGGAGAAAGTGGATGGCGACATTCATTCTGGTGCATGGTGGATGGCACGGAAGTTGGTGCTGGAAGCGCGTCCGGAAGGCGCTGCAGGCGCGGCGGCACGACGTGTTCACGCCCACCCTGACCGGCGTCGGGGAGCGCTCGCACCTGCTGTCCCCTGACGTGAACCTGGACACGCACATCACGGACGTGGTCAACCTGATTCGGTGGGAAGAATTGTCGGGCGTCGTACTGTGCGGTCACTCGTACGGCGGCTGTGTGATCACCGGCGTTGCGGACCGCCTCTCGGATCGTATCGCCGCCCTAGTCTACCTCGACGCGTTTGTTCCGGAGGACGGCCAGAGCCTGTATGACATCCTGCCAACCTTCTACAAGACTTCGCAGCTGGAAGCCGCGCAGCGCGACGGGGAAGGCTGGAAGGTTCCGCCCATCCCGGCTGAAGTGTTCAACGTGAGCGCCGGCGACCGCGAGTGGGTGAACCGCCAGTGCACAATGCAGCCGATTGCAACCTTTCAGCAGGTCATCAAACTGATCGGCAAAGGCGATCCCGTGAAACGTGTCACGTTCATCCTTGCCACCGACTTCCCCGATTCCCCGTTTCCCGCCTTCTACGAGCGCGCGAAGGTAAGAGGCTGGAAAACGCTAACTATGCCGTGCGGTCACGACGTGATGCTGGATCGGCCCGAAGAACTGACCGGGGCCCTTCTTGAAATTGCCGGGGATCGACCCGTGTCCAAGGCCATGGGCGACAACATCGATGTGGTGATCAATCTGCCCTGAGCCGGTCACTGCGTCGCAAGCTGGCCGGCAATGACCTACACGTCCATGCCGTGCGGCTTGGGGCCACAGCGGCCGGCTTCGGGCACGCCAACGGCACCGGTCGAAAACCTACCCGAGGAACCGCGGTCGGGGGCGATGTCGGCCGTGGACATGGCAGACAACTCCACGGTGGTCAAGAATCGCCTGAAGGCCGCAAGGCTCGCCAGGAAACGGCAGAGCGGCCCCCTTGCCATTCCTCATGAGTTGCCGGTTCGCTTCGATTCGTGACGCTGTCCAGGTAAGCGGTAAACCTTTGAGGTGGTCATGAAGACGAATCTTTGTCACGTGCTGGGGATTGAACACCCGATCATCGCCGCGCCGATGGGCCCCGACATGACCGGGCCCGAACTCGTCGCGGCGGTGAGCAACGCCGGCGGCCTCGGCATCCTTCAGGCACAATTCTGCACGCCGCCGGTCTTCCGCCAGGAGATCCGCCGCGTGCGGGCGCTCACCGCCAGGCCGTTCGGGGTGAACCTGCTTCTCCACTTCCCCGTCGCGGATCAGGTCGCCATCTGCCTGGAAGAGCGGGTGCCCGTCCTCTCCCTCTTCTGGGGTGATCCGACGCCGTACGTGGGGCGTGCCCACGCGGCGGGCGTGAAGGTCTTCCACCAGGTCGGCTCGGTCGCGGATGCCCGTCGGGCGGCTGCCGCGGGGGTGGATGTCATCATCGCGCAGGGCGTCGAGGCGGGCGGCCACGTGGCCGGGGAAGTCTCCACCCTGGCCCTGGTCCCGCGCGTCGTGGACGCCGTCGCCGGGCGGCCCGTCGTCGCGGCCGGCGGCATCGCCGATGCCCGCGGCGTGGTTGCCGTCCTGGCGTTGGGCGCGCAGGCGGCAATGCTAGGTACTCGGTTTCTGGCCAGCGCTGAGTCACGTGCCCATCCCCACTACAAGCAGAGGCTGCTGGAGGCGGACGAGGGGGGTACGGTCCGAACCATTCTGTTCGGCCACGGCTGGCCAAACGCCCCGCACCGGACGCTGCGGACCGCCTTTGTGGAGCACTGGCTCGGCCGGGAGGCCCGCGGTCAGGAATCGCGCCCGGACGAGCCGGCGGTCGGCCAGACGGTAATCGGCGGCCGGGCGATGCCGGTGCTGCGCTTTATGGGGTTCCCGCCGAATGGTGAGGCGAGTGGCGACATCGATGCGATGGATTTGCTGGCGGGCCAGGGCGTGGGCCTGGTCCGCGAGATCAAGCCGGCCGGTCAAATCGTTCACGAACTGGTCGAGGAGGCGCGGCGGATCATCGCGCAGCGCTTGCTCGGCTTGGTACAGCCGGCGTGAGCAGGCGGGCCGGGTCCCGCTCGGACCGGAGCCAGTTCTCCCACCACTTCAAGCGCCTCGTCGGCGTCACGCCGGGGCAGTTCCGGACGCCCTCAAGAATCGCCTAACAGGCCGCAAGCCCCGCCAAGAAACCGGTCGGCGAGCCCCTTAGGATTCCGCACACGGGTGGCCGCGACTGTGGACGTGGCGTCCGCTTCAAGCTCCAGCTCGCTACGGGCAAGGAGGATCGTATGTGCATGAACCATCGTTACGCCGCGGCGGGTCTCCCGGCCGTCCCTCGCCGCCACGCCGTGGTCGTCGGCGGGAGCCTGGCCGGGATGCTGGCCGCCCGGGTCCTGTCCGACCATTTCGACATCGTCACGCTGCTGGAGCGCGACCGCCTCCCCGTGACCCCGGCCGCCCGTCCGGGGCTGCCGCAGGGCCGGCACGTCCACGTCCTGCTGGAACGCGGCCGCGGGGCGATGGAGCGATTCCTCCCGGGCCTGACCGGGGACCTGGTGCGGGCCGGCGCGGAGCGGCTGGACGCGACCCGGGATGTCGCGTGGATGAGCCCGTACGGCTGGTACGTCCGATTTCCCGGCGACCTCCTGCTGCTCGCCTCCACCCGCGACCTGATCGACTGGGGGGTCCGCGCCCGGGTCGCCGCGCTTCCGAACGTGCGGATCCACCAAGGGGCCGAGGTCACCGGCCTGGTTCGCGGGCCGGGCGACGGGGCCCGCGTCGCCGGTGTCCGGCTCCGGCCCCGGACGGCTGACGCCGAAGCCGGCCGCGGTGGGGCGGTGCTCGCCGCCGACCTGGTCGTGGTCGCCGACGGCCGCCACTCGCGCCTCCCCGACTGGCTGACCGCGCTGGGGTACGAGCCGCCGGAGGAGACGGTGGTCAACTCCTTCCAGGGCTATGCCTCGCGGCTCTACCGCCCGCCCGCGGGTTTCCAGGCCGACTGGAAGTCCTTGTACATCCAGCAGGCCCCGCCGGCCGACCCGCGCGGCGGCCTCGTCGTCCCGGTCGAGGGGGGGCTCTGGGTCGTCTCGCTGGTCGGCGGGGACGGCGACTACCCGCCCACCGACGAGGCCGGCTTCCTCGCCTTCGCCCGCAGCCTGCGGAGCCCGGCGGTCTACGAGGCGATCGCGGCGGCCGAGCCGCTGACGCCGATCGCCGGCCAGCGCGCGACCGAGAACCGCCAACGGCACTACGCCCGCCTCGGGCGGTTCCCCGAAGGGGTGGTGGCCGTGGGTGACGCCGTGTGCGCGTTCAACCCGGTCTACGGCCAGGGGATGACCGCCGCGGCGCTCGGGGCCGAGGTGCTGGACCA
>JAQGHQ010000338.1 GCA_028288765.1 Gemmataceae bacterium | reverse complement strand
GGGCCGAGCGGAAAGAGCGGGACGCCCGCCGGCGGCCGGGCGCTCGTTGTGGCGGGCGCGGGCGCCGTTGTGGCACCGGCCCTCACGGCGGCCACCGGCTCGGGCGGCGTGTCGAGTTCGTTGACCTTCCGCGTGGCGAACACGGGAGGAAGGGCCTGTCGAGCGCCCCCCGCGTCCGCGACCCCCGGACGGGCCGGATCGGGCAAGGTCACCGGGTTCACAGGCGGGGGCGGGGCGTCGGTCCCGCGCAGCTGACCCGCGTCGGCCGGGGCCGGCGGCAGGGCAACCGGCGCGGCCGGCAGCAACCGGACGGGCAGGTCGATCACCGGCGGGGTGACCATCTTCAGGAGGACGAGGAGCCACAGGGCGTGAGTCAGGGCGGGCCGCTTGCCCCACCGCCCGGCGGCGAGTGCGAGCACCGCCAGGACGGCGGCCACGATCAGGTTGCTCAGCCCGAGTTCCAGCACAGCAGCGGCCATGATTCTGCCTCGGCCCACGGAACAAGTGGTCGGCCCCGAACCCGATGTGTGCGCGCAGCTGCCGGTCGCCCGGGCAAGGGGAAGATGGCGTCTTCCCTTCTATTGCCCTCAAGCACCCTATTGCGTCGAAATTCCTCGCGGAAATCCAGCGACTGTTACCCGGGCGTTACGATGGGCCGGGCGACATCCCCGGCCGGTCGAGCATCTTGCGGAGATCGCTCCGCTCCTTCGCGGATAGCGACTCGGTCTTGACCAGGTGGGTCAGGAGCGGGGTGAGCGACCCGCCGCACAGCCGCTCGGCCATCGCCCGGAGCTGGCCGCCGATGTACGTGTCGCGGGTGATCGCCGCGGCGAACACGTGCGGGGTGTCCGTCCGGTCGCGGCGGACGCACCGGTCTTTTTCCAACCGCTCCAATAGTTTCTGGACGGTCGCGTAGTTGGCCGGTGTGACCGCCGGGTAGAGGCGCTCGGTCAACTGGCGGATGGTGCTCGGCCCGTGGTCCCACAAGGACTGGAGGACCCGCAGTTCGGCGTTGCTCACCCCGGGCGGGTCCGACCCGCCGGACGACGGCTCGTGTTCGGCCATCCATTCCCCCGGACAAGACGTCAGAGATGCTGACGGCTTTCAAGGGTAAGACAGCATGACTGACGTGTCAACAGCAAAACTCAGACAAAGTGACTGAGCAGCTGTTTGCTTCTGAACCTATCAACGGGCTTGTCGCGGTCCCGTTGGTCGATCAAGAAGTAGGAATCGAGCCGCAGTTAGGCCTTCCCATCCGGCGGCAGATTCGATCGAGTGCAGAGAAACCGGGTTTCAGGAGGGATACGGACCAGTTCTCCGGTTGGGGTGCCGGGGCAGTCACTTGATCTGCCCGGTGTGGCCCTTCAGGTCGCCGACCGGCTCGGCCCGGCCACCGAGGTGCGTTGCTAGGAACTCCTCGGCGATCGCGAAGAAGTGCAGCCGGTTCTCCGGCCGGGCGAACCCGTGCCCCTCGTCCGGGTACACCACGTACCGCACCTCTTTCTTCGCCTTCCGCACCGCCTCCACGATCTGGTCGCTCTCCGCCTGCTTCACCCGGGGGTCGTTCGCCCCCTGGCCGATCAACAGCGGCTTCGTGATCCGGTCCGCCATGTACAGCGGCGACCGCGCCTTCAGGAACTCCTCCTCCTTCTCCAGGTCGCCCACCCGCTTGGTGAAAACCGCCTTCATCGGCGCCCAGTACGGCGGGATGCTCCGGAGGAGGGTTGGGATGCTGCTCGGGCCAACAATGTCCACCCCGCAGGCGAACACGTCCGGGGTGAAGGTCAGCCCGACCAGCGTCGCGTACCCGCCGTAGCTCCCGCCCATGATCGCCACCTTCTTCGGGTCCGCCACCCCGGCTTTCACCAGCCAGTCCATTCCGTCGATCAGGTCCTGATGCATCTTCCCGGCCCACTCCCGGTTCCCGGCGTTCAGGAACGCCTTCCCGTACCCGGTCGAGCCCCGGAAATTCACCTGCAACACGGCGTACCCGCGGTTCGCCAGCCACTGCACCGCCGGGTTGTACCCCCACGAGTCCCGGGCCCACGGCCCGCCGTGGACGTACAGCACCGCCGGCAGGTTCTTCGCCTCGACCCCGGCCGGTTTGGTCAGGTAGCCGCGGATCGTCAGCCCGTCCTTCGCCGTGAACTCGACCGGCTCGGTGCGGGCGAGCGTCACCTTCTCCAGCTTCGAGTTGTTCACGAACAGGAAGGCGGCCGTCTTCGCCCCGCGGTCGTACAGGTAGTACGCGGTCGGGCCGTCGTCGGTCGTGTACCCGACCAGCCATTTCGTGTCGTCCGTCGTCTTGCTGGTGACCGAGAAATCGCCCCGGCGGAGCTTGGTGAGGGTTTCGAGGTCCGCCTTCACGGCGGGGTCGAGCGCCTGCCACTCGGTCCGGGCCCGGGTGAAGGACGCGGCCACCGGCACCCGCCGCTTGTCGTCGACCATCACCCCGCCGACGTCGTACTCCTTGTCCGCGGCGACGACCTCTTCCTTCCCGGTGGCGAGGTCGAGCTTCACCAGACGCGTGGCGTTCGCGTTGTCGTTCGCGATCAGGTACAGGGTGTTCGGGTCGGTGCCGAACAGGACCGGCGCCCCCTGCTCCTCGCTGGGCCACGACTTCACCGTCTTCCACTCGGCCCCCGGCTTGTCGCGGACGAGCAGGTCGTACCCGCCGGCCGGCTTCGCCGAGGTCGCCGCCCGGATCTGGAAGTCGGCGTCGGTGGTCCATCCGACGACCGTCCCCGGATTCTCGGTGTCAAGCTTCACCTCGCCGGTGGAGAGCGTGACCCGATGGGCGTCGAACAGGCCCTTGGTCCGCTTGTTCAGCCCGATCACGATCTGGTCCGGGACCTTCGGCTCGAGGTCGACGCCCTGCACCCGGACCCCGGGGAACGGCGTCAGGTCGCGGGTCTTCTTCGCCCCCAGATCGACCGCGTACAGGTGGAAGTTCTCGTCCCCGCCCGCGTCTTGGAGGTAGAGCAGGTGCTTGTTGTCGAACGCCCAGAAGTACTGCCGGATGCCCCGCTTCGGGTCCTGGGTGACGGCCGCGTCGTCGTCCTTCCCCACCGTCCGCACCCACACCTGGAGGACGTTCTTGTCGTCCGGACGGAGGTAGGCGATGTGCTTGCCGTCCGGGGAGAGCTGGGGGCCGGCCCGGTCCGGGTTGCCGAACAGCACGTCGCGGGGGATGAGCGGGGGGAGCTCGGCCCGGGCGGGCGGGGTCGCGGCGGCGATCAGCATGAGAGCGCCTGACCATCCGATGCGGCACATGGGAGGCTCCTTCTGAGAGTGGACACGAAGGGAATCGGGGCGCGCGAGAGGTGATTCGCCCGCGGGGGTGGAATATTGGGACCGCCGGCCCGGGACAAGGAACCGGGTCGATCCGGGTGGGGGCCGGAATCGGGACGCGCGGCCCGCCGCCCGCGGGCCGGTCACTTCCGGATCGTGACCACGTACCGGAAGCTGTTCGACGAGTTCGCTTGCTCTCCGGCCGTGGCCGGGGCAGTCAGGGTGAATGTCTTTCCGTCGGCGGCGTACTCGAACGGCTTGCCGGTATTTGGGTCGTCCGGGACCGGGACCAGGGTGACGTCGGCCAGTTGCTTCGGGATCTGACCGTTGTTCGCCGCGGCGTACATCCGGACCGCCTCCACCGCCCGCAGCCCGGCCAGCCGGCGGTCGGTCCGGGTGTGGGCCTGGTATACTTTCTCCATCGCCGGGAGAGTGAGCGAGAACAGCTGGATCAGTACGTCGGTTTGGTTCTCCTTCACCACGGTCGCCGTCCGGGCCTGCACCCGTGCGAGCTCGGCCCGGGCCTGTGGGTACGGCAGGCTGAAGCACTTCGCCTGGTCGTCGGTCAGCGCCCGGATCAGGGTCACCGACCGGAGCGCGACCACCTGGGCCGGGGGCATCTTGTCCACCTCGGCCGCCGGGCGGCCCAGCGCGATCAGCTGTTTCTTCGCGTCCGGGTAGTGCAGGGCGACGTACGCGGTCAACCCGAGCTTGCCGGCTACCGACTCGAACCCGGACGGCATGCCCTCGCCCCCGGCCGTCCGGCGGAAGGCCCCGAGCGTGTCCTCGAGCATCTGGTTCGCCCGGTCGGTCGAGACCGGCCCCTTTTCGAACTCCTTCGCGTTCGGGAACAGGGTCTCGAACAGCATCGCCTCGCCCTCCAAGCCGGGACGGGGATCGACGAACGGCCGGGGGAGGGTGGCCAGGGCCCAGTACAGGTTCGGGGCGTCCGGCCGCTGGACGAACTGGTCCACCTCGCCGGTAAAGACCGCGGCGATCGCGAGCCCGACCAGCATCTGGATCAGGGTCGGGCCCTCGCCCACGTCCTTCGCCAGCCGAAACCCGGTCTGGAGATCCCGGGAGGCGGCGGCGAAGTCGTTCCCGGCGAGGTCGGCTCGGATGCGGAGCTTCTGGAACCGGGCCAGCTCCCGGTTCGCCTGGATCTCCGGGAGGAGCATCCCAATGCTGTCGGTGTGGAGCTTGCGGATGAGCTCCCAGTCGCACCGGTCGCACCGGGACCCCTGGTCGAGGGATTTGAACGTGCCCGCGTACCCGGCGAGGAACTTCTTCACCTCGGCGACCGGGAGCTGATCGACCGGGGAATCTTCCCACTTCGAGACCATTTCGTCCTGCTTGCGGGACTCGGCCGGGTCGCGGGGCCAGGTCGGGCGGAGGATGTACGCCCGGTGGTAGTCGAGGGCGGCGTTCCCGGGGGTGCGGTCGCGGAGCCGGGGGAGGAGCTCGAACTTCAGCGCGGGGGTCGGGGCCGCCGCCGGGGACACAATCAGAGTGATGATGTGGGCCTGCGAGGCGGGCGGGTTCGCGGCCGGGGGGGCGGCTTTGGCCGGCTCGACGTTCGGGGGGGCGGGCGGCTGGGCCATGACGACGAACGCCGCGGCGGCGAGAATGGCGCAGGCGGGGAGCCGGGTCATGGCGGTGATGCTCTGGCGTTGCGGAACCGAAGAACCTAACCCCCCAACCCCTTCCTTGGAAAGCAAGGGGGAGCCGGACCCGAGCCTGCCTCCTCTCCCTTCTCAGGGGAGGGGCCGGGGGAGGGGTTTCCTCGTCACTTCGGGGCGATATCGACCCCGCGAGGGAGCGACCCGGGCTGGTCGAGCCCGATGTGAGCGGGCGACGGCTGGCGGCCGGGGTCGGGGAGGAACCCGAGCCCGCCGGTCAGCACGGCGTTCCGGATCTGAAGCCACTCGACGACGTCACCGCCCGGCTCGGCGTGGATCGTCGCCGGCGGGTACTCCCGCGCCGGCGAGGGCGTTTCCGGCGCAGAAATCGGCGGGGCGATGGGGGCGACGGCTCCCGGGAGCGGGGCCGGCTGACCCTCCCCCGGGGAACGGGGCGGGATCGTGGTCGCGCTCGCCGGGTGGTGGTCGACGTACACCACCCGCTCGATCGTGGCCGGGGACCTGTAGTACATCCCGGCGAAGAACCCGACCGCGGCCATGAGCCCGGCGGTGAGCTGCCACAGCCGGACCACGGTCCGGCGGGACTCGGCCCCGGCCCGGAACATCAGCCGGTCGCGGTTCAGCGCGGCCGGGGACGGTTCGAGTCGGGCCAGGGATTCCGCCAGCGGATCGGGTGTACCCGGCCCGGGAGGCGGGTGGTTCATTTTGTCGGGGTCGCGGGACATACGGCACCTAACTGATGGCGGAGCACGTCGAGCCCGGCCGCGTACCGGCGGTAGCACGTGGCGGCGGACGACCCGACGGTCTGGGCGATCTGTTCGAACGTCAGCCCGCCCCACAAGTGGGCGACGATGATCTCCCGGATCTCGGCCGGCAGCCGGGCGAGGGCGTCGGCGGCGGTCCGGGCGTCCAGCCCGGTCGGGTCGTCGGACGGGGCGAACCAGCGGGGGGCGTGGTCGGCGGCGGCGGCCTCGTACTTGTGTCGCCGGCGGGCGGCCCGGGAGGCGTCGATCGCCCCGTTCCGGACGACCCGGTACAGCCACGGTAACAAGTTATCCGGGGGCGTGCGAAGCCGAACCAGCTTCAGAAACGCAGTCTGGACCACGTCTTCCGGGCAGGCGCACCACTGCCGGGCGTACAGCACGAGGGCCGCCGCGTACCGGTCCACCAGCTCGGCCAGTTGCTCCGGTCCCATCGCCAAGGATGACGACTCCGGGGGACGGGGATTTCAGGGGAACGCCGATACCGGCGGCCCGGCCTGCCAAAACTTTGTACCCGGGCGGCTTCGATCACCGCCCGTAATATAGCAAGAACTCCCGCCCGGCCGGGAGCTGGGAGCGTCGTGGATCTCGCTGCCCAGGCGGGAGCCCGTGGCTTATAAAATACCCTGGACACTACCCTTCCGCCCATTTCGGCTGCTAAGATTGGTGAGTTGGTCGCACGGCGATCGGGGGATCTGTATGGCCGTCGTGGTCCGGTGTCCGGGGTGTCGGGGGGCCTCTCAGGTCGGGCCGGAGGCGCTCGGCCTACTCGTGGTTTGCCCGCGGTGTAGCGATCCGTTCCTGGCGGTCGAGGAGGCCACCCCTGTCGCCCCTTCTCCCAGCCCCGCCGCAAAGTCCCTTGCCCGTGGCACCCCGCCTCGCCCACCCGCCCCGGCCCGGGGACGCCCCGTCGAGCCGGCCGCCCGCCGGCGGGGCTGGGCCGAGCCGGTTGCACCGCCCCCCGACACGGCCCAGCCTGCCAGCCGGCAGCTGCGGCCCGGCCAGTCGGACGCCCCGGGCCAGGCTCCCGCCGATTCCCACGACCCGCTGGCCGGGCATGCCGGCGGCCTCCCAATCTCGGTACTGATCGGGCTCGCCCTGCTCCCGTTTGCGATCCCACTCCTGTGGCTGATCGGCCCGCACGTCCTCGGCCAGCAGCCGGCCCTATCGCTCGCCGCCCCGGCGTCGCTCGCCCTGTCCGCATCGGTCCTCTGCCTGGCCGTGGTGTACACCGTCGACTGGTCGCCGGCGACGCGGGTGAAGGGGGTGCTCATGCTGGTCGGGCTGGCGTACTTCGCCGGGCTCAGCCTGTTCTTCTTGAAGAAAGACATGGTGGACCGGGCGAAGGAAATGTTCGGCCCGGAGCGGGACTGGCAATACTTCAGCCCGCAGGACAAGACGTACCGGGTGAAGCTACCCGAAAGCCCGACGCAGGTCCCGCTCGAGCAGCCCATGCTCGGGTGGAAGCTGACCTGCTACAAGTCGTCGCACAAGGGGCTGACCGGGGTGGTCGTGTTCGTCGTCGGGGCCGGGCTGGACAAGGACGCGAAGCCCGTCCCTCAGGAGGACGATGCCAAGTGGCTCGACGACGTCAAGAAGGCCCTTTGCGCCTCGACCGGCGGGGGCGCGGACAATTGGCGGCCGGTGAAGCACCCCCATCCCGGGTGGGAGTGTGGCATCCACCTCCCGAACGGGAACATGATCCGCACCGTGCGGGTGTACCGGGTCGCCGGTAAGATCTACTACCTGGCCGCCGAGGGGCAGGATCTCGACCCCGACGACGACCTCACCCGGCTGTTCTTTGACTCGTTCCTGGTCACCCCGCTGAAGCAGTGACCTCTGGTTTTTGGTCTCTTCGATATCGACTCGCGGTCCGATACCACGGGCCACGGAAAATCGCCCCCCAACATTAACTGCTCGAACCCGAAACACCAAATCCTATGTCCATGCCGGTCCGCTCGCTGCCAGTCGCCCAAAACTGGGACTGTGGCGGGTGCGCGCTGTGCTGCCGGTCGTACCACGTCCCGGTGTCTGTCGAGGAGCGGAAGCGGATCGAGGGGCAGGGCTGGGAAACCGACCCGGACCTGAAAGGCGTCCCGTTCTTCGCCGGGGAGGGGAGCTGGCTCGGCGGGACCGAGTACCGGCTGAACCACCGGCCGGACGGGGCGTGCGTGTTCCTCGGCCCGGACAACCGGTGCCGCATCCACGCCAAGTTCGGGTCCGCCGCGAAGCCGCTCGCCTGCCGGGTGTACCCGTTCCTGCTCGTCCCCGCCGGCGACCACTGGCGGCTCGGGCTGCGGTTCGCCTGCCCGGCCGCCGCCGAGAGCTCGGGCAAGCCGCTCGCCGACCACCTGTCCGAGGTCCGTGAGTACGCCTCCCTGCTCGAAGCCGACAGCCCGGTCGTGATCGGCGCCCCACCCACGCCGCTCGGGCGCGGCCAGCTCGCCCCCTGGGCCGACGTGCTGCGGATCGTGACCGTCGTCTCGAAGGCGCTCGCGGACCCGGCCGACCCACTCGAACGCCGGTGGCGGAAGGTGCTGGGACTCATCGGGCTGTGCCGCGGGCTGAAGTTCGACGGCGGGGGCGACGCGAAGAAGGCGGTAACCGGCGGACGGCTGAGCGAGCTGTTGCACGTCCTCGGGCAGGCGGTGGACGAGGAGACCCCGCGGGCGGCGGCCGAGGTCCCGCGGCCGGGGTGGGCCGGGCGGGTCGTGTTCCGGCAGGTCGCGGCGGTCTACACGCGGAAAGACCACGGGGCCGAGAAGGGGACCGCCCAGCGGGGGCCGGTCGGGCGGGTGCTGGCGGCGATGAGCTTCGCCCGGGGGAAGGGACGCATCCCGCGGGTGAACGCGCTGATCCCGGACGTCGCGTTCACCGCCGCCGAGCAGACGGCCGGGCCGCTACCCGAGGAGGCCGATGCCCTCCTCACCCGCTATTACCGACTGAAGGTCGAGTCCCTCCAGTTTTGCGGGCCGACGAACTTCGACCTGTCCTTCTGGGACGGACTCGAATCGCTCGCGATGACATTCCCGGCGGTGATGTGGCTCTCACGGGTGCTGGTCGCCGGCGGCCACCCCCGGGAGGAGGCGGTCCGGCGGGCGGTGCGGGTGGTGGACGATAACTTCGGGTTCAACAAACTACTCGGTATGGGCCGGCAGAAGTTTGCCCTCCGGCTGCTCGCGAACCGCGGTGAGCTGGCGAGACTGGTTGCTTGGTACGGGAGATGATCCGAACCCGCGATCCCAAAATGGGGGCGGGGCTCAAGTCGATGGGGGTGCGTGTGGACCGGTGGTTCGAAGGAGTGTATCTGCTCGGGCGTGTCGCCTGGGTGGAAACCGGGGTGTGGCTACTCGTCAACGGGGGCGAGGCGGCGGTGCTGGAGCTGCCGCCATCCGTGTCGGGCGGGCCGGACCCGATCCGGCTGACCCGCCGCGGGGTCGCGGACCTCGGCGTCCAGGTCCGGTACCTGCTCTGCACCCACTCGCACCTGGACCACTTTAGCCGGGGCACGCTGCGCCGGATGCGGGCGACCTTCCCGGACGCCCTGCCGGTGCTCCAGGCCGGGTTCCGGGCGGTGATCGGGGACGACCGCGGGGTCCGGTTCTTCGACGACGCCGACCACCTGACCCTCGGCGGCGAGCTGTTGCACCTGGTCCACGCCCCGAAGCACAGCAGTACGGACACGATCGTGATCTTCCGTGGGGCGGCGTGTACCGGGGACTGGGAGCTGGGCACGGTCCGGACGGTCAACGACTGGAACCCGTTATGGCGGGTGCCGGTCGAGCGGCGGGTGCGGTCGTGTGAACGGCTGATGGAGTTCCCCCGACGGGCGAACTACGCGGTCCACCGGGTGTACTCGGTCCACGGGACGGACCGGCGGGAGAACGTCGACTTCGCCGCCCTCATGGCCGCCACCCGCGAGGACCGGCAGCTGTGGTGAGCCGGCCACCCGGCGAGTAAGGTCCCGTCATTCGGTGGCGGCGTCCCGTAGCCGGTAGTCCATCTCGGCCGCGATGACACTGGCGAGGAGCTGGACCAGCTGTCGCTGGCGGTTGTCGGCCGGCTCGGTCTCCCCGGCGGCGAGCCGATCGATCTCCGGCCGGAGCGCCCGCAGGCTGGCCCAGAGCTGGTCCCGCTCGGCGATTTCGCGCCCGTCCATCGGTCCCATACGCCACCTCGTTCCAGCCAGCCCTGTGGGTTCTATTCTCTCGAGCGGGGATCGGCCTCTCTCTTAAGTTACGCGGGCTTCAGGAGGAAAAGGGAGTCGAACTGGCATTTCCGGCACTGCGCGAAGAGCGGCGCCCGGGGAGGGGGTCGAATCCCCACCCGCGCCCGGGTCCGGTCTCCCCCCGGGTGCGGCGGGATGAAGGGGGTGGCCACCGACCCCGCGGCTACGTTCTCCACGAACGGTGGGGCGGTTTTTCCCTGCCCCGCGCCTTACCGGGTGAACAGCACCGCCCCGGGGCCGAGGATCATCTCAAGCTCTTCCGCCCGTAGCGAAGCGGTGTTCACCGCGAACTCGCCGTTCAACTTCAGCTGGACCTGCCGGCCGTTCGGGTCGCGGACGCTCAAGTACACCGGCGTCTGACCGTGACACCGCTTCAAGACCAGACTCACCGCGTCCAGCTTCCGCAGGATCTCCTCGTCCTCGGTGTACGGCACCCGGATGAGCAGGCTCTTGGTCATCTCCTTCCGGGCGTCGTCGATCGTCAGCACCTTCTTCACGATCACGTCCCCGGCACTGCCGCCCTCCCGCCACTCCACCACCCCCTCGAGCAAGAGCACCGTGTCGTCGACCGCCTGGTCCTTGAACCGGGCGTACTCGTCCGACCAGAGGATGCACTTGCACTGCCCGGAGAAGTCCTCCAGGTAGAACATCGCCCACCTCTTGCCGTTCTTCTGCACGGTCCGGACCTGCAGCTGGGTGATCATCCCGCCGAGGAGTACGGGCGTCCCGGTCGACAGCTTGACCGCCTGGGCGGCGTCGTGCGTGCGGAACCGCTTGAGCTGTTCGTCGTGCTGGGCGAGCGGGTGGCTGGACATGTAGAAGTCGAGTGCTTCCTTCTCGAACTTCAGCCGCTCGGTGTCCGGCCACTCGGGCACGTCCGGCAGCCCGTGGTCCGGCGCGGCCCCGGTGCCGGCCCCGGCCTCGTCCGTCCCGCCGTTGCCCTCGAACACATCGAAGAAGCTCTTCTGCCCACGCTTCCGGTCGCTGGCCCGTTCGTCGGCCGCCTGGAACGCCTTCGGGACGGCGGCGAACAGGGCGGCCCGGCGGCCGAACGCGTCGAACGCCCCGGCCATGACCATCTTTTCGACCGCCGCCTTGGCCACCACCCGCCGGTCGACCCGCTCGGCGAAGTCGTACAGGTCCTTGAACTTCCCGCCGGCGGTCCGGCCCCGGACGATCTCCTCGGCGGCCCCGCGGCCGAGCCCCTTGATCGCGGTCAGCCCGAACACGATCCGGTTGTTGAGGACGTCGAAGTCGGCCATCCCGCGGTTCACGTCCGGGGGGAGGACCTCGATCCCGAGCCGGCGGGCGTCGGCGATGTGGTCGACCATCACGTCCCGCTTGTTCCCGTCGTCGATCTCGCTGGACAGGAGCGCGGCCATGTACTCGGCCGTGTAGTGCTTCTTCAGGTAGGCCGTTTGATAGCCGATTTGGGCGTACGCGGCCGTATGTGATTTGTTGAACCCGTACCCGCCGAAAAAGACGATCAGGCCAAATATCTCGTCGGCGGTCTTCTGGTCGACGCCTCGTTCGCCGCACCCGCGGATGAAGTCCGCCTTCCGCTCGTCGATGGTCTCCTGTTTCTTCTTGCTGATCGCCTTGATGCACGCGTACGCCTTGGCCAGGTCGATCCCACCGAGCCGGTTCAGGATCCGCATGATCTGCTCCTGGTAGACCATGACCCCGTAGGTCTCGTCCAGGATCTCCCGGAGCACCGGGTGCGGGTAGTCCCACTTCTCCTTCCCGTGCTTGCGGTTCACGTAGCTGTCCACCATCCCGCCGCCGAGCGGGCCCGGGCGGTACAGGGCCAGCACCGCGATCAGGTCGCGGATGTTGTCCGGCTTCATCCGCTTGAGCAGGTCCCGGATGCCCTCGCTTTCGAGCTGGAACACACCCTTCGCGTCGCCCCGCTGCAACAGCTCGTAGGTCCCGCGGTCGTCCAGCGGGAACTTTGCCGGGTCCACGTCCTCGCCGCGGGTCTTCCGGATCAGCTTCACGCAGTTGTCGAGGACGGTCAGGTTCCGCAGCCCAAGGAAGTCCATCTTGAGCATCCCGACCTTCTCGAGGATGCCCATCTCCCACTGGGTCGTGACCGTGTCCGTGTCGCCCGCCGCGGACCCGTCGTCCCCCTTCTTCGGCGGCCGCTGGACCGGGACGTAGTCGGTGATCGGGCCGTTCGCGATCACCACCCCGGCCGCGTGCGTCCCGACGTTCCGGTTGCTCCCCTCCAGCTTGAGGGCGATGTCCACCAGCTCCCTCACCTGCGGGTCCTGGTCGTACTCCCGCTTGAAGTCCGGGGACTTCATCGCCTCGGTCAGGTCGCCCGCGATCGCCCCGTGCATCGGGACGAGCTTGCACAGGAAGTTCACCCGGTCGAGGGGGACGTCGAGCACCCGGCCGACGTCCTTCAGGGCGGCCTTCGCGGCGAGGGTCCCGAACGTCCCGATCTGGGCGACCGACTCGGCCCCGTATTTCTCCTTCACGTACTGGATCACCAGTTCCCGCCGGTCCTGGCAGAAATCGATGTCGATGTCGGGCGCCTCGGACCGGTTCGGGTCGAGGAACCGCTCGAACAGCAGGTCGTACTCGAGCGGGCAGACGTGGCTGAGGTAGAGGACGTAGCTCACGATCGCCCCGCACCCGGACCCGCGGGCGGTGGACGGGATGCCGCTCTCCCGGGCGAACCGGACGAAGTCCCAGGTGATCAGGAAGTAGCTCGCGAACCCCATCCGGCAGATGACCCCGAGCTCGTGCTCGAGCCGCTTGACCGTGGTCTCGGACGGGGTCTCGCCGTACCGCTCCCGCAACCCCCGCTCGCACAGTTCCCGAAGGAACTCCTCCGCCGTCTGGCCGGCCGGCGCGGTGAACGCCGGGAAGTGCCGCTTCTTGAAGTCGATGTCGATGCAGACCTGGTCGGCGATCTCCTGGCTGCGGGCGACCGCGGCCTCGTACCCGGGGAAAAGCCGGTACATGTCGGCCGGGGACCGGACGTAGTACGGGTTCGGCATCCGCTCTTCGGGGTATTTCTTTTTCCGTGGGTCCCGCTTCTGGCCGGTGTTGATGCAGAACAACACGTCGTGCGCCTCGGCGTCCTCGGCGCACAGGTAGTGGGCGTCGGCGGTCGCCACCAGCGGTAAGCCCATCGCGTTCGCGATGTCCACCGCGACCGGTGTACACTGGTCCTGCAGCCCGATCCCGTTGTTCTGGATTTCGATGTAGAAATCGTCCCCGAACAGTTTGGCGAACCACCCGGCGAGCTTCCGGGCCTCGTCGGTCTTGTCCTTCAGGATGTACTGGTTGAACTCGCCGGCCAGGCACCCGCTCAGGCAGATCAGCCCTTCGCGGTGGGCCTCGAGCACCTCGCGGTCGATCCGCGGGTTGTAGTAGAACCCTTCGAGGAAGGCGATCGACGCGAGCTTGATCAGGTTCTTGTACCCGGTCGTGTTCTTGGCGAGCAGGGTGAGGTGGGTGTACGCGTCGCCCTGCCGGGCGGCCTTCTTGTCCGTCCGGCTGCCGGGGGCGAGGTACGCCTCGTACCCGATGATCGGGTTGATCCCCTTGTCCTTGCACTTGGTGTAGAACTCGATCGCCCCGTACAGGTTCCCGTGGTCGGTGATCGCGACCGCGTTCATCCCCAGCTTCTTCGTCTGCTCGACGAGCTGGGGAATCCGGTTGAACCCGTCGAGCAGGCTGTAGTGGGTGTGCAGGTGGAGGTGGGCGAACTTCCCGTCGGCCATCGGCGTGCGGTCCCGGGCGGTGGTGGACAAACGGATAACCGCTGGATGTTATACCGCGGCCGGGGAACCCGGTGGAAGGGAGATCCCGGTTCTTCTTCGGCCGGCACCCGGTAGCCGACGAGCAATCCGACCAGATGGTCGAGCCGTCACGGGCGGGGAGTCCGTACTTCATACTGCCATGTCCCCGAATTCTTATACCGGCCCGCCGAACTCGTTGAGCGCGGACCGCTTATCCTCCAGGGATGGGTGGCAGGTTTGGCAGTCCGTAGAGCAGGTTTTTCAGCCGTTTCTGTCGACGACTGGTGGTCAGGATTGGCAGGACTATGGCATTCACCAGAGCGGGTTTGCAGTCCACTGACGGGGGTGCCGGTCGGCAAGAGATCCAGGTCGGTGGGCGATCGGCCGAGACGGCGACCTCCGGACCGCGGACGCGTGATTCAACAGAACCGGGCCGGGGACGTGAGAGATCGTCCCTCACTCCCGGCCCGTCTTTTCTCGTCAACTAACTCGCCGACTTACGGCCGGTTGAGCCGCCGCTCCATCCGGCGCAGTTGCCCCGGGGTTAGCCCGTAGTACTTGTAAACCTCCGTCCGGTAGGTCGGGGTGAAAAACTCCGGGTAGGTCGTGGCGGTGTACGTCGGGATCACCTTGTACTGCTCCGGGGTGATGTTCACGACCGCGGTCTTCTGGGGGAAGTTGAACGTCGCTGCGGACCACGGCACGGTGACCAGCTTGCCGCCGCTGTCGACGATCAGGTACTCGACCTCCCCCGCGTCGGTGAACACGATGTCCTCGACCGTCCCGATCCCCGTGTTCCCCTGGAGACTGATCTTGGTGCCGAGGATCTGCTTGGCCCGTATGGCCTGCGGGACCGCGTTCGGGTCCGTTGACCCGGCGGCCGGGGGTACGGCGGCGGTCCCCGGTGGGGGCGGGGGCGGGGCGGTCCGGACCGGGGGCTGGGCGGCGACCAGACTGGACCCGCCGAGGGAGATGGTGAGCGCGAATGCCATCTTGCGCAGGATGTTGCTCGTCATATCGCGGGACTCCTCTGAACCAGGGAGGGCGAGAACACCGGTAGCCACGCGGCGGGCGGGCGAGTCTCCGGCGGCTACCACACGCGGCCGATAAATCGGCCGCCGGGGAAAGAGCAACTCCCAGGCCAGACGGCGGCTTCCTGTTCATCGCCGGGTTCGGCATCTCGCGGTACTGGTCGACCAAACTGCCGGCTTCTGTTCGCCCGCCGATCGCGCCAAGGGCGAACAACGACCGGTGATTCGGGGGCCCGGACCGTCTCCACAAGGCGGTCGATCTTGTCTCCGGTCGAGCTCGCGAGCGGGTGGCGTATTTCCTCCGAAAAGCGGTGAAGGTATTTGTCGGCCCAAAAAGGCGCCAGTACCACCCGCCCGAGACCAGTTGCGCACGTCCAAGACCGCATCCGGAACTTCCGACCGACACACGCTTTCCAACAAAACAGCCAAGTTGATGGGTTAAGATTCGTTAAGATTGGCGGGTTTCCGAACGGCGCATACCTCCCCTGGGCGAGTCGACCGTGGTGAGCAGCTCCCGGTTATTAATTAATGTCTATTTGTGCAGGCCAACCTCGCGCACCGATCTCCTGACCGCCGGAGGCATTTTGACCCCCATCGGCTAATCGGTTTTTCGCTTTCACGAAGGCCAATTTTTGATTAACTATATAATAATATGATTATTAATACATGAAATTTGATGATGGCCTGTTCGCGGGCGCCAGGTTGGGGCGGGCGATAGTTGCGCTCCTACCGTCCCGAGGGCACCTTCGAGATCCGCCGGGCGGCTGGTCGATCTTCGATTGCCGCTTGCCTACCCCCGAATCGGCGTCGCCACAAAAGGGTCTTCCGGACCCTGTCTCCTCTGTCATAATCAAACGGGCGTACCCGGTCGGGCTCGCGAGCGATTCGGCTGTTTTCGGGAGGTCGACGTCCTCGGATCTGGGTGCCGGCACCGGTCTGGAGACCGTTGCCACGACACCCCTCGATCGGATCGTGGCACCGGTCTCCAGACCGGTGCAGCAAAACCCTTCAACGACGCGACCGGCCCACCGGGTACGCCCTAATCAACCTGGGCCGCGTGCTCGGCAGGGTCCCGTCTCGCCAAGTCGCTACTCCCCCAGCTCGTCCTCGAACCGGAACACGGCCGCCGTCTTGGCGCCGTTGTTGTGGTTCTCGACCAGAGCCCCCGTATAGATCACCCGTCGACTCCCGGTCGATGTCGGCTCGGTCACCACGGCCGGGGTCGTGTAGACTTCCTTGACCATCCTCTTCGTGTGTTCCCGCAGGTCGCGCGACCACACCACCTTCCCGGTCTGGGGATTCAGACAGACGGTCATCCCCTCGGTCGAGATGGCGTACACCGCGACCGGCATTCCGCCGGCCGTCGCGACCGCCGGACCCGCCGTGATTGTCGCGCCGATGCCCGTCTTCCAGCGCGGCTTCCCGGTCTTCCGGTCGAGGCAGTGGACCGCCCCGTCCCGGCTCGTCGCGTACACCGAGAAGACGTCCGCCGCCAGCGGCGTGTGGACCGACCGGGTCAGCTCGTACTTCCACACCTCCTTGCCGTCGTCCGCGTTCACGCAGACCACCGCCCCCGCCGGCGCCTTCTCGTCGCCCTCGATGTCCTGGCTCAGATTGCCCGTACCAAGCCCGTACGCCACGCGATCGCCGATCACCAGCGGGGGGCCGAACGACCGCAGGGACACTGGTGTCCGCCAGAGTTCCTTCCCGGAGTGCGCGTCCACGCCGAGAAGGGCGTAGGTGCCGTACCCGCTCCCTGCGAACAGACGGTCACCCGAGACCATCGGCGGGGTGTCGATGTGCAGGTTGTTGGGCGTGCCGGCCAGTTGCCACTTCTTCTCGCCGGTCACAGCGTCCGCACAGAATAACCCGTCGTCCCCGGCCGTGAAGTAAACCCGGCCGTGGGCCACCCGCGGGGTTCCCTCGGTATGACTGGCCGTCTCGAACGGATTCGGCCAGGCGGGTTTCCCGGTCGCGGCGTCCACGCAGAACAGTTGGCACCCGCTATCCGTGTGCAGCCCCTCGCCGAAGTACACCTTCCCGCCGGCCGGCGTGGGGGTGCAGAAGACCTGTTTCAGCTTGCCGTCGCTGTCGAACTTCCACAGCGACCGGCCGGTGTTCCGGTCGAGGCAGAACACGAACCCGTTCGCTCGGAACCCGGTTGCCCTGCTCGCCCCGAAGTACAACCGGTCACCGTCCACCGCGATCCCGGACATGACCTGATGCGCTTCAGAAACTTCAAATACCCGCACGTCAGTGAGTTTCGGGCCGAACACCTCTTCCGCATCGCCGGCCTGGGTGCCGACGAAGCCCGCGCGCGTTTCGGCGTCCCCCCCGATGAACACCGCGACCAGCCCGCCCAGGAACAGCGCGCCCAACCCGACCGATTCACCGGACAGGCTCAGCTGAACAGCCGGGCCGGAGTCATCGGGTAGGCGATCGGCCCCCCCCGTGGCCCGATAGGCGGTGTAGAGCGTGGCGGCGAGCAGGGAGATACCGATGAGTGTGAACTCCCGCATGGGCAGGTCGACGGCGGCACTCCAGGGGCCGAACAGACGGGTCGACGCGACGGTCAGTCCGACGAGCCCGGTAAGCCCCGCGAGCGTGAGGAGTTCGCTACGGGCCGGGGGACTTGTGACGCGTGGCTCCTCGCAGGCCATCCGCCGATACCGCCGCCCGGCCCAGGTGACCCCGACCGCCGTGGAGACGAGGAGGAGGAGGGTAAACCCACGGTAGCCGAACATCCACCAGTCGGGGAGGACCTGGAAGTCGCGGAGGAGCCAGTACACGAGGGCCATGGTGCTGTTCGTGCTGGCGATCACCAGGAACGCCCGCCACCGCTTCATCCCGATCGCCATCCGCGCCGCTACTCCGGGGAAGAGGGCCGCGATGATCGCCAGCGGGCCGACCAGAACGAACGAGGGGATCACCCCTAAAAGCGCGGAGCGCGGAGCGCGGACCGCGGAGTGAAAACCCGGATAGCTCGGCCGATCGTCCGGAACGCGTTCCGCGTTCCGCGGTCCGCGTTCGACCGGTTCCGCGTTCCCCGCTCCGCATTTCTTCTCGACGGGCGGGCCGAACCCCGGCTTTTCCTTCTCGTTCACAGGGGGGGGCTCGGCCTTTTTCGCCAGCCCGTCCGCGACCACCTTCTTCAGTTCCGCCGTCGTCCCGGCGAACGTCCGCCGCAGGTACGGCTCGGCGTGCAGGAAGGCCCACCGGACCGTCTTCCCGTCCTCGTCGATCGTGCCCTGGAGCGAGAACCACGTTCCCTCCATGAAGGCCTTCGCGTCGTATTTCTTGTCTATCTTGGTGGCGAAGATGACCAGCTTCCGCCCGGGTTCCAGCCGGTCGAGCATCACCTTGGTGTGTCCATCTTTTTTCGCCTCGGCGTCGCCGGTGAGGTTCACCGGGAGCCGCTCGAACGGGGCGTCGCCCTTGAGTTTCTCCTCGAACTTGAACACGACCGCAGGCTTGTCCGGGGTCACGGTGTCGACCGTCGCGACGAAGATGATCTGTTCGCCCTCGAGCACATCCTTGAGGGGGATGAGCTTGAGGATGACCGCCGGAGCCGGGAGCGCGGTCAGGAGCAACAGGGCGAGGGAGAGAAAGGCGGGAGCCGCGCGGCGCGGCCGGAAGGCGGGGCAATACACAGAGGGATCTCCTATCGGCAGCGATCCGTTCCATGATAGTCAACCGAACCGCCGAGAGAAACCCGGCGATTGATCATAAATGCGATCGGGGGGATATCAGCCGTTCCGGGGCGATGCCCCGGTCTGGACTACGCCGGCTCACTGCCGACCCGTTCGAGCGCGACCTTTAGCCCCGTCGAGAGCCGATGCGCCTGGTTCATGGGCGGGCTACCCGCCTGCCCGTGACAGTCTTTGACAGGGTTTGACAGGTTCCAATCGGATTTGCCCATCCCGTCTCCCTCCCCGCTTGCATGGCGGACGGGACTCGGGTCGATGAGGCGAGAGTCGCGAGCAGGACCTACAGGAACCCCGTTACCGGGAGAGATGACGGGCTCGCGGTCCGTGTCAGGCTCGTCGGGACGCTTCTCCTGTTCGACATCGCTTTCCGGGCCCGGCGCGGGAGGCGTGGGAAGCCCGTCGGGTGGGGGACGCACCGGATCGAGCGGCTCCGGGACGGCGGCCGGGGCGTCCAGGACCGCGGATGAGAAGCATTCGGGCTCTTCCCGGGGTTGTTCATCCGGGGCGTGGTGCCCGGCGAGGTTGTTCCGGCAGTTGAGTTTCATCGCCAGTTCGATCAACGTTTTCGCCGCCCTGATTTGGACCGTCTCGGAGTTGCTCGCGAGCAGTCGGTAGAGCGTGTCGCAGGCGCCCATCATTCGGTCGGTGATCGTACCGACAACGGCGTCCGCGATCACTGCCCGGATCTCGGACACACGGACCTGGAACGTGGGCTCTCGGAGCCGGTGGTAGACGGCGCTCTCGCTGATCCCGGCGGTTTTAGCCGCCCGGGCGACAGTCCCTCCCGTGGCGAGGGCGTGGGCCAGGATTTCGTCCACGGTCTGCTGTGCTTGCGATACCATGTGTGGTCGCCTCAGGGTGTTTTGCCCCAACCAGTGTGGGGGCAAGTATCCGAATTGCCCAGGTCGGTCGGTACTACACCCAAAGCAAGCCACACAATCGCTTTCGGTTCATTCCGCCACCTCGCGGAGCTGATTTCCAGTCGCCCGGCAGCTGGAAACTTGCCCCCACGGGTGTCGCCTCCGGTTCTTCACCGAACACTTCGGTTTTCCTCCCGAACTCCTGATCGCTTCCATCCATCATCGGTCGGGAAGTCGGGTCGTAGGGGGAGGGCGAAGAAGATTCCCCGATCCTTCGGGCCGGCCGGCAATTGGCAGGGATGAAAGGTGATTTAAGATGGGTAATCTGAAGCTATTGTGCCGGTTCGTCTTCCTCTCTCGTCCGGCGAACATCACCGCCGAGCCAGTACCATGCGCACCCGTTACGCTGTCACGCTATTGTCGGCCGTCTTCGTGAGTGGCTTCTGCCCCCCGGCCGGCGCGGCGGACGAGCCCAAAGCCCCGAAGGACCTCGCCTCACTCAAATATCGACTCGTCGGACCGTTCGTGGGGGGCCGCGTGTCGCGGGCGTGTGGGGTTCCCGGCGACCCGCTCACTTACTTTGCCGCCACCGCTTCAGGCGGAGTCTGGAAGTCGACCGACGGCGGGCTCACCTGGAAGCCGGTGTTCGACGACCAGCCGACCGCCTCGGTCGGCTCGATTGCCGTCGCCCCGTCCGACCCGAACGTCGTGTACGTCGGGACCGGGGAGGCGAATATCCGCGGGAACGTGGCTCCGGGGGCGGGGATCTTCAAGAGCACCGACGGTGGGAAGACCTGGAAGCACGTCTGGAAGCAGGTCGGTCAGATTGGCACGATGGCCGTTCACCCGAAGAACCCGGACGTCGCCTTCGCCGCGGTACTCGGGCACGCCTTCGGCCCGAATCCGGAGCGAGGCCTGTACCGCACCACGGACGGCGGGAAGACCTGGGACCGCGTCCTGTTCAAGAACGACGAAACGGGCTGTTCGGACGTCTGCCTCGACCCGACCAACCCGCGGGTCGTGTTCGCCGGGTTCTGGCAGGCCCGCCGCCGGCCGTGGGAGCTGACCAGCGGCGGGCCGGGGTCCGACCTGTCCGTTTCCCGCGACGGCGGCGACACATGGACCAGCCTGAAGGGCGGAAAGGCGCCCGAGTCCGACAAGCCGAACGGCCTGCCCGCCGGCATCTGGGGCAAGGTCGGGGTGGCGGTCGCGCCGTCGAACGCGAAGCGGGTGTACGCCGTCATCGAGGCGGAGAAGGGCGGGCTATTCCGCTCCGACGACGGCGGAGAGACGTGGGAGCGGGCGAGCGACGACCGGCACATCCGCCAGCGGGCGTGGTACTACTCGACCCTCACCGTCCACCCCACGAACCCCGACGTGGTGTTCGCCCCCCAGGTCCAGCTGCTCAAGAGCATCGACGGCGGGCGGTCCTTCCACCCCGTCCGCGGCGGCCACCACGGCGACCACCACGACCTGTGGATCGACCCGGCCAACCCGCACCGGATGATCGGCGCGAACGACGGCGGGGTGGACATCAGCACCGACGCCGGCCGGGTGTGGCACGCCCCGCCGCTGCCGATCGGCCAGTGTTACCACGTGTCGGCCGACGCCCGCACCCCGTACCACGTCATGACATGCCTGCAGGACCTCGGGTCGGCGTGCGGGCCGAGCCGGGCGCTCAAGGCCGGCGGGATCGGGCCGGGCGACTGGCACCCGGTCGGCGGCGGCGAGGCCGGGTACGCCGTCGCCGATCCATCCGACCCGGACGTGGTCTACGCCGGCGAGTACGGCGGGATCATGACCCGGTACGACCACCGGACGAGACAGGCCCGCAACATCACCGTCAACCAGTTCAACCCCTCCGGGATCGACCCGGCGAAGATGAAGTACCGGTTCCAGTGGACGGCCCCGATCCTCATCTCGCCGCATGACCCGAAGGCGGTGTACCACGCGGCGAACGTCCTGTTCCGGACCCGCGACGGCGGGCAGACGTGGGTGCCGGTGTCCGGCGACCTGACCCGCAACGACAAGCAGAAGCAGCAGTGGAGCGGGGGGCCGATCACCGGCGACAACACCGGGGCGGAGGTGTACTGCACCATCTTCGCGCTCGCCGAGTCGCCCAAGACGAAGGGACTGCTCTGGGCCGGGACGGACGACGGGCTCGTCCACGT
This sequence comes from Gemmataceae bacterium, assembly GCA_028288765.1. Classification (GTDB taxonomy): domain Bacteria; phylum Planctomycetota; class Planctomycetia; order Gemmatales; family Gemmataceae; genus Urbifossiella. The sequence goes on along the minus strand of JAQGHQ010000338.1, from coordinate 17,697 downwards.
GTCCCGCGACGACGGGAAGACGTGGACGAACGTGACGCCGAACGTCCCCGGGCTGCCGGACTGGGGCACGGTGGCGTGCGTCGAGGCGAGCCCGCACGACGCCGGGACGGCGCTGGTCGTGGTCGACAACCACCGGATGGACGACTACCGGCCGTACGTCTGGAAGACCACCGATTTCGGCCGGACGTGGGCCCGAATTACCGCCGGGCTCGACCCCGGGGTCCACTGCCACGCCGTCCGCGAAGACCCGAGAAAGAAGGGGCTGTTGTTCCTCGGGACGGAGCGGGGCGTGATGTACTCGCCGGACGCCGGGAAGAGCTGGAAGCCGCTGCAACAGAACCTCCCGACGGTCCCGGTCCACGACCTGATCGTGAAGGACGACGACCTCGTGATCGGCACCCACGGCCGGTCGATCTGGATTCTCGACGACCTCACCACCGTGCGGGAGATGACGGACGCGATCAGGAGCAAGGCCGCGCACCTGTTCACGGTCCGGCCGGCGACGCGGTGGCACGTCAGCTGGGACGGTCCGACGGGGTCGTTCACCCGGCCCACGGCCGGCGCGGACCCGGCCCACGGGGCGGTGATCTGGTACCACCTGGCGCACGAGCCCAAGGGCGAGGTGACGCTGGAGATCCGCGACCCGAAGGGGAACGTCGTCGCGGCGGCGAGTCCGAAGAAGAGTCGCGGCGGGCCGTCGGTCGAGCAGGAAACGGAAGACGAGGACGAGGAGCACGCCGAGAAGGGTAAGCCCGACCGGAAGCTGGACGTGAAGAAGGGGCTGAACCGGTTCGTGTGGGACCTGACCCACGACGGGGCGGACACGATCCCGCAAGCGGTCGTGGACTCGGGCGAGGCGGGCCAGGGCGTCCCGGCCGCGCCGGGGAAGTATACGGTAAAGCTGACCGTCGGCGGGCAGACCCTGACGGGCGAGATGGAGGTGACGGCGGACCCGCGGTGGCTGATCACCCGCGCGCGACCGGCCGTCCCGGCGGCCCGTGCTTTCGAGGCGGGCGGGTGGTTCACGCGTGTGCGACCTTCGACCGCGACGGCCGAGACGCACACGCCGGACCCGGCCGTGCCGTCCGAACTGGTCGCGCTGGAACAGCTCGCCATTCGCGTCCGCGACGACATCACGAAGCTGTCGGGCGCGGTCGCGCGCATCCGCGCGCTGAAGAAGCAGATCGACCTCCGCAAGGAGCTTCTCAAGGACAACGCCGACGCGAAGCCGTTGCTGAAGCAAACAGACGTGCTGGGGAAGAAGCTCGACGAGCTGGAAGGAAGGCTTCACAACCCGAAGGCGAAGATCGGGTACGACATCTTCGCCGCGAAGGGCGGGGCGATGTTGTACTCCCAGCTCACCTGGCTGCTCACCAACCTGACCGAGGCCGACGGCCCGCCCACGACGGCCCAGATCGAACTCGCCGACGACCTGGGGAAGCAGCTGGCCGGGTTGCTCGGGTCATTCGACGCGCTGGTGAAGACCGACGTGGCTAAGCTGAACTCGGCGGCGAAGGAACTCGGCGTACCCGAGCTGTACGTCCCGCCAGTCAAGAAGAAGGAGAGAGCGGAACCGACCGGGAAGAAGTAGCACGTCTTACGTGGGGGCAAGTTTCCAACTTGTCCAACCGGGTGACAGCTCCGACACCCTCCGGGACGAGGGGGGGCTGCCGACTACCAACCGGTCCTGGGCAAGTTGGAAACTTGCCCCCACAAGATGGGTGCTACCGTAGCACGTCTGGCGGCAGATCGGCCGCGCGCGGGAAGCTGGTCTGGGTGCCCGGGAACCGCACGCTGACGGCCGCGATCCGGGTCGCCCGCCAGGCGGCCTCGGCCAGATCGTCTCCCCGCGCCAGGAAGAAGGCCAGGCTGCCGACGAAGGCGTCTCCCGCGCCGGTGGTATCGACCGCCTCGACCACCGGGGCCGGAAGCGCCAACACCTGGTCCGCCGTGGCGAGCAGGCACCCGCGCTCGCCCAGGGTGATGACGACGCTGCCCACGCCCCGGGCCAGGAATGCCGCGGCCGCGGTCTCCGCTTCGGCCCGGCTGCCCGCCGGCCGGCCCGTCAGAAGCGCCGCCTCGTGCTCGTTCGGGCAGAGCACCGTACACAGCGGGTACATCTCGTCCGGCAGGGCGTCACCCGCCGGGGCCGGGTTGAAGACGACCGGCACCCCGGCCCGGTGGGCGATCCGCATGGCGGCCAGGTTCGTTTCCCGCGGGACCTCCTGCTGGCAAACGAGGACGCCGGCCGCCCCGATCGCCGGGCGGGCCTCCTCCACGTCCCGCACCGTCAGCGCGCCGTTCGCGCCCGGGGTCACGACGATGTGATTCCGGCCGGCCGCGTCCACGGTGATCACGGCCACCCCGGTCGCGGTCTCGTCCGTCGTCGTCACGTGGCGGGTGTCGATCCCTTCGCGGCGGAAGTGCCCGACCATGTCCCGGCCGAAGAGGTCCCGGCCGATCCTGGTAACCAGGGTAACAGACCCGCCCAGCCGGGCCGCCGTCACCGCCTGGTTGGCGCCTTTGCCGCCGTATCCGGTCGTGAACCGCCGGCCGTGGACCGTCTCCCCGGGCACTGGGAACCGGTCCACGTAGCTGTTCATGTCCAGGTTCGACGAGCCGACAACGCAGACCTTCGGGCCGGCCATGAGGGATCTCCCGCGAGGTTGGGCGGACTCGACCGGGGGGTGATCCCGGCCGACCGCCGCCATACCGCTCACCCGCTGCCGGCGGAAGCCGTGGCCGCCATTGTACCGTTTCCCGGGAATGTCTCGCACACCCCGGCCGCCGCGGCCGGGGCGGGGAGCCCCACTGGTACGCCGTTCACCGCAGCACTAACATTCTCTCAGACCGCGCCAACCGGTTCGAACGTCGGGGCATTGCATGACACACGACCGGAACACCGAGGACGCCCAGGACCTGTTCAGCCGGGGGCACAAGGCCCTCTCCGCCGGGGAATACCAGGAGGCGGTCGAGTGCTTTTCCCGGGCCATCAAGCTCCGCCCGGATGTGTCCGCCGGGTATCGGTACCGGGCGTACGCGTACCTCGAACTCGGGGACCGGGTCCGCGCGCTCAACGACCTCGACAACGCCATCCGGCTCAAGCCCGACGAGCCTCAGATCTACGCCGACCGGGCCGCCGAGCTCTTCGCCCAGAAGGTGTTCGACCAGGCGATCGCGGACTGCGACCGGGTGCTCAAGCTCGACCCCGGGCGGGCCGCCGTGTACGCCCTCCGCGGCCGGTGCCACGCCGCCCGGGGGAACACCGCCGCGGCCCTCATCGACTTCGCCGCGGCCGTCGCCGGCGACCCGGACAACGCCCCCCGCTACCTCATCTGGCGGGCCGAGCTCCACCTCGAATGCGAGAACTACGCCGCCGCCGAGGCGGACTGCACCGCGGTCATCGGTCGCGACCCGGCGAGCGCCGAGGCGTTCCACACCCGCGGGACCGGCCGGCAGCAGAGCGGCGACCCGGCCGGCGCGGTCGCGGACTTCTCCGAGGCGATCCGCCTCGCCCCGGACCACGGGCCGGCCTACCTCGGCCGGGCGATCTGCCACTTCCTCGGCAAGGACTACCCGGCGGTGGCGGCCGATTGCGACGCGGCCGCCCGGCTGTTCCCGGGGGTGGCGCGGACGTACGAACTCCGCGGGTCGGCGAAGAAACACCTCGGCGACCTGGACGCCGCCCTGGCGGATTTCTCCGAGGCGGTCCGGCTCGCGCCGGCCGCGGTGATGCCGTACAACTACCGGGCCGGGGCCCACTACGCCCGGAAGGACTACGCGGCGGCAGTCCGCGACCACATGGAAGCGCTGAAGCGGGACCCGCGCCACGCCGGGACGTTTAACCAGCTCGGCTGGGTGTGGGCGACCTGCCCGGACCCGGACGTGCGGAACGGCGAGCGGGCGAAGGAGTGCGCGACCCGGGCCTGCGAGCTGACCGAGTGGGGCGACCCGGGCTACCTCGACACGCTCGCCGCGGCCTGCGCCGAGTGCGGGGAGTTCGAGGACGCGGTGAAGTGGCAGGAGAAGGCGCTCGGGATGGCGGCCACCCCGGACCTGGCCACGGACTACCGGTCCCGGCTGGACCTGTACCGGCAGCGGAAGCCCGCCCGGGTCGAGGGCGGGGTCGCGGACTGAGCGCGGCCGCTTTTGCCCGACGGTGTCTGTCTTCTTCCCCGCGCCCACTTTACCCCCCTTGCCTTCGCCTTTACCGTCGCCGTTCACCCTGGTGTGGGGGCAAGTTCCCGACTCGCCCGGTCGGGCTCGAACCTGGCCCCGGGCGAATCGGGAACTTGCCCCCGCGTGATTGCCCCCGAGCCCCGCGCCGGCCGCCGGGTCGTCGGTATAATGCGGGCATGAGCAACCCGCCCCCTCCCGACGTTCCGACGCTGGTCCGCCGCGGGCACGCCTACTCCCGCCGGGGCGAATACGCCCGGGCGGTGGCGACGTTCTCCGGGGCCATCGACCTCGACCCGACGGACGCGGACCTCTACTTCCACCGCGGGAACGCCCGCGCCGCCGCCGCCGAGTATCCGGAAGCGGTCGAGGACTTCACCCGGGCCATCGACCTCCGCCCGGACTACTCCGCCGCGTACCACAACCGGGCCACCGCCCACGTCGACGCCGACGACCTCGGGGCCGCCCTCGCCGACTACACCCGGGCCATCGAGCTGACCCCGGACGACCCGGACCCGCTCAACGGCCGGGCCGCGGTGTACAGCCGGCAGAAGAACTACGACGCCGCGTTCGCCGACTACGAGGCCGCGATCCGGCTCGACCCCGAGATGTTCCGGGCGTACTTCAACCGGGCGAACGCCCTCTCGGCCCAGGGCCGGCACGCGGAGGCGGTGGCGGATTACACCGCGGCGCTGAAACTCAGCCCCCGGCACGCCCGGGCGTTCGTGTACCGCGGGCTGTCGCTCGAAAGCCTCGGCAAGGCCGAGGCCGCGCTCGCCGACCTGTCGACCGCCCTGCGGCTGCAGGCCGGGTACGCCGAGGCGTTCTGGCACCGGGGCCGGTTGTGGGCCGAGCGGGGCGAGCAGGACAAGGCCGTCGCCGACTACACCTGGGTGCTGAAGCTCGAGCCGCACAACGTCGGGGCGTTCAACCTCCGCGGGGTCGCGCACGCCGAACGAGGCGACCACGCGAAGGCCGCGGCCGATTTCACCGAGGCGATCAAACTCGACCCCGACGACGCCACCCCGCGGTTCAACCGCGGGCTGTCGCACGTCCGGGCGAAGGACCTGGAGGCCGCGGTCGCGGACTTCACGGAGGCGATCCGGCTCGCCCCGGACGACCCGGCCGGGCACGTCCAGCGGGGGTACGCCTATCACGAGCTGTTGGACCCGGACCGGGCGATCGCGGACTTCACGGAGGCGATCCGGTTGAAGCCGGACGGGGCCCGGGGGTACTTCGCCCGGGCGATCGCGTACCGCCGCAAGGGGCACGTGGCCGCGGCCCTGGCGGACGCGACGGCGGCGGTCGAGCGCGACCCGGAAGCCGACTCCGGCTACAACCTGCGGGCCGCCCTCCGCTACCAGGCGGGCGACTACCGGGCCGCCCTGGCCGACCACCTGAAGGCCGCCGAGCTCGACCCGGACGACGCCGGGACGCTGAACTTCATCGCCTGGATCCGCGCGACGTGCCCGCTCGCCGAGTTGCGGGACGGCGAGCAATCGCTGCGGGACGCGACCCGGGCGTGCGAACTGACCGACTACAAGCTCCCGGGGTATCTCGACACCCTGGCCGCCGCCCACGCCGAGCTCGGCCAGTTCGCCGAGGCGCTCCGGTGGCAGGAGAAGGCGATCGCCCTCGTGCCCCCGGACCAGCGGCCGGAGTACGAGCAGCGGCGGAAGCTGTACCAGGAGGGGCAGGCGTACCGCGATCAGGAGGGCGAAGGGACGATCGACGGCGAGGGCCGGAGTCCCGGGGGAGAGACGGACGACGCCCGGGGGTGAACCGCCGCCCGATCACCGCTGATCCCCGGCGAGGGCGTGGAGTTTCATCACGGTCGCCCAGTTGCGGGTGGTCACGGCGTCCCCGAGCGCGCGGCCGACGGCCTCGGCCAGCCGGCTCGCGAGGATCCCCCCGGCGCACCAGAGGTAGGCCACGCGCGGGCCGACGGCCAGGACGTCCTTGTCCCAGTCCTGCTCGACCAACGGCTCCAGCTTCGACCGGTCTGCCGGGTCGCTGGGGACGGCGACGAGCAGGCGGGACGGGTCGGCCGCGACTTCGAGCAGGGGGTTGTCGGCGACGGCGGCGGCGAGCTCCGCGGCGGCGAGTACCGTGACCCGGGCGGAGACGCCCAGCCCCGTGGCAAGCGCCTTCTCGATGCGGGCGGCGGCGGCGAGCGGGGCCGCGCGGGGGCTGGTGAAGACGACGTTGCCGCTGTTGAGCAAAGTACGCACGTCTCGGTAGCCGAGGTCCTCGACGAGCGCGCGCAGGTCGGCCATTGCCACCCGTTTTGCCCGCCCGACGTTGATGCCGCGGATCAGCGCTACCTGTCTGCCGGCCACCGTGTCTCCTCCCCCGTCGATTCGCCCACGCGCCTGCACCCGAGACGCCGTACCACCTGTTCTCCAATCGGGAACTCGGCCAGGCTGCCCGCGATCAAACCGAAAAGGATCACGTCAGAATACCCATTTTTCACCTCACGGCATCACGAAGATATCTCCCACCGGCCCCGCCTTCTAACAACGAGTTGGTTCGGCCCCACCGGACACCGGCCGGACAGCGCGGCATACAAAACCAGGACCGCGGCCGGTGTCGGCCCGGCCGCGGGCTTCGCCCCGAAACGCGAAATCCGAGGCGAACACAAATCCCGAAATCCGAGTGACGAAGCAGTTCCCCACCGGTTTGCGCTTCGGGACTCCGGGCGCGGAGGTTATTTCGGGTTTCGGGTTTCGAGATTCGGATTTTGAGGCAATGTCATGCCGAGATGTAGCGTAACTTTTTTTGACAAGCCTGCGGGATAATCAGGCTACAATCTGGTATTAAGGATGATACCTGTGACCCCGGGGCAGGTTGGACAGGCCCGGTCCGCCCGGCCCCGGGGTCGCGTTCTTCTGCCGTCTCCGCTACCTGGCCCGGGTACCTTTCCTCCGCCCCCGCGACGGAGTCGGCCATGACGCCCCCCCTGTTCGACGTCGAGATCGTCGGGACCAGCCAGGCGGAGGTCCTCGACTTCGTCGGCAGCGTGCTCCAGTCCTCCACCGAGTATTCCATCATCGCCGGGGCGACCGACGGCCGGATCCTTTTGTGGAACGAGGGCGCCCGGCGGCTGTACGGGTACGACCTGGAGGAGGTCATCGGGCGGGTGACCTGGGACATCCTGTACACGCCCGAGGACGTCGCCGCCGGCCGGCCCGGCGAGATCCTCGAGGCGGCCCTCCGCGACGGCAAGTGGCAGGGGCTGGTGAACCGGGTCGGCAAGGGCGGCCGGCGGTTCACCGCCCGGGTGGTCGTCACCCCGCGGCGGGCGGGCGACGGGCGGCCGATCGGGTTCCTGCTCATCTCCAAGGACCTGTCGGAGGAGATCCAGGCGGCCCAGGCGGAGGAGAAGTTCCGCGGCCTGCTTGAGTCCGCGCCCGACGCCATGGTGATCGTGAACGAGGCCGGGCGGATCGCCGTGGTGAACACCCAGACGGAGCGAATGTTCGGGTACCGGCGGGAGGATCTGCTCGGCCAGCCGATCGAGGTCCTGGTGCCCGACCGGTTCCGCGACAACCACCCGGCCCACCGCGTCGGGTACTTCCGGGAGCCGCGGGTCCGGCCGATGGGCGAGGGCCGCGAGCTGTACGGGCTGCGGAAGGACGGGAGCACGTTCCCGGTCGAGATCAGCCTCAGCCCGCTCGTCTCCGGGACCGAGCGGTTCGTCATCAGCGCGGTCCGGGACGTGACCCAGCGGAAGAAGGCCGAGGCCAAGTTCCGGGGGCTGCTCGAATCGGCCCCGGACGCCATGGTCATCGTCAACCGGGCGGGCGAGATCGTCCTGGTCAACTCCCAGACCGAGCGGCTGTTCGGGTACGCCCGGAACGAGCTCCTCGGCCAGCCGATCGAGGTCCTGGTCCCGGACCGGTTCCGCGCCGGCCACCCGGCCTACCGGACCGACTTCTTCCGTTCGCCCCGGTTCCGCCCGATGGGCGCGGGGATCGACCTCTACGGCCTGCGGAAGGACGGGACCGAGTTCCCGGTCGAGATCAGCCTCAGCCCCCTGGAGACGGAGGACGGGGTCCTGGTCAGCAGCTCGATCCGGGACATCACCGACCGGAAACGGTTCGAGCGCACCCTCCAGGAGAAGAACCTGGAGCTGGAGAGGGCCAGCCAGGCCAAGGACCGGTTCCTGGCCAGTATGAGTCACGAGCTGCGGACCCCGCTGAACGCGATCATCGGGTTCACCGGCACCCTCTTGATGCGCCTCCCGGGGCCGCTGACCACCGACCAGGAGAAGCAGCTGCGGACGATCCAGACCAGCGCCCGGCACCTGCTCTCGCTGATCAACGACCTGCTCGACCTGGCCAAGATCGAGTCCGGGAAGGTGGAACTGAACCTGGAGCCGATCGACTGCCGGGCGGTGCTCCAGGAGGTGGCCGCCGCCCTGCGGCCGCTGGCCGAGGGCAAGGGCCTGCGGTTCGAGGCCCCTGCCCCGGCCGGGGAGCTGGTGGTGCGGTCGGACCGGCGGTCGCTGAGCCAGATCCTGCTGAACCTGACCAACAACGCGATCAAGTTCACGGAGGCCGGGGGGGTGGGCCTGGAGCTCGTCCGCCGGGACGAGGGCGGGCGGGTGGTGACCGAGTTCCGGGTGTCGGACACCGGGGTCGGGATCCGGCCGGAGGACCAGGACAAGTTGTTCCAGGCGTTCACCCAGGTCGACCCGACCGGCCGGCGGCGGCACGAGGGGACCGGGCTGGGCCTGCACCTCAGCCGGAAGCTGGCCGAGCTGCTCGGCGGGCGGATCACGCTCCGGAGCGAGTACGGCCGCGGCAGTACGTTCGTCCTCGTTCTGGCAGAGGACAACAGATCGTGACCGCCCGCATCCTGGTGATCGAGGACAACCCGGCGAACCTGGAGCTGATGAGCTACCTGCTCGAGGCCTTCGGATACACCCCGCACACGGCCGTGGACGGGGCGGCCGGGCTGGACCTCGCCTGCCGGGAGGCGTTCGACCTGATCGTCTGCGACGTCCAGCTCCCGGGCATGGACGGGTACGAGGTGGCCCGCCGGCTCAAGGCGGACCCGGCCCGGCGGACCGTCCCGCTGGTGGCGGTCACGGCGCTCGCCATGGTCGGCGACCGGGACAAAGTTTTAGCGGCCGGGTTCGACGGGTACGTCGCCAAGCCGATCAACCCCGAGACCTTCGTCCGGCAAATGGAGGAATTCGTCCGGCCCGCCCGGCGGGCGACCGCCCCGTCCCCGGCCGCCGTGGAGGCGGTCGGGCCGGCCCGCCGGGCGGGCCGGCACACCGTGCTCGTGGTGGACAACCTGCCGGTCAACCTCGACCTCGCCCGGTGCATCCTGGAACCCAACGGGTACCGGGTCGTCGCCGCGGACGGGGTCGAGCAGGGGCTGGCGGCGGCCCGGCAGGACCCGTGCGACCTGATCATATCCGACGTGTGCATGGGCGGGGAGAGCGGGTACGACTTCATCCGGGCGGTCAAGGCCGACCCCCGCCTGGCCGCGATCCCGTTCGTGTTCCTCACCTCAACCATGTTGGACGAGGCGGACCGGGCCCGGGGCCTGGCCCTCGGGGCGGCGCGGTTCCTGTTCCGCCCGATCGAGCCGGCGGAGCTGCTGGCCGAGATCGAGACCTGCTTGCGCGAAGCGGGGAGGCCGGGGCGTGGCAACCATCCTGATCGTTGACGACCGCCCCACCAACCGGGAGTTCCTGGTGTCCCTCCTCGGGTACGGCGGGCACCGCCTCGTGGAGGCGGGCGACGGCGTGGAGGCGCTCGCGGCGGCCCGGGCGGAACGGCCGGACCTGGTCATCGCCGATATCCTCATGCCCACGATGGACGGGTACGAGTTCGTCCGCCGGCTGCGGGCCGACCCGGCCGTGACGCACATCCCGGTCGTCTTCTGCACCGCCCACTATCACGAACAGGAGGCCCGGGCACTTGCCCGGGCGTGCGGCGTTGCCGCCGTCCTGACCAAGCCGTGCGAGCCGGAGGTGGTCCTCCGCACCGTCGAGGCGACGCTCGGCCTCGCCCCGCCCGCGCAGGCCCCGCCGTCCTCCGCCGAGTTCGACCGCGAACACCTCCGCCTCCTGACCGACAAGCTCTCCGACAAGGCGGACGAGCTGCGGCGGACGAACGAGCGGCTGACGGCGCTCGTCGAGCTCGGCCTCCAGCTCGGGTCGGAGCGCAACCCCGAGCGTCTGCTCCGGGGCGTCTGCAAGGCCGCCCGGGAGATCGTCGGGGCGCGGTACGCCGTGGTCGGCGTCCTGACCGGCGACGGGCAAGGGTTACGTCACTTCTACATCAGCGGGATGGACGACGAGACGGTCGCCCGGGTCGTCCCGCCCGGGCCGCCGGCGGGGCCGGTCGGGGTCGTCCTGGGCGAGAGGCGCTGCGCCCGCCGGAGCAACCCCGGCGGCGACCCGGCCGCCATCGGGCTTCCCGCCTCCTACCCGCCCGTCCACTCCTGGCTCGGGGCGCCGCTCGTCTCGCTGGCCAAGGGCTACGGCTGGCTCGAGCTCCTCGGCAAGATCGGGGCCGAGACGTTCAGCGCGGAGGACGAGCAGCTCGCCGGCGCCCTCGCGGCGCAGGTGGGCCGGATCTACGAGAACGGCAGCCTGTACGCCGAATCGGTCCGGGCCGCCGAGAACCTGCGGCAGGAGGTCGCGGAGCGGATGCGGGCCGAGGTGGAATTGCGGACGAGCGAAGAGATGTTCCGCAGCGCGTTCGACTACACGAACGTCGCCATGGTCATCACCGACGGCGCCAACCACTTCCTCCGGGTGAACGGCGCGTTCGCGCAGATGTTCGGCTACGCCGAGGAGGAGATGCTGGGGATGTCGATGGCCGATGTCACCCACCCGCACGACCTCGCGGCGAGCTACGCCCAGCGCGAACTGCTCCTCGCCGGCGACCGCAACTTCTTCCAGATGGAGAAGCGATACCTCCACAAATCCGGGCGGGTCATCTGGGCCCTGACGAACGTCTCCCTCACGCGGGACGGGCACGGCCGGCCGCAGCTGTACATCGGCCAGGTGCAAGACGTCACCGAGCGGAAGCGGGCGGAGGAGGCGCTGCGGGCCAGCGAGGCGCGGTTCCGCGCGGTGATCGAGCAGGCGACCGACGCCATCTTCCTGCACGACCCGGCCGACGGGACGGTCCTGGACGTGAACCGCCGCGCGTGCGAGAGCCTCGGGTACACCCGCGAGGAGTTGGTGGGGGGGCCGAGCTCGCGGTTCGACCCGTTCGTCGCGCCGGAACAACTCGAGTGGATGACCGGGCAGTTGCGGGCCGGCCGGCCGGTCGCCATCGAGAGCCGCTACCGGCGAAAGGACGGGACGACATTTCCCGTCGAGGTCCGGTTGGGCCCGATCGCGCTGGACGGGCGGCAGAGCAACCTGGCCATCGTGCGGGACATCACCGACCGGAAGCAGGCGGAGGAAGCGGTCCGGCAGGCCCAGCAGCGGCTCCAGCACGTGCTCGCCTCCAGCCCGGCGGTGCTGTTTACGCTGGCCGTCCTCGACGGCCAGACCCGGGAGATCACCTGGATCAGCGCGAACGTACAGGAGATGCTGGGTTACTTCCCCGCGGAAGCCCTGGCCCCGGGCTGGTGGCTGAGGAACATCCACCCGGAGGACCGGGACCAGGTCGTCGCCCAGACCCAGGAACGGTTGTTCGCGCACGGCGGCACGGGCCACGAGTACCGGTTCCGGCACCGGGACGGCAAATACCGCTGGACCCGGGGCGACGTCCGGTTGGTCCGCGCCGCGGCGGGCCGCCCGGTCGAGGCCGTCGGCGCGTGGTCGGACGTGACCGAGCGGAGGCACCTCGAGGACCAGTTCCGGCAGGCGCAGAAGCTGGACGCGATCGGGAAGCTCGCGGGCGGGGTGGCCCACGACTTCAACAACCTGCTCACCGTAATTACCGGGTACGCCGAGATCCTGCTCGACGAGATCCGCCCGCCGGACCCGCACCGGGAGTTGCTCGCGGAGATCGGTAAGGCCGGGGAACGGGCGGCCGGGCTGACCCGCCAGCTCCTGGCGTTCAGCCGCAAGTCGATGCTCGACCCGGTCGTGGTGGACCTGAACGCCCTCCTGGCGGAGCTGGAGAAGATGCTCGCCCGCCTGATCGGGGAGGACATCGACATGCGGGTGACCGCCGACCCCGACCTGTGGTGGACGAAGGTCGACCCGGGCCAGCTGGAACAGGTGATCATGAACCTCGTCGTGAACGCGCGGGACGCGATGCCCCGCGGCGGTAAGCTGACGATCGAGACGGCGAACGTCGAACTGGACGAGACCTACATGGCCACCCACGCCGAGGCCCAGCCCGGGCCGTACGTCCTGGTCGCGGTCAGCGACACCGGGCACGGGATGGACGAGGCGACCCGGGCGCGGGTGTTCGAGCCGTTCTTCACGACCAAGGGGTCGGATAAAGGGACCGGGCTCGGCCTGGCCGTGGTCCACGGGATCGTCAAGCAGAGCGGCGGCCTGGTAGACGTGTACAGCGAGCCGGGGGTCGGCACCTCGTTCAAGGTGTACCTGCCGCGGGCGGACGAACCCGCCGGGAGCAAGCCGGCGGTCGCGGTCGCGCCCCGCCGCGGGACCGAGACCGTGCTGCTCGTCGAGGACGAGGACGGGGTCCGCTCCCTGGCGAAGCTGGTCCTCGAGCGGCACGGGTACCAGGTGCTGGAGGCCCGCAACGGGGGCGAGGCCCTCATCTTGTCCCGGCAGTTCGGCGAGCCCATTCACCTCATGGTGACCGACGTGGTCATGCCCCGCATGAGCGGGTGGCAGCTGGCCCAGGAGATGGCCGCCGAGCGGGCGGGGGTGAAGGTGCTATACATGTCCGGGTACACCGACGACGCGGTCGTCCGGCACGGCATCCTCACCGCGGACACGCCGTTCATCCAGAAGCCGTTCACCCCGGACGCCCTGGCGCGAAAGGTCCGCGAGGTGCTCGGGTGACGGCCGGGGTGGTGAGTGAGGCAGGTGAGGCCCTTTTATCCCTGTGTTGCTCGGTTGAAACCCTCGGTTGCTGGCGGGCCGCCACGGAGGGCGGCCCCCTTCAAACCCGGCTTCCTGTAGGCGGCCCGCGCCACGCGAGCCTTTCAGCACAGCATCCCTGTGTGGGAGGGAGAGAAGGGAGAGCAACCCCACCTCACCACCTCACCACCTCACGTCACCCCACATACACCCCGGCGTTGGACCCGGGGAACGCATCGAACCCGAGGTCGACCGCGGCCGACCCGGCGGTCAGGGTCTTGCCCAGGTACGCGGTTACCCGGCTCCCCCCACCCGGCCCGGCCCCGGTCAGCACGTCCGCGAACCGGTCGTTGTCCAGGTTCTTCACCGCCACCCGGACCCCGCCCCGGTTGCTCACGTTGCCGGCGAAGAAGTTCGCGACCGGGCTGCCCAACGCCGCGGCCGACCCGGCCGACACGAGGGCCTGCCCGGAGACGATCAGGACCCGCGGCCCGCCCCCGGGGCCGGCCCCGAAAATCAGGTCGGGCGTCCCGTCCACGTCGCCCGCCGCGACGTACGCCCCGTTCCGCAGGGCCGGTTCGAACGCGAAGAAGTCCGCGACCGGGTGGACCAGCTGCCCCCGGAGGAGGGCCGCGCCGTCGTACACGCTGATCCGCGGCCCGCCCCCGAACCCGGCCGACACGATCACCTCGGCGTGCCCGTCCCCGGTGATGTCCCCGACCGCCACCCGGGCCCCACCCCGGAAGTTCGGGTCGGCGATCCCGAAGAAGTTCGCGACCAGGGCGAAGTCCCCGCCCCGGTACACCTCGACCCGCGGCCCGCCGCTCTGGTCCGGGGTGATGACCAGATCGGCCGAACCGGTCCCGGTGATCGTCCCGGCGGCCACGAACACCCCGCCCGTGAAGGCGGCGAACGGCATCACGTCGAACAGGACTTGCCGCGTTTTCCCGTCGTAGACGATGACCTCGGCGGTGGTCCCGGGGCCGGTCCCGACGGCCAGGTCCGGGGTCCCATCCCCGTTGAAGTCGGCGACCGCCGTCCGGACCCCGCCGGTGAACCCGGGGAACGGGGCGGCTGTGGAAACGACCGACCCGTCCGGGTTGTACTCGGTGACCGTCCCGGGCCCGCCGGCGTCCGTCCCGGCCGCGAACTGGGGGTACCCCACCAGGTCCGGCCGCGGGGCCGGGGCGTTGCCGAACGTGAACCGATCCGCCGGGGTGGCGGCCGAGGTCCCGTACCCGAAGAACACCGGGTTCCCATCCTTGTCTGTCTGCGGGCCCCCGGATTGGACGTGAACGTCCACCGTCCCCGCGCCGGCCGGGGAGGTGGCGACCAGCTGGGAATCCGACAGGATGATGACCGAGGTCGCCGCCGCCGTCCCGAACAGGACGTGCAGTTGCCCCGCCGCCCCGGAGAAATTCCGGCCGGTGACGGTGACCGCGGTCCCGCCGCCCGGCGACCCGAACGCGACGCTCAGCCCGGTGACGACCGGGGTGAGGTCCACGACCTCGAAGTCGCTCGCGTTGATCTGTTCGATCTGGAGGACCGAGTTCATGTCCCACTGGGCCGACGGCGTCCCCTGGAAGTACATGTCGCTCCCGTTGTCGGCGACGATCATCCCGTAGTCCTTCATCGCCTGGGCGATCGCCTTCACCTCCGGCGACCAGTTGGCGGGGATGACGAACCCGGCCTTCAGCCGGAACCGGTCGCCCATCCGGGGCAGGTCGGTGCCCGTCAGGGAGCTGGCCTGGTGCGAGGCCGGGTAGACGAACATGTCCTGGGTCTGCTGGACGGTCATCCGGATCGCATGTTTGATCGCCCCCTGCCCGCCCTGCGCAGCCGGCAGCGCCTCGTCCGGGCGGACCAGGCCGGGCAGGATCGGGAGCCCGGCCGCGTCGGCCGAGGTCTTCCCGACGGTCCGGAACGTGTTCGTGTTCAGGTTCCAGACCGCCTCCGCGTACGCCCCCCACACGCCGAGCGGCTTCGACCCGCCGTAGGTGTAGCTCGTTTCGGTCGGTCGGGCAGCGGAGACCAGCTCGTACAGGATGTTCGCGGCCTTGTCGTACACGAGCAGGTGGGAGTCGCTGCGGGCGGAGACGGGCGCCGGGCCAGTCGGGCCGTCGCCCTCGATCACCGCGTTCGCCGGGATCGGGACCGGGACGACGTCGCTCTCGTTCGCCCACCCGGACGGGGAAATGGTGACCGGGACGGCCGGGACGGTGGTCCCGTCGACCACGTTCACCGGGATGCCGTACAGGGCCCCGTCGGTGAGCGGGTTGCCGAAGTCCGGGTGGACGCCGGGGGCAGTCCCTTTATGGAGGGCGATCATCGCGTTGATGATCGCGTCCGAGTTGGCCGCGACCGGGGCGGCCGAGATGTTCTGGTTCCAGGGGTTGTCGAGCGGGAACAGCTGGTTGCCGTAGAACGTCGGCACGTCCCGGGCTTCCAACCCGACGAGAGCGAGACGGGCGGACGCGGCGCGGGAAGAAGACGATCGGGCCACGGAGTATCCCCATTGGCTAAACGGGCGGACCGACTACCGGGCTCTTCGCTTCAGCCACCCTCCGAGGGTCCGGCCCCGAGTCCCGAGCCAGACGTAACCTAGTACGAAAAACGCGGCGCATCCGAGCCAGATGAGCAGGTCGGTCGGCGGGAACTTCGTGGCCGACCCGGCGGCCGACAGGATCTCGCGGGTGGACTTCCTGACCGCCACCTCACCGACCATCACCCCGAGTCCGGTCAGGATCAGGACGGCGACCGCGTCCACCAGTTGAGCGACCCGCCGGCGGCTGCGTTCCGGGGTCGACTGGGGTTCCGGGGGCGTGGCTTTCTCAGGCGTGACAGTCGGGGAGGAATGAGGAGTTGTTGGCGGAGCTGGGCCGGTCATCTTCAGAGAGATGTCGGGTTTCTCCGCCGCGTCTGGGGGGACGTGTAGGTCGTCGGGTCTCTTCCAGGTGGCCGGGACGCGATCTTCGCCCGCCCGGTCTCCGTCAGTCGCGGCCGGGGGCCGCTCGACTTTCGGGAGTCCGGGTGGTGGGATCGGTTTCGACACCGGTGCGGCGGGCACTTTCGGCGGCGGAACGACGACCGGTTCGGGCTGCGGGTCCGGGACGATGAGCTGGCGGCCGCACCCCTTGCAGAGGAGCGGGAGGTGGGCGAACGCATCAATGAGGACGTACTCCCGGCCGCAGTCCGGGCAACGGAACCGGATCACGTCGGCCCCCGCAGCGACAGGCGATAGTGGCGTGACGGATGAATGGTTCGATGATAGCGAATTCGGGCTGGAACGGGGGATCGTACCGGTTCTCTGGGGGGGAACCCGCCGGGTGGATCGTCAGAACCGGCGCGACTGTCTTCCGAGGAGCGGGCCGCGTATTTGGCCAGGAGGGCAACACCCCGGGCCCTCCTTCGCACGTACTGTCTACCGCCGCCGCGAGTCCTGGAAGATGTTCAGCAGATTCCCGCGGCCGGCCAGCGGGGTCGGCTTCGGGTCGGCCACGGGGTCAGGCTGGGTCGGCAGCGCCGCACCGACCGCCACCGGCTTGAGCCATTCGGGCGCGGTGCTCGCCCCGGCCGGCGACGCTCCGAGGGCCTCCGGCTGCGGGGCGGACTTCGGGAGCGTCGTGATCCACTTGGGCGCGGCCATCGCCCCCCGCAGGTCCATCTTTTCGAGCAGGCTGCCCGGTCGGGGCGGCTCGTACCCCGGCGCCACCGCGTCCATCACGGTCCGCGGGCCGGACAGCCAGGCGATCGTCTGCGGGGAGAGCTTCAGCCCCTTCGCCAGCGTCCGCCGGGCGCTCTCGTACACCCGCTCCGACGAGTCCCCGCCGCCCGGGGGGAAGTAGCTCACCATCAGGATCTGGGTGGTGTAGTCGGCGAGCGGGCCGAACGGGGTGAGGGTCTCGTACACCGCCTGCTTCGCCGCCGCCGGGGGCTCGGGCGACGGTTCGGGCTCCGCCTCCACGCACCTCCGCAGACACCGCTCCAGCGCCACGTAGGCGTACGCCTTGACCAGCTCCGACCGCTCCGCCGGGAACTTGTCCTCGGTCGAACAGCTCACCGCGATGAGGAGCGCCTTCAGGATCCTCGCGGTGCAGCAGCAGCCTGTCGCCAGGGCCTTGGCCGCGGCTAGGCGGACGCACTCGTTCTTCTCCGCCCGCAGCCCGACGATCAGCGCGGCCTCGGCCTCCGGGTAGTACCGGCAGTCCACCGT
Organism: Gemmataceae bacterium; assembly: GCA_028288765.1. GTDB lineage: Bacteria > Planctomycetota > Planctomycetia > Gemmatales > Gemmataceae > Urbifossiella. The sequence continues at coordinate 328 of JAQGHQ010000338.1, read as the reverse complement.
CGCGAGGAACTCGATCGCCGCGATCTTCTCCTTCGCCTGGGCCTCCTCGGCCTTAATCCGGGCGGCGGCCCCTTGCGGGCTGGTGGCCGGCTTCTGAAGGTCCGCCGGGTTCGCGGCGAGCGGCCCCGGGCAGATCGGGCCGAGCATGCCGCCGGTGATCGCCCCGGCCGGGAGGAGCATGTTGTTCACGAACTGACCGATCCGGGAGTTGCAGAACTGGGCCCGGCACATGGCCATGTTCTGCTGACACTGGACCTTCTGGGCCGGGGTCTTCATGAAGAAGCCCCAGATGTTGTTCTGCCCGGCGGCGGGTGCCGCTGCACCCGCC
>JAQGHQ010000317.1 GCA_028288765.1 Gemmataceae bacterium | reverse complement strand
CATCGGGTGGTCAGCGACTGGTTGCGGCGTGAGGCCTTCCGCGAGTGGATGGCACGGGAAGACATCGAGAGCTTCCGACCCCTGCTGAAGTGACAAAGCAGTATTAAGGCGGGGAAGATCTCCCGCGGGGTCGCCGAGCAGAAAGTCAGCGACACGGCCTTGCTGTATCGGTGAGGACGAACGGTGTCAGCCGTCGGCGGACGACGGGCCCGCCAACGCGCGGAGGGGAAGAGCGGACCGGCCCGTTCGGTTCGCGGCGGGCGCCGGAATCATTCATTCGATATGATCTGGAACTGACGCGATAGACTAGTTTTTGATAAAGTTTAAATCAAATTTAATAAATATTTATTAAATTCAATAAATATCTAGATATCCATGTCTGTGTGGCCTTGTTGAAGTTTCCGCGAAGACCCCGAGGCCGGGGTTCCCGGCGGCGGCGGCATCGGTAAGAATTCAATCGCCCCGTGGCCTCCCTCTCCTCGCCCCCTGCCCAATCGCCTACCACACCACCGGGTGCCCCGCCCTGGCCCCGCCGCACGAGCCGGAGTTCCCTTACCGATGCCATCCCCCTTTCGGCGGACGCCCCCGCGGGCGTTTACCCTCATTGAGCTGCTCGTCGTGATCGCGGTGATCGCCCTTCTGATCGGCCTCCTGCTGCCGGCCGTCCAGAAAGTCCGGGAGGCCGCCGCCCGGGCCCAGTGTGCCAACAACCTCAAACAGATCGGTCTGGCGGTCCACCAAACGAACGACACCTACGGGGTCATGCCCCCGGTCGGGAGCGTCCCGGACGCCTCCCGCCCCCAGGACGACCCGACCTACCCGCCCCACGGGAGCAAGGACCCGACCCTGGCCCAGGGGCCGATGACCATGGCGTCGTTCTGGTACCACCTGCTCCCGTACGTCGAGCAGAACGCCCTGCACCAGTCGATCAGCAACAAGACTATCTGGGTCGACGCGAACTACAGCTTCGCCCCGCCGAAGACCTTCCTGTGCCCGTCCGACGCCAGCACCCCGGACGCGTTCGTGGAACCGTTTCCGGGCTGGAAAGTGGGGGTGTGTAACTACGCCCCCAGTATCCAGGCGTTCGGCCAGCTCCATTTCTGGTGGAGCCACTGGCCCCGGTTCGGCCGCCGGGCGAGCCTCGGCCGGGACTTCGAGGACGGGACGTCGAACACCGTCTTCGTGGTCGAGCGACGGCGGATGTGCGGCACCCCGGCGAAGCGGGCCGGCTGGCTGTCGACCGGGATGCAGTCCTCGAACGCCGCCACCTACGCCTGGGCCAATTCCGGCCCGTACAACCGCCCGGAGTTCAACCTCCCGCCGGGGACCTGCAACCCGGACGCCCCGCAGGCGCTGCACACCAGCGGGATGAACACCCTGCTCGGGGACGGGAGCGTGCGGGTGGTCACCGGGATGATCCCGGGCGACGTGTGGAATAACGCGGTGATCCCGGACGACGGGACCGTCCTCTCGGCCGACTGGTAGAGTCCGGAGAACCCACGACATGGCGACCCAGACGTCCCGGCCGACCCGCCGCCGGCTCCTGTACGGCGCCACCCTGGCGGCCGGGTTGGTGGCGGTCAACCTTTACCTGCGGATCGGCTCCTCCGCCGCGGACGTCCTTCCGACGGCGGAAGTCCGCGGGGTGGTCACGTACCGCGGCCAGCCGGTCAACGGCGGGCTAGTCCGGTTCACGTCCGCGGACCCGGCGAACAAGGTCGGGCAGGCCAGTGGGATGCTCGACCGGGACGGGACGTTCCAGTTCCACGGTGCCCCGCTCGGCCCGGTCCGGGTGTTGATCGACACGTCCAACCGCCCGGCCGAGGACTACGCGCCGTGGCGGCCGGACAGCGGGCGGCCGAAGCCGGTGTTCATCCCGGCCCGGTTCGCCGACCCGAAGCGGTCCGGCCTCGACCGCGAAGTGGCTGCGGGCGAGAACGTGTTCGAGTTCCATCTGGATTGACACCCGCGGGCCGGCTACCCGCGCCGGCCCCGGCCCGGGATCACCCGGGTTTCCGTCAGCACTGTGTCCATGGACACGTCGTGGGGAGCGACCGGGATCTCGTCGAAGATCTGGCAATCGAACGCGAGGGCGACGAGCGGGGCGTCCGGCCGGGCGCGGGCGAGCAACCGGTCGTAGTAACCCTTCCCCTGGCCCATCCGCCCGCCACGCGGGTCGAACGCCGTTCCCGGCACCATCACCAGGTCGAGTTCCTCGGGCTGCACCTTTTTTGTCGGCAGCTGGCGCAGCTCGGTCTTCGGCTCCAGGATTTTGTACGCGCCCTCGACGAGCTCGCTCATGTCTTCGAGCAGGAACAGTTCCAGCTCGTTCGTCTCGATCACACACCAGGGGACGACGACCCGCTTTCCGTGAGTCAGGGCTTCGGGGAGGGTATGCCGGGTGCGGACCTCGCTCCCCGCGTCCACGTACCACATCACGGTCCGGGCGGACGGGTACGCGGGTAGGGCCATGAACGTGGCGCAGATTCCCCTGCTGATCTCGTCCTTGTTCTTCTGGGCGACCCGGTTCTTCCGCGCCTGTTCGCGGATGGCAGCCTTACGAGCCTGGGGGTCGGCGGGAAGCGCGGCGTCGGCCATGACTGGGGTTCCGATCGGGTGTCGGGGGGCGGGCATTCTAACCGGAAGTGTACCGCCGGGAGGGCCTACCGACATCGGGCGGGGAAGGGCGGTCGTCTAAACTAAACCTCACGCCTGGAACAATTAACACAACCTCGAGCCATGACCACCACCCACCCGAAGCCGTCATTCGCACTGATCACCCTGATCCTCCCCGGGCCGGACCGTAAGCGTGTCCCGGCCCCGTATCACTTCCACGTGACATACCGGAATCCGGAGCCCGGCGAGCCCGGATGCGTGATGACCTGGGAGGTTCTTGGGGGGCGCGAGCTATACCAGATCGCCCTGGAGCGAACCAAGGGCGGGGAGCACATCTGGCACTGTACCTGCCCGGACGCCGTGTACCGCGGGGAGGATCACACCGCCCACCACTGCAAACACGTGCTCGGACTGATGGACCTGTTCGACACGGTCGGCAACCCGGTTCGCCGGGTTCCGGCCTCGGCCGCATAGGGATCGGAAGTGCGGGTGAAAAAGCAAAAACGGTCTTGTTTGCGTTTTCACTCGCACTCGTACTGGCTACTCACGCGAGCTGGGAAACCGGTCCTGCAGCGCCACGACCGTGAGTTCCCGTTCCCGCATCGCCCGGCAGGCTTCCACCGCGGCGTGGGCGGCCGAGAGGGTCGTGATACACGTTACCCGGTTCGACACGGCCGCCGCCCGGATCCGCGCCTCGTCGGTCGAGCTCCCCCGCCCGCTCGGGGTGTTGATGATCAGCGCCACCTGTCCGTTCTTCATGTGGTCGAGGAGGTTCGGCCGACCCTCGGCGATCTTCAAGACGTCGTCGACCGGGACGCCCCGGCCGGTCAGGAACCGGGCCGTGCCGCGGGTCGCGATCAGCTTGTAGCCCATGGCCGAGAACCCCTTCGCGATCGGGACGACCGCCTCCTTGTCCCGGTCCGCGACCGAGATGAAGATCGTCCCGGCGGTCGGGAGCGGCGCGTTCGCCGCCATCTGCGATTTGGCGAACGCCGCGGGCAGCCGGTCGTCGATCCCCATCACCTCCCCGGTCGACTTCATCTCCGGCCCGAGAATGATGTCCACCCCGGGGAACTTGTTGAACGGGAACACGCTCTCCTTCACCGAGAAGTGGGTGGGGACGACCTCGTCCTTCACCCCCAGCTCGTCGAGCGTCCGCCCGGCCATCACCAGCGCGGCCAGTCGGGCCAGGGGAACGCCCGTCGCTTTCGACACGAACGGCACCGTCCGGCTCGCCCGGGGGTTGGCCTCGAGGATGTACACCACGGGCGGTTCCGTGGTCGTGGTCCCGTCCGGCCGGAGCCCGCTGACCGCGAACTGGATGTTCATCAACCCCTTCACGTTCAGGGCCGCGGCCAGTTTCCGGGTTTGGGCCTTGATCTCCTCGATCACCGCCGGCGGGAGGCTGTACGGCGGGATCACGCAGGCCGAGTCGCCGGAGTGGATGCCGGCCTCCTCGATGTGCTGCATCACCCCGCCGATCACGGTCCGGACCCCGTCGCTCAGGCAGTCGACGTCCACCTCCGTGGCGTTCTCCAGGAACTGGTCGATCAGCACCGGCCGGTCCTTCGACACCTCGGTCGACCGCTCCATGTACCGCGCGAGGGTGTCCGCGTCGTACACGATCCGCATGTCCCGCCCGCCGAGGACGAAGCTCGGGCGGACGAGCAGCGGGAACCCGATCTTCCGGGCGGTGTGCAGGGCGGTGGGCACGTCCACCGCGGTCCCGTTCGCCGGCTGCCGCAGCCCGATCTGTTCGACGAGGGCGGCGAACCGCTTCCGGTTCTCGGCGACGTCGATGTTGTCCACGCTCGTCCCGATGATCGGCACCCCGGCCGCCTCGAGCGCGGTGGCGAGGTTCAGGGGCGTCTGCCCGCCGAACTGGACGATCACCCCCTCGGGCTTCATCCGGTCGTAGATGTTGAGCACGTCCTCGACCGTGAGCGGCTCGAAGAACAGGTGGTCGGACGTGTCGTAGTCGGTGCTCACCGTCTCCGGGTTCGAGTTCACCATGATCACTTCGTACCCGGCCTTCCGGAGGGCGACCGCGGCCTGGACGCAGCAGTAGTCGAACTCGATCCCCTGGCCGATCCGGTTCGGCCCGCCGCCGAGGATCATGATCCGCGACTTGCCGGACGGGGGCCGGACCTCGTCTTCCGAATGCGGACTGCGGACCGCGGACTGCGGAATCGAAGACGAGGTGTTCTCTTCATTCCGCATTCCGCGTTCCGCGGCCCGCATTACAGAGACCGGCGCTTCGTACGTCGAGTAGTAGTACGGCGTGTACGCCTCGAACTCGGCCGCGCAGGTGTCGACCGACTTGAACACGGCCTCGATCCCGAACCCGCGGCGGACGGTCCGGACGTCGGCCGCGGCACAGTTCCAGACGGAGGCGAGCTGGCGGTCCACGAACCCGTGCTGCTTCGCCTTCAGGATCAGCTCCGGGGTGGCCGCCTCGAGCCCGGGGCACGCCCGCAGCTCGTCCTCGACCGCGATCAGCTCGATGATCGCGTTCAGGAACCACGGGTCGATGTGGGACGCCCGGTGGACCTCCTCGAGGGTCATCCCGGCCTTGAACGCGTACCGGACGTACCAGATCCGCTCGGCGTTCGGGCTGGCCAGCTTCTGGATAATCTCCTCCCGGGTCGGCTGGGTGTCCGTGCCCCACCGGTCGCGGCGGTCGCACCCGAGCCCGAACCGCCCGACCTCTAGCCCCCGGAGGGCCTTCTGGAGCGACTCCTTGAACGTCCGCCCGATCGCCATCGTCTCCCCGACCGACTTCATCTGCGTGGTCAGAACCGGGTCGGCCTCGGGGAACTTCTCGAACGCGAACCGCGGGATCTTGGTCACCACGTAGTCGATCGTCGGCTCGAAACTCGCCGGCGTCTCGCGGGTGATGTCGTTCCGGAGCTCGTCCAGCGTGTACCCGACGGCCAGCTTGGCGGCGATCTTGGCGATCGGGAACCCGGTCGCCTTCGACGCGAGGGCGCTCGACCGGGACACCCGCGGGTTCATCTCGATGGCGATCATCCGGCCGTCGGCCGGGTTGACCGCGAACTGGATGTTCGACCCGCCGGTCTCGACCCCGATCTCCCGGATGATGTCCTTCGCCTTGTCCCGCATCCGCTGGTACTCCTTGTCGGAGAGCGTCTGCGCCGGGGCGACGGTGATCGAGTCCCCGGTGTGTACCCCCATCGGGTCGAGGTTCTCGATCGAGCAGATGATGACCACGTTGTCCGCGTGGTCCCGCATGACCTCGAGCTCGTACTCCTTCCACCCGATCACGGACTCCTCGACCAGGACCTCGCCGACCGGGCTGAGCTGGAGGCCGTGGGTGATCAGCTGGGTGAACTCCTCCCGGTTGTACGCGATCCCGCCGCCGGTCCCGCCGAGGGTGAAGCTCGGCCGGAGGACGCACGGGAGCCCGACCTCGTCGACGATCCGGAGGGCGTCGGCGAGCGACCGGGCGACGCCGCTCTGCGGCACCTCGACCCCGATCTTGATCATCGCGTCCTTGAACTTCTGGCGGTCCTCCGCCTTGTCGATGACGTCGGCCCGGGCCCCGATCATCTCGACCCCGTACTTCTCGAGCACCCCGTGCTTGAACAGGTCCATCGCGGTGTTCAGCCCGGTCTGCCCGCCGAGGGTGGGCAGGAGGGCGTCGGGCCGTTCCTTCTCGATGATCTTCTCAACCACCTGCCAGGTGATCGGCTCGATGTACGTCCGGTCGGCGGTCTCGGGGTCGGTCATGATCGTGGCCGGGTTGGAGTTCACCAACACGACCGTATAGCCCTCCTCCCGGAGGGCCTTGCAGGCCTGGGTGCCCGAGTAGTCGAACTCGCAGGCCTGCCCGATGATGATCGGGCCGGACCCGATGAGCAGGATTTTCTTGATGTCGGTGCGTTTCGGCATGGTGTGGTGTGAGGCCCGCGGCAGGGGAAGTCAAGCGCAAACTCCGCTTAGCTTATGAACCGCGGCAGTGAGGTGAAGAGCGATATCCGGGAGACGACAGGTTCTTGGGCGATCGCCCTCCGGCAATTCGGCCGAAGTACGGCCCGGAACGCGGGAGCTCGCGGGGTTGTCCCGGAAATGAGACCGCACACCGGGGAACGGCCCGGTGTGCGGAAGGATGGTCGGCACCTTGGCGGCGGGCGGCTCACTTCTTCTTCTTCAGCAGAAGCCCGGCTTCCTCGGGGGTCAGCGGGGTGGTCTTGACCGCGATCTCGAACACGGTCTTCGCCGCCGGTTCCCCGCCCCAGGTGTACGCCTGCCGGTCGCCCGGGCCGGCGGCGTGCCCGAACCCCCACCCGCGGTAGTCCGCGACGCTCCGCAGGGTGTAGATCGCGATCGGCCCGCTCGTGTTGGACCCCCACGCCAGGTCGTAGATCCCGAGGTGACGCGCGTTGAACTCGTTCGCGTTCGTCCCGTTCCACCCGTACCCGCTCTGCTCCGTCCGGTCGCCCAGGCGGCTCTTGGTCATCTCGACGATCACGGCCTTCCCCGTCTCCGTGTCCTTCAACCGCAAGTATCGGACGTCGGCCGGGACCCGGGCGAGGGTCGCGGCGCAGTGGTCCTGCCCCTTGGCCGTGTCGGTGTTCCAGATTCCCGGGTCGGCCGACCGGAAAATCACCCGCCACCCTCCCCCGCCCACCCGCCCGACCCGGTTGCCGATCGTTTTGGCCAGTTCCCCGAGCCTCTTGTCCACCCGGGCCTTGGGCAACCCGCTCAGGTCGGGCGCGGCCTGCTGGTACCACAGAAATGCCCGCACCCGGGCTTCCGCCCGTTCGGCCGGTTCCAGTCCCTCGACCAGGTCCCACCACCGGTCCCCGAGTTCGACCCGGTCGGCGGCGGCGATCGGGCGGGCTAGGTCCCGCTCGGCGGCGACCTTCAACTTCTCGTCCTCGCATTTCGCGAGCAGCGGGAGGCCGGCGTCCCAGTCCCCCTTGAGCAGGCACAGGAACCGGCCGACCCGGCCCGCCGCGGCCGCGGCGGCCGGGTTCGTTTTGAGGGTCTTCCGGTCCGCCTCGGTCGCCTCGTACCCCTTCCGGACGTCCTCGAGTTCCTTGTGCCGGGCCGCGACGACGAGGGAAACGCCGGCCAGTTTCGCCCGCCCGGCCGCCACCCGCAGGAACCGGGCGGCGGTCGCGTACTCGTCCGCCTGGAGGGCACCGTCGGCCGCGTCGAGGGCGGCCTCGACGACCGCCTTGTGCGGGACGGCCGCCGACTTCTCGGCCGCGTCCAGGGCGGCGTATTTCGTCTCGACCGGATCGACCGCGAACGCCCGGGCGGTGGCGGCCGCGGCGTCGAGGGCGAGGCCCACGTCCCCGCCCCGGACGGCGAGGTCCCGGGCCTCCTTGTACATCACGAACCGGGCCGCCGGGTCGTCCTTCGTCTCGGCCCCGGCCTTGAGCAACTTCCGGCCGAGCTCGACCTGCTCGGCCGGCTTCTTTTTCGCGTAATCGGCCTTGTAGACGTCCCGGATCAGTTTCAGGGCGTCGGCGACGGCCGGCCCCTCGGGCACCGGGACCGGGCCGTCCGGGGCGGCCGGCTTGGCCGGCTCCTGGCGGGCGACGGCCGCGGTGGGTGTGCGGGCGGAGACGGCGCAGACGAGGGCAATCAGGGCGGCAGCAGGGGCGAGGCGGGAACGTCGCACGGCGGTCCTCCGGTCAGTCGGACGACGGGCAGCGGGGGACAAAAGGAACGCCTGATTGTACACCGGCGGCGACCGGGGCGGACATGAAGAACCTCCGAACCCCCGGGGGGCCCGCCCGCCGGGCCCGTGGGTCTGATGGTCCGTCGCGTGGGCGGTATGATCGATACCGGTCGAGCGAATCCCTACCCCCGCGGAGCCCTCCCATGGCCTGCCGCCTCATCCCTGCGGCCCTTGTCGTGGCAGTTTTGGTCGGATGCGACAAGAAGAAAAGCTGGACGACACTGACTCGGGAGGCGGTAACGGCTGGCAATGGGGGGTGATTGAGATCCGGATGGAGTTCGCGATCGGCGGCGACAAGGCCCCACCCGGAGGCTCTGGCTCGATGGGGGAGATATGACCCTGGACACCCCGATCGACGGCTCATCGCACGAAGGGGTCATGAAGATGAAGGTGAAAGGCACCGTCAAGTTCAAGCAAGGGGCCGTCGAGAACGAAAGTATTATCGACCTGACCGGCGAGGGGACCACCAACCCGGTGAAATGACCGACTCGCGAACCGCACCCGCCTGGCGGAGCCCGCATGCCTTTCCCACCGCCCGACCCGGCCCTCGGCCTGCTCCTCCAGCTCCTCGACGAGGGGTACGACAAGAAGGCGTGGCACGGGCCGAACCTCCGCGGCGGGCTCCGCCGGGTCGACGCCGCGACCGCGACGTTCCGCCCGGGTCCCGGCCGGCACACCATTTGGGAACACGCCCTCCACGCCGCGTACTGGAAGTACACCGTCCGCCGCCGGCTCACCGGCGAAAGCCGGGGGTCATTCCCGCTCAGGGGGTCGGACTGGTTCGCCCGCCCCGACCCGGCCGTTCATCCCGACGACTGGGACACCGCCTGGAAGGCCGATCTTGCCCTTCTTGACGACACCCATCGCCGCCTTCGGGCGGCAGTCGAACAGCTCGATCCGAAGGCGCTCGAGGCCGTCCCGAAGGGGGCCAGACTCTCAAACCTCCGGACCCTGTTCGGGATCGCTCTGCACGACGTCTATCACGCCGGGCAGATCGCCCTCCTGAAACGGTTGGCCGTGGGAGCGGGGCGGCCGGCTTCGCATCCCGGGCGATAACTGCTATTACTTCCCGAACGTCTGCCGGATCACCGGTCCGGGGACGGTCAGCTTCGCGACCATCTGCACTAGCGGGTACTTCGGCTCCCCCGGCATGTCTTTCGGATCGGCCCCCGGCTTCCCCTTCGGGTCGGTCTTCGGGGCGGGTTTGTCATCGGTCAGGGCTCTCCGCAGCGGCCGGCGGGCGGCGTCCTTGTCCTTCGGCTTCTCCTCGTCCGGCGGCGCGTCGAAGGTGACGGTGCTGGCGGTCATTCCGACAACAGCCCCACAGCTGTTGAGCACCGGGGCGCCGCTCGACCCGCTCGCGTACTCGGCGGTGATCCCCATCCACCGCTCTTGTTTCCCGTCGTCGGCCTTGTTCTTGCTGTACCGGGTGACGTGGCCCTGGGTGAACACGAAGAAATGATCCCCGGGGTGACTGAGCACCCCGACCCACGACCCGACCGGGGCGGGTTCGGTCGCGACCGGCAGCGGGGCGAACCCGTCGCCGGCGACCTTCAGCACCGCGACGTCGGCGGTCTTGTCGCCGCCGAGGAAGTCGACCACCGGGTAGACGGTCCCATTGTGGTCGGCCGCCCCGAACACCTCGCCCGCTTCAGGCTCCCCGATCACGTGCCAGTTGGTGACGAGCACACCGTCGGCGGACGCGGCCCATGCGGACGCCTTGATCCCGTCGACCCATTCGCCGGTCGCTTTGTCCTTGTAGACGCTGACGATCAGGAACACGGACGGGAGGGCGCGCCGGTACACTTCTTCCGGCAAGAGGACCTTGTCGCCCGGTGCGGCCGGGGCGATGGCGACTTTCCCCGGCTTCATCCTCGGCTTGAGTTTCTCGGCGGGCAGGCCCTTCCGCGTCTTGGCGAGTTCGGTGAGCTTGTCCATCGCGTCGCGGAACATCGTGTCGTCGTCGACGTACCACGGGTGAGTCTGGACCGCCTTCGGCCGGGGCGGTGGGGCGACCGGGTTCGTATCGTAAGTGGCCGCGGACCCTGTGAAGAGAGGAACCAGGAGCGCGGTGAGCGGGAAGAAACGGAGAAGTGACATGGGGCCTCGGCGGACGAGGGATGAGTGTTCAGGACGGAGGTTGGGGGGTACAGGACGCGGTCAAAACGGGCGAATGAGAAACCCGGTTTCCGATGGGTTTAGCCGGCCCTCGTACCCGATCTGGCCGGCTTGGGAGAGGCGGTCCTGTCTGGCTGCAGTATGTCCCTCAAGATCCTGTTTCGACCCCAGGCGGAGAGTGGCGGCGACCTTGAGCGGAATTATCCCATAGGACCCGGCCGATTGTCTACTCCGCCCGCTCCGCCCGGGTGGCGGCATACCCGGTTTCGAGCTTGCGGTTCAAGTCCGGGAGCCGGTCCATGATCCGCTTGAGGGGCCGTTTCTCGCGTCGAGTGAGTGCGTAGGCGGTCAGGAGTGGCAGCGCGGCGGTCGAGTCGATGTAGCAGGTCACCGAGTCCGGCAGCTTGTCCGGGTCCACCTTCCCCCAGGTCATCGCCTCGGCCGGGGTCGCACCGCTCAGCCCGCCGGTGTCCGGGCGGGCGTCGGTGAACTGGAGGAAGTAGTCGTGCCCCGCCTCGGCCAGCCCGAGGACCTCCTGGATCTGCGGCTCGGTCTGGAGCATGAAGTTCTTCGGCGAGCCCCCGCCGAGGATGAACACCGAGCTCAGCCCGCCGCCCGCCTTCGCGTCCCACACAATCGCGGCCGACTGGTTCACGTCGCGGAGCGGGTCGATCCGGAGCTGGGAGCCTTCCAGGGCCAGGGCCGCCAGGTTCATGCCGATCGAGCTGTCGCCGGGCGAGCTCGTGAACACCGGCACCCCGCAGCGGTACGCGGCGGCGAGCAGGCACTTCCCGACCAGACCCGTTTGCTGTTCCCGCTCCGCCAGGTATTTGCCCACCAGGTTGTGGAACTCGGCGGTACCGAACGTCTGCTGGAACGCCGGGCCGCGGCACAGCGTGCGGAAGAACTTGTCCGTGCCGAGCAGGTTCTCGTAATCGAACACGATGTCGTAGATGCGGATGACCTGGTTCTCGCGGAGCTCCAGGTCGGGCAGGTTCGGCCCGGCCTGGTACAGGTCCATCCCGAGGGCGTAGTGGGTGTCGTGGTAGAGGTTCGCGCCGGTGGACACGATCCAGTCGACGAACCCGGCCTCGACCAGCGGGACGAGACACGACATCCCGAGCCCGGCGGGGGTGAGCGCGCCGCTCAGCGCGAGCCCGACCGTCCCGTTCTCGGCGAGCATTTTGCGGACGAAGAGCTGGCACCCCTCGCGGAGCCGGCCGGCGTTGTACGACAGGAACGCGGCGTCAAGTAGGTCGGCGGCCGAGACCCCGGCCGCGACCGGGGGCGGATCGATCTTCTGCCGGCTGATCTTGTGCAGGTACGCCTTGTTCGCGTCGGTCCCGGCGTGGCGGTCGTAGTGCGGCTTGTGCGGGTGCATCGTTCGTCCTGCGTCCTCGATCACGGGTCCATCGGACGAGGGCGTATTGTACGACGCGCCGGCGGGTCTATCGCCGCGAACTCGCGACCGTCACTTGGTCGCCAACCCCTGTTCCCGGCACGCCTCACCCGCCTGCTCGAACGCGGCCAGTGCCTCCCCGGGGTATGTCATGAACACGGAGTAGTTGGCGGTCTGCTTCCCCTCCGTGTGGCTGCCGGTCAGCGAGACGTCGATGGTGCCCTGGTCGCCGCAGTGGGGGCAGGTGTAGATGGTCATGGTGACCTTCTTCTGCCCGTCCACGGGGGCAACGACCGCGGCCGGGATCCCCGCCGCGACAGCCTGGGCGGCGACGACCGGCTCGACCCGGAACGGGCCGAGCTTTCGCTTCTTCTTCCAGGCGTTACACCCCTCGCAGAACGGGGACGACACCAACCCGACGGCGACGGCCGCCGCCGCCGCCGCGGTGACGACGGCCTCGATCGCCCAGTAGATGATCGTCCCGGTGTACCCGAGATTCGACTTGTTATCCCCGGCACCGGCTTTCCCGATCCGAACCCCCTCCTCGGCCCGGAGGTCCATGAATTCCCAGAACCCGATCGGCGGTACGTTGGGGGCGGCGACGACCGCCAGGTAATTCAGGTAGTGGACCACGAGTACGGACACGAGCGCGCAGCCGGCGGCGACGACCGCGAGGGCGACGCGGAGCCGATTTTTGGCCAGTCTTCCCCCGACCCCCACCGCCGCCCCGACCCCGAGTCAGTGGAGGGCCGGGAAAACAATCACCAGCCAGAAAAAGGAGCGGACGACCACGCAACCGACGGCGAGCACGAGCGCGCCGACCAGGCCCGTGACGAGCGCGACGATCAGCCCGGCCGGGGCACCGCCGGTCGTGGCTTCGAAGCGGATGACCGGGTATTTGCCGGGAACCGGCGGCGGGGGCGGCGGTTCGCCCGGGACGGGCGGCCGGAGGTCGGCCGGCCGGATGACCTCGCGACAGGCTTCGCAGGTCACGGTCCCCGACTCGGCTTCCGGGGGGACGTGGACGGCCGCGTGGCACGTCGGGCAAGAAAGTACGCGCATCGACAACCCTCCCATACGCGTCAATCCGGCGGGTTAGTCAGGTCCGACACGGCCCGGTCATAGTCGTCCGGCGAGTTCAGATTCCGGAAGGACCGGAAGTCCGGGTCCACATCGACTAGCTCGTGCGGCCCGACGATGCGTGTCGGGACGGCATCGAACAAGAACACCGGACGGAGACGGTTCGCGGCGAGTAACTTCCGTACTTCGGGCAGAATATCGACCCGGTACACCGCGGCGAGTGGGTGGCGGTAACCCCCCGTCTCGGGGACGACGATACTCGGCGGGCGGGGCGAGAACGCTCCCTGCTCACCGGCGGCAGAGATCTCAGCCGTTTCACCCGTCAGCAAGGATATCATCCGCCGCACGAGATCGGGCCTCAGAAACGGGACATCGCAGGACGAAAGGTAGGCGGCGGCGGCCCGCCCTTCGAGGGCCGCAAGCCCGGCCGCGAGTCCTTGCAGCGGGCCGCGGCCTTGTTGTTCGTCCCGGGTGATCTCGACCGCCGGCGGGAGGGGCGGCACGTCCTGCCCGGGGGCGGCCACCACGACCACCGGATCAGTGACCTCTCGCACGACCCGGACGATGCGTTGTAACATCAGCTCGCCGCCGAACGGGAGCCACGCCTTCGGCCGCCCCATCCGCGATGACCGGCCGCCGCACAGCACGATCCCGCCGACGCGCATTTCGCTGCTCCGCCACTCCCCGATCAGACCATTTGTACCGCCAGCTCCTGCATAATATCCGCGCGGTGCGCGGTCGCGCCCATGATAACGCGGCTATTGTTCCCGGCGTTCGGCCGTTTAGAATCGCAGGCTCTTCCGGTTGTACCTGTACACCCCCCTCGTCGTCGCGGAGGACGTCATGGCCCGCCCGTATCGTGTCGGCGTCGTCGGGGCCGGGGTGGGCGGGGCGGCGAGCGCCTACCTACTCGCCCGGGACGGGCACCAGGTCACGCTGCTGGAACGCGCCGAGTTCCTCGGCCCTGTCGGGGCCGGGGTCCTGCTCCAGTGTTCGGGCCAGGATGTGCTCCGTCGGCTCGGCATTCTGGAGAAGGTTACGGCCCGCGCGGCCCCGATCGAGGCGTTGTACGCCCGGCACGTTTCCGGCGGGGACCTCATCCGCACCCGGTACGCCGATCTCGAACCCGGGTGCCGGGCCTACGGGATCCACCGCGGGGTCTTGTTCGGCGCGCTGATGGACCTCGTGCGGACGCTGCCGGTCGACGTCCGACTCGGGTGCGACGTGACCGGCCGGGAGGTGACCGTCGACGGGGTCTCTCTGACGGACAAGGCCGGGCGGCGGCACGGCCCGTTCGACTTCGTGATTGCCGCGGACGGGTCGCGGTCGCGGATGCGGGGGGTGTGCGGGCTCCGGGCGGTCGTGACGGAGTACACGCACGGGACGCTCTGGGTAACCGCACCGTGTCACGCGGTGCGGGACCACCTCCTCCAGGTGGTCCGGGGGAACCGCAAGCTGTTCGGGCTGCTCCCGTTGGGAGGCGGGCTGTGCTCGATGTATTGGGGCTTCCCGGTCGCCGAGTTCCCGCAGCTGGCGGCCCGGGGGCTCGGCGCCCTGAAGGCGGAGATTCTGGCCTTCAGTCCCGAGGCGGCGGAGGTCCTCGACTTCCTACGCGACTTCGACCAGCTGATCCTGACCGGGTACCGACATGTCCATCTCCGGCGGTGGTCCGACGACCGGACGGCATTCATCGGCGACGCGGCCCACGCGATGAGCCCGCACCTGGGGCAGGGGATCAACCTCGCTCTGGTCGACGCATGGCGGCTGGCGGCCTGCCTTCGGGAGGAGAGCACCCCGGCCGCCGCGTTCCGGGCATTCCGTCGACGGCAGCGGGCGTACATCCGGTACTACGCGGCGGTGACGTATCTGCTCTCGCCGTTCTTCCAGTCGGACTGGTCGGTCCTCGCCTGGGGGCGAGACGTGGTGCTCCCGTGGCTGCCGCGGGTCTCGTGGGTGAGACGACAGATGCTGCTGACAGTGGCCGGGCTGAAGGGCGGGTTTCTGAAGGGGAGGATCGAAGTGTGAATGGGAATCGCCCCGGCCGTGGGCCGGGGCGGCAGGCGTTTTCTCGGGCTTGGACCGTCGTGAGAGGGCCGATCGGATTTATTTCGAGCCGGGCAAACCGGGCGGAGGAGTCATTCCTCCACTCCCTTTCGGTAGCGGCGGAGCTGAACCTTTTCCTTTTAGGTTCTCCGGGTCGCCACCTGGCAAGGTTTTGGGGACTTGGATAACGTCGTTGTTGAGCGGTTTCGAGGGGGCAGAGGACGAACCCCCACACCCGACCAAACCGATCAAGCCAGCGGTTATGACGACTCGCGTAATTCGGACCGGCAGGTTCAGCATATTCGCTCCAACAAAAAGAACCCTGGTGGGCATGCGTTGCCACACCCGGGTTCGAGAAAAGATATCAGTTCCAGTCGCTCCCCAACACCATCCCGTCGTCCGGCTTCGCAGCCTGCCACCAAGTGGCCATCGTGATCGACGACCGGACGTTCCTTACCGACCCGTCCGCGAGCGAGATCTGGATCACTTGTGAGTGCATGGACGATGCCCGACGATTGTCACAAGTATTCTGGGTCGGCTGGAACAGGGGAAGGATATTGGCATCGGTGATGAGGTACGGCTGGCTGGGGTTGGTCGCGTTAGCGAGAACCATCGGATACCACGGGTCCCACTGGACCCCCCACAGGGACCCACCGCCTGCTGACCCCGAGCTACCAGGGTTACAGTCCCCGATCTTCTCGATGAACGCCATCGTATTCGAGCTGCCGTCCCGGATGTTCGCGATGTTGGTTCCCCGGTCCCAGTTCTGCATCACCCCGTTGACGTCCGTCTGGGCGAACAGTTGGGCGTTCGCGGAATAACTCGTCCCGCCCCACCCGGTCCGCTGGTTCAAGCCACTGCTGAGGGAATTGTCTGACGGGCAGGTGTACGGCTTGACTATCTTAGAGTAGGGGTTGTCGTTGTTGATACCTCCCCACCAGGCATACGTTTGATTCGCGTTTCCCGTGTTGTACATGTCCTTGTAGAGCGGATCCTGCTCGACGAATGGTAACAGGAAGACGTGGGGCGGCCCCCAGATGAGGTTGAACTTCGTCGATCCCCAGCCGCCGAGCAGCGGGGGGATCCGCTGGTTGGTACTTTCGAAGTTGTGGATCGCGAGGGTCATCTGCTTCAGATTATTCTGGCAGGTGGAGCGGGCGGCGGCCTCGCGGACCTTCTGGACGGCGGGCAGGAGGAGGCCGATCAGGATGGCGATGATCGCGATCACCACCAGCAGCTCGATCAGCGTGAACCCGCCGTGGCGGCGGGGTCGGAGAATAAAGCCGGAGAGCATGAGACACCTCACTCGGACGAGTAAGACTTGGAACAGACCCGCCAATTAAACCGGGAGCAAACCCGGAGGCGTGCGAAATGTGAAGAGACCAAGTGAAAACCTTGTGGCCCTCTAAGTAAGTATCTTTATCTTCGGAACCAGTCAAGCAGAAATTTTGGTCTTGATGTAAGGTCGTCTGAATTGAGGGCGGAGCGATCCCTTATTGATACGAGGGGCTCCACCCGATCACATGCCGCCTGGTGGTTTACCCCCCCCGGGCGGCGGCATTGGGCCCGACGCCCCGGTTCCCTCCTTCGGGTGTTCCAGATCCGTGAGCTGGATGTCCACTCCGGTCGCCGGAACCGTGTTCATCGCCTCGAGCCAGCTGGCCCCGAAAGCTTTGAACGCCGCCGGGTCGCTCAGGTTGAATGCCCGCGAGAAGACGTCCACCCGGGCCTGCTCGTCGAGCGGGAGATCGCGTGGCAGTTTGTTCAGTTCGGACAAATATCGGGTCAGCCCGTCCGGGTCGTTCCGGGCGAGATAGAAATAGAGAGCCCAGGAGGTGGCATAGGCTTTGTTCACCAGGAACTCATGCCGCTTCCGCCGGAGGACGATGGGATCCTCGGATGAGGAGTCAACGGCCGGGCCGGGGCCGCCGAACTGGCCCGGCCCACCGAACGGCCCAGGCCCGCCGGGCGGGCGGGGCCCACCCATCGGTCCAGGCCCACCCATCGGTCCAGGCCCAGCCATTGGCCCAGGTCCACCCGTCGGATTGGGTCCGCCAGAGGGGGCTTTGGGCTTCGCGGGCGGCCGCGGGAGTTTCGGGTCGTCCGCGTCGATCCCGTTCCTTACCGCGGCGAAGTAGGCGTCGCCGACGACATGCCGCAGCAAGAGTCCCGGGTCTGGGTTCAACTCTTTGCGCTCGACCAACTCCTTGAACTGTTTCTGCCGCACGAAGTTCGGGACGCCGTACCCGGTGGTCAGGCCGAGGGTCACGATCGGCTTGTGATCCTCCCCCTTGGTCGTGAACACCGGGCCTTTCGGGCGTGCGAAAAAGTCCGCGGATCCCTCGGACAGCCACCCAGGGATCGCGACGTGGCGGGGGATGACCCCTGTCGCATAGAGCAGCTGCCGGTTCGCCTCACGGCTCACCCCGGCCCACTCGGCCTCCTCTTCTGCGTACCGCTCGACCATTGCCCAGGTCATCCACCGGGCCACCTCCTCCGGCTTCTTCCGCCCCGCAACCGTCCCGGAGGTGTCAAGGATCGGCCCGTTACCGGCCAACATTTCTTTGCGATTGGTACCCTCACGGTACATCTGCTGGATCTGCCGCTGAAACGTCTGGCCCGCGGCGTCGAGCCTCTCGGGTGAAAGAACCAGAAGGTCGTGATCCGGAGAGTAGAACGCGTCGGCGACCCGGGGCAGGCCGTCGAGCGAGCCGGCCAGTCGGACCGTGTCAAGTCCTGACTTGGCCAGGAACGCGACGAGTGGCTGGTCGGGGATCGGCAGGAGAACACCCTGGGTTGCGTGGAGCAGGAAGAACGCCTTGAAGTTCTCTTCCAGTTGGGCGGCCCGACGGGTCCGCTCGGCGTCGGACGAGTCCCAGTAGATCAGAGTGTAGTGGGGGGTCGACAGGCTCTGCGCCCCGGGGTAGGCGAGTAGGAGCCGGTCCCTCCAGGCCTGGCCCTCTTCCCTGTGCCGCACGCCTTCCCGCAACGGCTTCTGCAACCGGGTGTATGCCTGAACGAACTGGTCGACATGCCTGGTCGTCGGGGCCTTTTTCTCCTGGACCTGGACGAGCAGTTCGTCGGCGTATTTGACCGCCTCGGTCACCATCCCGCGCTCGAGCGCCTCGGTCAGGATGTCGAGCAAGAGCTGAGGTTCGGTCGGGTTCTTCAGCCACCGGGCATGCTTGTCCAACACGGCCGATTGTCGGGTCCTGCTCACCGCCGGGTCTTCCGCGTGCTCCATGTACCACTGGATCTGGGTGTTGTCGATGAGCAGGTTGGTCGAGCCGAATGGGTGGGTCAGGCCGGACTCCCACATCGGGTTCTGATACTGGTGGTACGGGAGTTTCGAGTAGAACGTCCGCCGCTCTGGCTTCTTGGTGAACGGCACCACGACGAAGATCGACTGGCGGGGGTCGGCGCCGCCTGTCTTCCCGGACGACCCGGTCCCCGGGTGCTTACCAGACCCCATAAAGTCCGGTGAAAGAAGGCTTCCCCCTCGGAAGGAGCCGATCCCGGGCTGTGACATGCCGGGCATAGCCATGCCCGTACCCGGGGCGTCAAGCCCCCCGGCATCGGTACCCCCATCCAAAACGACCCGGATGATCACATACCCGGCATCGGCTTCAGACGTGGCGACGGCCGCCATCATGCCGACGGCGAAAAGGAACCGCCTCATCGAGTGAACCTCACAGACGGGCCGAAAAGCCTCGGAAAAAACGACGGGATGCAAGTGATTATGGGCTGAGGGCTGTTGCTGTGCAACAGGAAATCGGGTAGATCAGATCAGTAACTGGGGACCTGGCCAAGGAATTGCGCCGCCGAAGCACTGGTCCGGGCCGGGGAATCGATCGGGATAACCGGTTCCGACATTGGCTGCGGTCGCCGACCCTTGCTCGGCCCCGGTCTGATCAAGCACCCGGATGATTTAGCGAAGGATCGTCCCCTGCGCCGCCATCTTTTCGGCACGGGAGGAAACTTGACCGCACTCCTGGTCCGTCGAAAGACGACCGGGATGACCCTACTCAAGTCGCCGATCTGGACCGCAGTATGGCGATTGGCCCCACGTCATTTGGCCGCCCCGGCCGACGAGCTCTCGTCGCGGCCGTTGTACTCACCGGCGTGGGCGGGGGGTACTATTACCTCTCCCGCGTCGCGACCCTTTCCGACGAGCGGCGGCACGCCCTCGCCCTGGCCGAGGACGGCCACCCGCAGCAAGCCGTTCCACTGCTTCTCGGCTGCCTGATCCGGGCTCCTGACGACCCCGACCTGCTCAGGGCCTTGGTCAAAGGAATGACCCGCGCGGGCGCCCAACCCGAAGAGATCGAGCCGTACACAGACCGGTGGTGCCGGGCCCAACCCCACGACCCTGAGCCCTTCCTGTCGCAGTTGGACGTTCGCCAGCGCCTTCACCGTCCGGCGGAGGACTTGATCCGTCCGGCGGAGCAGGTTCTTGCCATCGTCCCGGATGATCAAAAAACCCGCCTCCGGCTCGCCGGGCTGTATTTCCTCGTCGGGCGGTACAACGATACCGTCCGCGAGTGCAATAGGCTCCTTGAAGCCCCCCCGATCCCGCCGGCCGAGATCCGGGTGGCACTAGCCCGGGCCGAGGCGGCTCGGGGAAACCCCGTGGAAGCCGGCGTGCTGTTGGACCGGGTACTCGGTGAGACGGCCGACCAGCCCGACGCACTCCTCTTACGGGGGATCGTCTACCAGCAGGCCGGCGAGTACCCCCGGGCGGTCGACACGCTCCGGCGCGTCAGACCCCGCAATACGGACGAACGAGTCCTCCTCCTCCACCACCTCGGACAGGCGCTGACCCGGACCGGGCACCCCGACGAGGCGAAGACGGTGTTCGACCAGTTGACCCTGGTCCAGCGGGCGACCTACGCCCTCGGCGACGCCCGCCAGCGGCCGTCGGACAGAGGCCTTCAACTCCGCGCCGCCGAGACCCTTCTCGCGATCGGGGAGCCGGACGAAGCCCGCCGCGTCCTCGAGTCATTCCTCAACCGGACCGGGCCCGACCGGGCGGTCCTGAGTCTGTTGGCCGAGTGCCACGACCGGCTCGGCCGTCCGGACCTGGCGCGGGCCGTCCGGACCCGGACCGCCCAGATCCCCTGACGCCCACCTGGATATCCGAATGGGAAAGGCAACGATCGGGCTGGTCGTTCTCGTGGTTGCCAGTGTCGGGGGCTGGTATCTGCTCCACTCCGGTGGCCCGGCTCCCGACCCCTCGCCACCCGGTCCGCCGCACGGCACGGTCTGGTTCGAGGACGTGGCGGAAGCGGCAGGGGTCGACTTCCGGCACTTCGATCCGGCCACCCCCCAGCACCTGATCACCGAGACGATGGGGAGTGGGGTGGGATGGATCGACTACGACGCGGACGGGTGGCCGGACCTGTTCCACGTTCAGGACGGTCCCCTCCCTCCGGCGCCGGGTGACCCGTCGAAGACCCACAAGCTGTACCGGAACAACCGGGACGGGACGTTCACCGACGTCACCGCCCGGGTCGGGCTGGACAAGGCCGGGTTCGGGATGGGGTGCGCGGTCGGGGACTACGACAACGACGGGTTCGACGACCTCGTCGTGACGTACCTTGGCGGGGTCTCGCTGTTCCACAACGTCGCGGACCGGACCGCCCCGGGGGGGCGGCGGTTCAAAGACGTGACCGACGCGGCGAAACTGAGCAACCCGCACTGGGGGACGAGCTGCGCCTGGGCCGATCTGGACGGGGACGGTTTGCTCGACCTCTACCTCTGCAACTACGTTGAGATCGACCCGACGAACCCGTTCACCTGCAAGGATCCGGCGAAAGGACTGCCCATCTCGTGCAACCCGACCGCCTACCCGCACGTCGTCCACCGCCTGTTCAGGAACACCGGCGACGGCTCGTTTACCGATGTGACCCAGTCGTCCGGGGTCGGGTCGGTCACGGCCGAGGCCGGGCTTGGGGTGGTGATCCTCGACCTGGACGGGGACGGGAAGCCGGACATCTACGCCGTGAATGACCTCGGCCCGGCGTATCTGTTCCATAACCTCGGCGGGATGCGGTTCGAGGAGGTCGCCCTTCCCGCGGGTGTGGCGCTCGGGCCCGGGGGTGAGCGGATGGCCGGGATGGGGGTGGAGGCGGCTGACCTCGACGGGTCCGGCCGCCCGTCGCTGTTCGTGACGAACTTCCAACGGTTGCCGAATGTTCTGTTCCTGAACCGCGGGAACCTCCGGTTCGATGACGCCAGTTACCCGTCCGGGCTTGGCGGACCGAGCGTCGACCGGCTGAAGTTTGGGGTATGCGCGCTCGACTCGGACCTGGATGGGAATGTGGACCTGGCGGTGGCGAATGGGCACGTCAACCGTGCCGCCCGGCAGGCGTCCGGGGTCTCTTACGCCCAGGAGGCACAATTGTTTCTCGGGAATGGGGCCGGAAAGTTCCGGGACGCGAGCGAGACGGCCGGGGCAGACTTCTTGAAGCCCCGGGTCGGCCGCGGGCTTGCCCGAGCAGACTACGACCACGACGGCCTCCCCGACCTCGTCCTTTCCGCGGTCGGGGAGCCGGCCGTATTACTCCACAACCGGACCACGACCCATAACGGGTGGGTGAGCCTGGAACTGGTCGGGGATGGGAAGAAGAGCAATCGGAACGCGGTTGGGGCGGTAGTGCGGGTGGAGTGGGGCGGGAAAAGCCGGCATCACTGTGTAATCGGCGGTGGAAGTTACCTGTCGGCGAACGACCGTCGGCTCCTACTCGGGTTGGGCGAAGCCCCGAAACTCGACGCCGTGACCGTCCGATGGCCGTCTGGGAAGGTGCAGGTGTTTCGTGATCTTCCGGCTCGCACCCGGTGGCGGCTGACCGAGGGCGTGGCCACAGCCGAAACGGTCAACCTGCCCGGGAGATGACGAGTAGTTGGCACCGGTCCCCCTCACGAGATGGCCCCAGTACCCGACGAAGTTGAGAGAAGTCCCGGCTCAACCACGCCGAGTGTTACCACACTGGCGGGTGTCGAGGAGTGAGATCCTGCGACGCTGATGCTGAGAACCCCTCGGGGGCATCACCCTATGCCGTCCGGCCGGTCCTTGCGTTGAGCCGGGTCAACACCAGGATCATCCCCCCGCCCGCGGCGATGACCGGTCCCTCTACGCCGACCCAGTACCACGGCAGGCCCGCAGTGAAATCGGTGCCGAGGACCGCCATTCCGAGGAGGACGTGCAGCCAGCCGAGGAAGCCGACAAGCGGCCGGAACCGGGGGAGGTCGAACGACAGCCGGAAAATGACAGCCCCGTGAACCGCGTACAGGGCCGACAGACTGCGGGCCATGTACTCGACCACGGGCCCGTCCGGGAGCGGCCCAAGCCCGAGCACGCGGTCGTGGACCGCGTCCATCCACGGTGCCGGGAAGAGGATGAACGGAATGGCGCAGAGCTCCACCCCGCCGATCAGGCGGAGGAGCCACTTGAGGGCCGTGTCGGCGGCGGCGGTGGGCATCGGGGTGTGATACCCAGATCCGGTCCGCCAGTCCATCACCCGCGCGCAAGCGGTGCCCGGCCTCCTCACTTCGCCGCCGGGTCCGGCTGCATCAGCCCGAACACGTTCCCCTCGGTGTCCTTCAGATACGCCAGCCAGCCGACCCCGGGCACCGGCATCCGCGGCAAACCCACCGACCCGCCCAGCTCCTGCCCGCGGGCGACGGACCGGTCGAGGTCGTCCACCTGAACCGTGCAGACGTAGGCGATCACCCCGTCCGTCCCGCCGAGCGGGTGCATCCGCTTCATGATCCCGCCGTTGATCCCCGGGGTACTATCCGGACCCGTGACGACCATCCAGTAATCGACCGGACCGTCCCATTTGGTGATCGACCAGTCGAACAGGTCGGTGTAGAACTTCGCCGCCCGGGCCGGGTCGTCGGCGTGGATCTCGAAGTGAACGACGCGCGGCATGACTCACTCCTCTCGGGTTCGGGATACGTAAGGTCGAAATCTGTACACCTCGAATCGGCATTGTCGGAAGCGTTCTTGAAGGCGGAATGTCGGTTGTGTTTCCGGCGGGTGATTGTTGCCCGCCGTTTCGGCGGGCCGTACAGTCTGCGGTAACGGTCCGCCAGCGTACCGGGCGGTTCACCCGCCCGCAAAACCCCACACCGGAGTCTCTCCCGATGGGCTTTCACCAGACCCCCCAGCACAAGAACGGTAAAGGTTCGTTCCACCAGATCGGCCTCGTCCGCGGCCAGTTCGGGAACGTCCCCGAAGCGCACTGGATCCCGTTCCTCGAAACCGCCGGGTTCGATGGGTGGGAGGAAGCCTCCTGGGAGCTGGACCTGCGGCGCTGCGACACCGACGCCGGGGCCGCCGAGTACGCCAGGGAGCGAGTCGCCCTGGCGAAGAAGCACGGGCTCGAAATCTTCACCGTCGCCAGTCACCTCCAGGGGCAGATCCTCGGCGACGAGCCGACCGCCAAGACGTTGAACTTCTGCAGCGGGAAGGGCGAGGCGAAGGCCGCGTACCGGGAGTGGCGGAAGGCCGGGAACACCCCCCCGCGGACCGACCCGTACTACGTCCCGCCGGAGGTCGGCAAGCTGGTCCACGCCGAGGCCCGGAAGGACCTGGAGGCGTGCGTCCGGTACGCCGGCCACCTGAGCAAGCTCCAGGGCCGGAAGGTGGCGCTGCCCGGGTTCGTCGGGTCGCCGGCGAACTGCTGGAGCCACTGGTTCCTGTTCCCGCCCCTGCCGGACGCGATCGAGGGGTACAAGCTGCCGGACGTCCGGCAGCTGTCGCTGGAACTCCTGGTCGAGCGGTTCGGGCCGGTGTGGGACCTGTGCAAGCAGTACGGGATCACGTTCGACCTGGAGTGCCACCCGAGCGAGCGGGCGATGGGGGATATCGAGAGCGCCTCGGACTACATCACCCACATGTGCAAGGCCGGGTACGAGGGGGTGGTCGGGTTCAACCTCGACGGGTCGCACATGGAGTGGCAGAACGTGAGCGTGATCCAGTTCATCCGGGAGTTCCCGGAGTTCATCCACTGCGCCCACGTGAAGGGGGTGTGGGTGGCCCGGGAGCACTGCCGGGCGGGCCGGCTGGGCGGGCACCGGCCGATGGGCCACTGGGCGAACGGGTGGAACTTCGTTACCGCCGGCACGGCTCGAGATGCGAACAGCCTGGAAGAGATCTTCATCGAGCTGAACCGGGTCGGGTTCGACGGGGCGGTGTCGATCGAGTGGGAGGACAACGACGCCGACCAGTTCTCCGGGGCGAAGGCCGCGCTGGCGAACTGCCGCAAGGCCGACCTCCCGCCGTCCGGGATGAAGCACGACGAGATGCTGAAGGGGTGACGGGGCGGCCCGCCGAGCTCCGCCCGAGCCCGGGCCGTGGGCCCGCGGGCCCTTCTGGTTCCCGAACCGCACCGCGAGGGAAGACGACCGCGTCAGGCCGGTTTGCCCTGGAGTTCGAGCAGACGCCTGTGGAGATCGGCAATGATCTCCCCGAACCGCCTCGGGTGGGCCCGCCCGAGTAGGGCCAGCCCCAGATCGCGCTCGAGCCGTTTTTGGTTCCGGAACCCTTTCCGGACCGCTTTCTCGAGCCGGTCGAGAGCCAGGAGTTGGTGGTTCAGGCGGTCGAACTCGGACGTCGTCGGCAACACGCCGAGGAGCGTCTGGACGACCGCCAGGTGGTAGTAGTCCTCGGGCTGGGCTTTCTCGTCGTCGTCCAGGATGGTGAACAGTTCCTTCGCCGCCTGTAACCGGCCCCGGGCCTCGGTCTCCTTCCCGCGGAGGTGGTGAAACCGTCCCCAGACCACGTGGAGCCGGGCCAGGGCGGCTTTGATCGGCGCGGAACAGGTCTTTTCCGAGTCCTTGTCGCGGAGCCGGGTGTACTCCTCCTCGGCCCGGCCGAGCAACTCCGCGATTTCCGGAGCCGGGGGAGCCGGCCTGTCCAGGAGCAATTCCGCGAGCGCCACGCGGGTGTCCGCCCGCTCGGTCAGGTGGGCGGCGGGAAGGAGTTTCGGGAGCGGCTCGACGTGGCGGAGGTAGTAGTCGAGCCGGTCCCGGTGGGCCTTGCCCGCCTTGTCGAGGTCCTCTTCTCCTCCCTGCCACTCGTGGGCCGACGCCAGGTTGCCGAAATCCCGGGCGTGCAGGCACTGCGCCTCGACGTTCTGCGGGTCCTTCTCCGCGAGCGCCTGGCGGAGCTCCTTCGCCCGCAGGTACGAATCCAGGGCGCTTCCGACCGGGTCCGTCACCAGCTGGACGTCCCCCAGGTAGCCGTGACTCCGGGCCAGATCGCGGCAGTATTCCCGGTCGTCCTTCTTCTCCTCCCACAGGCGGACGCGGAGGTCGCGTCCTTTCAGGTACCGCTCCCGAGCCTTGTCGTGCCTCCCGTCGTTCATGAAATGGACGCCCCAGATGTGTTCTACCTCGGCCCTGGCGAGGGCGATCTCCGATGTTTCGACCTTCGCCCCATCGAGAACCTTGCGGGCGTCTTCCAGGGTTTTTTCCGCGTCGGCCGGGTTCCGGTCTTCTTCGTGGAGTTCGGCGAGGCGGGTAAGGATCTTGCCATAATCGCACCGCGGGCCCGGCCCGATCTCGGCGGCCGGGCCGAGCTGGAGGAGTTCCTCGTACTGCTTGGCCGCGGCGTTCAGGCTCTTGAACTCCTCGCCCCGGTCCCCAGCCTGGCGTGCCTGGGCGGCTTCCGCCCGCCGGGATTCGGCCGCGCGGACCTTTTCGGCCGTCTTCCCCCGGCGGTCCTGATCCTGGAGTTCGGCCAACCGGCCGTCGACCTCGGCCAGCTTCCGCTTCAACTCCTCCCGGTCGAGGACGACCGGCGCGTCGACGAGGGTCAGGTACAAGCGTTTCGCCGCCGCGTAGTGGTCCGCCGCGACGGCCAGGTTCTGGTCCTGGAGGGCCTGCTCCGCCTTGTCGAGTGCTCTCCGGGCTTTAGCCCGGGGCGACGGGAGGGCTTCCCAGCCGACTGACAGTATCCCCCCGAGCAGCAGGGTGATCACGATCTCCCGCCACCGCCGCCGCCACCACGGCAGCTGAAGGAAGTCGTGCAGATCGGCCGCCAGCTCGTCGGCCGATGTGTACCGGCCGGCCGGGTATTTCCGGAGGCACCGCAGGCAGATGGCCTCGAGCCGGGGCGGGATTTTGGGATTGAGTTCCCGGGGGGGCTTCGGCGTCGCCGCCAGGTCCTTCACCCGCTCGAGGACCTCGTCCCGGCTGGCGCCCGGGTACGGCGGCTGGCCGGTCAACAGCTCGTACAACACCGCGCCGAGCCCGTACACGTCCGACCGCTGGTCCACCCGGTCGTGCTCCCCGCGGGCCTGTTCCGGGGGCATGTAATTGGGCGTGCCGAACGGGCGGCCCGGCGCCGGCTGGGCCCCGCCCCGGACCGCCAGGAACTTCACGAGCCCGAAGTCCGTCACCTTCGGGGTCCCGTCCGCGGCGAGGAGGATGTTCTTCGGCTTCAGGTCGCAGTGGATCACGCCCCGGGCGTGGGCGTGGGCGATGGCCTTCGCCAGCTGCCGGATGAGGTCGGCGGCCCGGGCCGGGGGAAACGGCCCGGTCTTCTCGATCGCGTCGCCCAGGTCGCCGGACTCCAACGACGTCACGAAATACAGCTGGTCCTTGTACTTTCCGGCGTGCTTGGACATCCCGGCGTAATGGACCTTGACGATGTTCGCGTGATCCAGCCCGGCCTGGGTGTGCATTTCCTCGACGAACTTCTTCCGTGCTTCGCGGGAGTCGAGGCGGTCGTGGATCATTTTCAGGGCTTCTTCCCGGCCGAAGAACAGGTTCTTGGCCACGAAGACGTTCCCCATGCCGCCGCTGCCCAGGAGGCGGAGGATCTCGTAGTCGCCGATGAACCGGGGGCAGGTGACGGCCCCGAACGCCATTTCCTGGGAGCCGCTCGAACCCAACGAGGCTGGGTCTCCGACCTCTCCGGGGCGGCCGGTGCGGCCGGGGTCGTCCCGGGTGACCTCGGCCCCGGAGACGCTGTGCTCAATGTCCGGGAGTAAGCCGTTTACGGGCTGGGTGATGTCGTGGCTCGGTGACATGTCCGCCACTCCGGCAAGGGCGCATCAG
Organism: Gemmataceae bacterium; assembly: GCA_028288765.1. Taxonomy (GTDB): domain Bacteria; phylum Planctomycetota; class Planctomycetia; order Gemmatales; family Gemmataceae; genus Urbifossiella. Next base: position 47,709 of record JAQGHQ010000317.1, on the reverse strand, counting down.
TCTTCTGGGAGGGCTTACTCTATGTTCGTGTGTGCCCGGGCAAAATGTCAACAAGTTCAAGCTGACGGCCGCGTGAGGGGTGGGCAGTCAGGGACCGCCGGCTTCCGCCAGCCCGATCGGGTGATCCGGCCCGCGACGGGACCCCGACCGGCGAGAGGAGATCGCCTCGGGACGGCCGGCCACTCCCGGGCTCGTTCGCCGAACCCCTTCCCCCTGGGGAGGGTGATGGGTACCCTAACCTCTCTCGGTTTGCGGCCACCTCCCCCGGCCGTGCTGATGGGCCGCCTCTTACGATGCTCACCCCCTCCAATATCGACGCCCTTCAGACCGCCCTCGGGTCCGACCTACTCCTGTTCCTCCCGGAACTGGTGGTCGCCGGCGGGGTCGTCTTCCTCCTGCTGTGCCGGCTCGTGAAGGCCCTCGACCGGTCCCACCTCGGTGGGGTCGCGGTCGCGGTCCTGGGCGTTGCCCTTCTGGTCGCGGTCGTCGGGGTGCGGGAGGCCGCCGGGTCGGCGGCCGTGTCGACTCCGTACTTCGCCGGGATGCTCATCTCGGACCCGTTCTCCGCGTTCGTCCGCACCCTCCTCCTCGCCGCCGCCCTGCTCACCGTCCTGCTCACCCTGCTCACCGGCATCCCCGACCGCGACGACTCCGGCGACTTCTACGCCCTGCTCCTCGGCGGGACGCTCGGGATGATGCTGATGACCGCCGCCAACCACCTGATGCTGGTGTTCATCGCGGTCGAAATGGCCAGCCTCCCGAGCTACGCCCTGGCCGGCTTCCTGAAAGGCCGCCGCCAGGGGAGTGAGGCCGCGCTCAAGTACGTGGTGTTCGGGGCCGGGGCGTCCGGGGTGATGCTGTACGGGATCAGCCTGCTCGCCGGGACGTTCGGGACCGGGTACCTGCCGAACCTCGCGTCCGCGGTCGCGGCCCGGATGGGGGCCGCGGGCGGGTTCGACCCGCTCCTCCTGACCGGCCTCACCCTGGTGTTCGTCGGGCTCGGGTTCAAGCTCGCCGCCGTCCCGTTCCACTTCTGGTGCCCGGACGTGTTCGAGGGGGCGGCGGCGGAGGTCGCCGGGTTTCTGTCGGTCGCGTCAAAGGCGGCCGCGGTCGCCCTCACCGCCCGCCTCCTGCTCACCCTCCAGGCGGCCGGAAGCACGATGGGGGCGTCCCCCGCCTCCCCGTGGCTGCTCCCGGGCACGGTCGGGCTCGGGGTGGGGATCGCCGGGGCGGTCACGGTCACGTTCGGGAACCTCGCCGCCTTCGGGCAGACGAACCTGAAACGGCTGCTCGCGTACTCGACCATCGCGCACGCCGGCTACATGCTGCTCGGGGTGGCGGTGCTGACCCCGGCCGCGGCGTCGGCGGTGCTGTACTACCTGGTCGCGTACCTGCTGATGAACCTGGGGGCGTTCGCGGTCGTGGCACTGGTGCGGAACGCCACCGGGGCCGAAGACCTGGCCGCGTACCGCGGGCTGGTGTGGCGGTCGCCGGTGCTGGCGGTGACGATGGCCCTCTTCCTGTTCTCGCTCCTCGGGTTCCCCCCGCTCGCCGGGTTCGCCGGGAAGTTCCAGGTGTTCGCGGCCGTGTACGATGCGGGGAAGGGGGCGTCTGGGGCCGGGCGACCAGACCTGGGAACGGCGTTCTACGCGCTGTTCGCGGTCGGGGCGGTGAACACTGCCATCAGTGCGTACTACTACCTACGGGTGGTCCGGGCGATGATCCTGGATGCCCCGGGTTCGACGGTCTCGAGTCCCAAGTCGGGAGCCGTCGATCCGGTGCCCGTCTCTCCCGACTTGGGACCTGCGAATTCGGGGCCCGCGACTCCTTATGCCGCCTCGGTTTACCTGACGGTACTGGCCGCCTTGCTGGTGGCGGCCGGGGTGGTGTGGAACCCGATTACCGCGGCGACCGACCGGGCCGCGGCGGCATTCGTACCCGCCGTGCGGGTTCCGGGCCCGAACGCGGGGGGGGCGGCGCAACGATGAGTCCGGCCGATGCACATCGTTTGCAGGACGTGTTCCGACGTGAATCCCGCTCGCTGCTGCAATACGTCCGCGGGGCCGCCCCTTACGCTTCCGGGACCGACCGCAAGCTCCTTGATGCGGTCCAGCGGGTCGCGACCGAGGAGACCGCGGCAATCGAGACGCTGGGCGAGTTTCTAGGGGCCCGGCGCGTCCCGCTCCCTTACCTCGGGTCGTTCCCCGTCGCGTTCACCGACCTGAATTTCGTCGGGATTCGCTACCTGATCCCGAAAATCATCGCGGAGCAAAAACAGGACCTGGCCGCTCTCGAAGTGGATGTCGGTGTATTGACGGACCCGGACGCCGGCTCGGCTGTCCGGCAGCTGGTCGATGCCCACCAGAGGCACCTGGCCGAGTTGGAGCAGCTGGGATCGTGAGCCGGCCGCCCAGGGCTCCCGCCTGGGCTAAACACGACCGCCGCTCCGCGACTACCGGAGTTGCCCCGGAGGGGCATTCGTACCTTGCCCCGGGCCGGAGCCCTGGCAGCCTTATTCTGCCGATTCCCATGCTGATCGACACCCACGCCCACCTGTTCGACGACCGGTTCCGGGGCGACCTGCCCGCCGTCCTGAAGAGAGCTCAGGCGGCCGGGGTGGAGCGGGCGATCTGTATCGGGATTGATCGCGAATCATCCCTGGAATCCGTCAGGCTCGCGAACACTCACCCGCTCCTCGTCGCGGCGGTCGGGATTCAGCCGAACCACGTCGCGGAGGTGCAGCCCGGCGACTGGGACGTCGTCGTGAAGCTCGCGGAGACCGAGGAGCGAGTGGTGGCGATCGGCGAGACGGGGCTGGACCGGTACTGGGACCGGGCGCCGTTCCCGCAGCAGGAGGACTACTTCGCCCGGCACATCGAGCTGGCCCGCCGGCTCGGCAAGCCGTTCGTCATCCACTGCCGCGAAGCCGAATCCGACGTGGTTCGGGTGTTGCGGGCGGAGTTCGACAAGCACGGGCCGGTCCGGGCGGTGATGCACTCGTTCAGCGGCGACCTCGCCACCGCCTTGGCGTGTCTCGAAATGGGCCTTCACATCTCGTTCGCCGGAATGCTGACTTACAAGACCGCGCAGGACTTGCGCGACGTGGCGAGAGAGATCCCACTCGATCGGCTGCTGGTCGAAACCGATTGCCCGTATCTCGCGCCGGTCCCCCAGCGCGGGAAACGGAACGAACCGGCGTTCGTCGCCCGCACAGCTGCGTGCCTGGCCGAGGTGAAAGGCGCGACCCCGGGCGTGATCGCCGACCACACCACCCGGAACGCCCGCACCCTGTTCGGGCTTCCGGGTGAGTCATGAGGACCCGATGAGATGTCATCGGGCCGCCGTCGGCACGACTCCAAGGTCCATATCCCACAATTGTTATCGCTTGACACCTCGTCGAGATTGCTGCGGAACTCACCGCCAGGTCCCAGTGTTGAATGAGTAAGGCACGTGGTAGGAAATGCATTACCCGTCTGAGGGTGCCAGGGGCGGCTTGTTGTCCGCCCGTGTGCTCGGGAGCGCAGGCCACACGGCGGACAAGCCGCCCGTGGCACCCAGCCTCTGGCCGGGTCGGTTTGCTCCTGCCACGTGCCTAACTCCCCGCCCTTCGCGGCCATCCGGCCGTACAGAACCGAACCCGGGCTTCGCACCGGAAGAGGTTGACCGATGCGGACACTCCGACTCCTCGTCTTGTTCGCCCTGACCGTCGGGCTCGTCACCCTGCTCGGCGACATGACGGCTGCGGCCCAGCCCGCGAACAAGAAAGACAAGAGAAACAAGAAACAACACGACCCTGTACCGGCCGTCACCCCGGCGCCTGCCGTCCCGGCGAAACCGATCACCGGCTCGGTCGGCCCGAAGGACGCCGCCGCCCTCGCCAGGCTGATCGACGAGCACATCACCCGGAAGCTCACCGAGGGGAAGGTGACCCCGTCGCCGGTGTGCTCGGACGCGGAGTTTCTCCGTCGAACGTATCTCGACCTGACCGGCGTCATCCCCTCCTCCGACAAGGCCCGGGCGTTTCTCGACAGTGCCGACCCGGCCAAACGGGCGAAGCTGGTCGACGAGCTGCTCGACAGCCCGAACTTCGGCCGCCATCTCGCCGACATCTGGCAGCCGAAACTGATGCGCCGCGACTCGGGCAACCGGTTCGTCCTCCGCGAGCCGTTCGTGAAGTGGCTGGAGGACAGTTTCAACAAGAACACCCCGTGGAACGTGTTCGTCTTCAACCTCCTCACCGCCTCCGGGACGGCGGAGGAGAACCCGGCGGTCACTTACTTCCTGGCGAACCGGTCGGTCGACAAGCTGACCGACGGGGTGGCCCAGCACTTCCTGGGCGTCCAGCTCCAGTGCGCCCAGTGCCACAACCACCCGTTCACCGAGTGGAAGCAGGCCGAATACTGGGGGATGGCCGAGTTCTTCTCCAAGGTCCGGGCGGAGAACCCCAAGAACCCGAACCAGGGCGGGGACAATAGCAAGATCGGGGTCCAGGAAGGACCGATCCGGACGAAGGCGCGGGACTTCTTCCCCGAGTCGGCGAAGACCGTGCCGGCGAAGCTCCTCGGCGGGCCGTCGCCGAACCTGGCCCCCACCGAACCGTACCGCCCGGTCCTGGCCCGGTGGATGACTGCCCCGGACAACCCCTACTTCGCCCGGGCGATGGTGAACCGGACGTGGGCCTTGCTCTTCGGCACGGGCTTCGTCAACCCGGTGGACGACATGCACGACGAGAACACGCCGTCGCACCCCGAGCTGCTCGCGGCGCTGGCGCGAAACTTCGCCGACAACGGGTTCGACGTGAAGTACCTGTACCGGGCCGTCTGCGCCACCCAGGCTTACCAGCGGACGAGCCGGCCGGTGAGTGGGAACGAGAAGGACGACCATCTCTTCAGCCACTTGACGGTGAAGGTGCTGTCCCCGCACCAGCTGTACGACAGCCTGGCGGCCGTGACCGGGTTGGACAAGGCCCCGGCCGAGGCGGCCGGTAAGGCCGGGAATCCGAAACGCGGCCCGGCCAACCCGCGGGATGGGTTCGTGCAGTTCTTCCTCGCCGGGGCCGAGGCCGCGAGCCCCACCGAGTACGAGGCCGGTATCCCGCAAGCGCTCAAGCTGATGAACTCCCGGGTGACCGGTAACCCGGCCCTGATCCGGCAGTTCGCCGCGCCCGGCGACCAGCCCGCGGTCGTGTTCGAGCGGATCTACCTGACGGCCCTGTCCCGCCGGCCGACCCCGGCCGAGGTCAAGCGGCTGACCGAGTATGTATCAAAGGCCGGCACCCCGGCCGAGGCCTACGGGGACATCCTGTGGGCGGTCCTGAACAGCAGTGAGTTCACGATGGTCCGGTAGTCAATTGGTGTTTGGTGTTCGATGGCTCGTGATTCCCGGTGCGGCGTATCGTTCCTGATCAGGCTGTTCCCGCCTCGAATACCCAGACAACGGCCTGAACACCAAACACCAAACACCAAACACCAAACACCAAACACGAGTAGCAAATGTTCTCCGAACGCCTGTCCGAGCTGAGCCGGCGGAAATTCCTCCAGCTGACCGCCGCCGGCGTTGGCGCTGCTTCGATGTCCGGCTGGCTCGAGGTGCTCGCCGCCCGGGCGGGTGCCGCCCCCGCCCCGACCGCGGCGAAGGCCAGGTCGTGCATCCTGCTGTGGATGGACGGCGGGCCGAGCCACAAGGACACGCTCGACCTTAAGCCAGGCAGCAAGGGGGCCGGCGACTTCAAGCCGATCCAGACCAGCGCCCCCGGGATCGAGATCAGCGAGCACTTGCCCGGGTTCGCAAAGGTGATGAAACACGGGGTTCTGGTCCGCGGGATGAGTACCCCGGAGGGAGCCCACCCCCGGGCGAAGTACAACCTGCACACCGGCTATCGCGAAGGGCAGGGCGGGCTCATTTACCCGAGCATCGGGTCGATCGTCGCGGCCGAGACCGGGAAACCGGAGTCGTCGGTCCCGGCGTTCGTCTCGATCGGCAGCCGGAGTTTCGGCTCCGGGTTCCTCGGGCCGAAGTACCAACCGCTTCTCGTCCAGGACCCGGTCCGGGGGGTTGAGGACCTGAAGGCGGTCGTGGGCGACGCCCGGTTCGACAAGCGGGTCACGCTGCTCGAGGAGATGGAGACGGCGTTCCAGGGGGAGTACCGGGCCGGGGCCATCACCGACCACAAGACGACCTACGAGCGGGCCGTCAAGTTGATGCACTCGAAGGAGGCGAAGGCGTTCGACCTGACTCTGGAGCCGGCCGCCGACAAGTCGAAGTACGGCACCGGGAAGTTCGCCGAGGGGGTGCTGATGGCCCGCCGATTGGTCGAGATCGGGGTGCCGTTCGTGGAAGTCACCCTCGGCGGGTGGGACACCCACCAGGATAACTTCGACAAGGTGAAAGCCCTGTCCGGACAGATCGACCCCCCGATCGCGGCATTGATCGAGGACCTGAAGGCCCGAGGGCTGCTCGACCGTACCCTGGTGGTCTGGATGGGCGAGTTCGGCCGCACCCCGAATATCAACACCCGCGGGGCGAAGCCCGGCCGCGACCACTACCCGAAGGCCTGGAGTTTGGCGATGTTCGGCGGCGGGGTGAGGGGCGGCCGGGTCGTCGGAAAGACGGACGCGGACGGGGCCGCGGTCGTCGACCAGAAAGTCGGCACGGCAGACTTTTTGGCGACCGTGTGCGAGCTGATGGGGATCGACCACACCAAGAAGAATGACACCCCGGCCGGCCGGCCCATTTCCATTGTCGACAAGCCGAAGCCGTTCACGAGCCTGATCGTGTGAGATTCAGGAGTAACGTCGAGGCATCGGCAGCGACTGAGGGTCCGTTTTGGTTTTTGGCGAGCGGGGGGCATGAGCCCCCCGAGTAACGCTAGACCCCACCGATGCGTTGACGTCACTCGGGGGGCTCACGCCCCCGCTCGCCAGGAAACTTCGCCCCGTTCGTTCTCGTCGCGCCAGATTACCTGCGTTTCCCAACGACAGTCCCCCGAGTGACGTCAGACCCCACCGATGCGTTGACGTCACTCGGGGGCTCACGCTCCCCGCTCGCCAAGAGTGTCGTTCCCGCACCGATGCGTTGACGTCACTCGGGGGGCTCACGCCCCCGCTCGCCAGGAAACTTCGCCCCGTTCGTTCTCGTCGCGCCAGATTACCTGCGTTTCCCATCGACTCGCTCGTTCCTCTGTTTACCGATCCGAGTCCGTGGTCTATACTTCACATTTGAACCGGTGGTTACTGGCCCGCCTCAAGAGTCCCTCTATCGGGCTCCCGCCGTGAATCCGGGCGTAATATGACCCCGGTCGGACGAGTTCGGGAGGTCGGCCACCGTCCGTGAGGCTTCCGGCGTGAAGGCGATTATCAGCGATATTCACAGCAACCTGGAAGCCCTCCAGGCGGTGCTGGCCGACATCAAAACGCAGGGGATCACCGAGGTTTATTGTCTCGGCGACGTGGTCGGATACGGCCCGAACCCGCGGGAGTGCATCGACCTCGTGATGGACTGCAAGCTCGTCCTGCTGGGGAACCACGACCAGGGCGCGATGTTCGACCCGGACGGGTTCAACCAGCCGGCGGAGCGGGCGATCTTCTGGACCCGGACCCAGCTCGAATCGACCGCCGAACCCCGCCCGCTTCGGGAGAAGCGGTGGGAGTTCCTGGCCGAGCGGCCCCGCAGCCACCGCGAGAACGGCTACCTGTTCGTCCACGGGTCCGCCCGCAACCCGCTCAACGAGTACGTCTTCCCGGAAGACGTCTACAACCAGCGGAAGATGGAGCGGATCTTCGCCCTGGTGGAGCGGTACTGCTTCCAGGGGCACACCCACGTCCCGGGCGTGTTCACCGAGAACATGCAGTTCCTCAGCCCGGAGGAAGTGGAGTTCGCGTACAAGCTGGACGGGCGGAAGACGTTGTGCAACGTCGGGAGCGTCGGCCAGCCGCGGGACGGGAACTGGCGGGCCTGCTACGTTGTGCTGGAGAACGACGTAATCAAGTTCCGCCGGGTCGAGTACGACGTCGAGACCACGGTCAAGAAGATCTACGACACCCCGGACCTCGAGAACTTTCTGGGGGACCGCCTCCGCGAGGGGCGGTGACCTCGGAGGGCCGGCTGTGCCGGCCGCAGAAGAAACCCGGCCGGCACAGCCGGCCCTCCGACCCGACCCCTGAGACGCGGGTGGGCGAATACCCGCCTGCCCCCGACGAATTACCCAAAGCCCACCCGTTTCGTGCGGGTGGGCTTTCTTCGTCCTCGGGCGCTGGAGTTGCTAGGATGGAAAGGATACCCGCGCCAGCGGACGGTACCCCGATTTCCGACCGGATTCCATGCGCCAGAACGCCTACAACGTTGTCTTCTTCGTGCTCCTCGCGGGAGGAATTACCGCCCTGTGGTGGTACGCGGACCAGAACTGGTTCCCGAAGAAAGACCGGCCGAAGAAGGACCCCGCCGAGGTCGCCGTCGAAAAGCAGAAAAACGAGGAGCAGAAAAAGAAAGACGACGAGGCGAAGGCCAAGCCGCCGGAGAAACCATCCCAGCCAAAGCCGACCGCCGAGGCCTATGCCGCCCTGACCGGGGCGGTGGCTTACGGGGTACCCGCGGCCGGTCCTCCGCAGCCGAAACCGGAGATCAAACCGCCGCCGGCACCGACCCCGCCGCCCGAACCGCCCACCCTCGTCGCGTTCGGGGGGGACGGGTTCTACATCCGCGGCTTGCTCTCCACCCGCGGCGGCGGGATTCAGCAGGTCGTGCTCACCGATTTCCACGAGGCGAGTCGGCTCGGGACCGAGGTCAAGCTGGACGGTCACCCCGTCCCGCTCTACCTCGTTCCCGGCATCGCCCAGCCGCACGGGCCGTATCTGAAGGACGAGCCGCCGCTCCCGGACCTGCACCCCGGCAAGGCCCAGGACCCGCACGACCCGAACACCCCCCCCGGTCGGCGACTGGTCGAGCCGTCGTACACGCTCTTCCACTACGCAACCCCCGACGACAAGTACCCCGACCCCCTCCTCGGGACCTCGAACTGGAAACTGGTCGCGGAGCAGCACCCCCAGGACGGGGAGCACCGGGTGGTGTTCGAGACGGACCTTCCCGGCCCCTACTTTTTGCGGATCCGCAAGACCTACACCCTCGGGCGGAAGGATTATCACATCGGGCTGCGGATCGATTTCGAGCGGCTAGCGGGCGGGCAGAAGGGGAAGGGTCAGACCAAGTTCCAGATGGCCGGAGCCCGGGGGCTCCCGGTCGAGGGTGAGTGGTACACGAACACCACCCGGGCCGTCATGATCGGGTGGGAGACGCCGAAAGGGTCGTTGAAGCGGCAGTATGAGGACGCGGCGACGATCGGGATGAAGCGGGGCGGGGAACCGGTCCACAAGGCGGATAACACGTTCAAGTACGCCGCGACCTCGACCCAGTACTTCACCTCGGCCCTGGCCATCGACGCCGCCGCCGGGGCGGCGAAGAACCCCTGGGCCTACGTCCGGTCGACCAGCGAACTCCCGATGCTCTTGGAGTCACCGGAGGAGATCAAGAAGCTCGAGGAGGAGGCCAAGGAGAACCCGAACAACCTGCAGCTGAAGCTCAAACTCGACCAGATCAGGGAGGCCCGTGATCGGAAACTCCCCGAGCTCGACGACGTCACCTTCCGGGCGGTTTGCGATCCACTCGACCTCGCCCCGGGCGAGAAGGTGACGCACGGGTACGCCATCTACAACGGCCCCACCAAGGTCCGGCTACTGAAGCTGTTGGAAAATGAAAAGGCGGTCGACGAGGGGCTGGTCGACCGGTACCACGACACATTCGGGCTCCGGACCCTGACCGACTACCGGTCCCCGACCCCCCTCGGGGCGTTCGCCGACGCGATCTACTGGACCGATCTGGTGATCCTGTTCACCAACGTGATGCACGGGCTGCTGTGGTCGATCCACTGGGTCATCCACAGCTGGGGGCTGAGCATTATCGTGCTCACGGTGATGGTGCGGCTCCTGCTGTTCATCCCGAGCCGTAAACAGACGCAGATGAACCTGCGGATGATGGAAGTCCAAAAGAAGCTGAAGCCCGAACTGGACCGGCTGCACGAGAAATACAAGGACGACTTCCAGGCGTACAACCGCGAAAAGACCAAGCTGATGATGCAGCACGGGATGAACCCGTTCGCGGCGATGGGCGGGTGCCTGCTGTTGTTCGCCCAGATGCCGATCTTCATGGGCCTGTATTTCTGTCTCCAGGAAAGCATCTTCTTCCGGCTCGAGCACTTCCTCTGGATCGACAACCTCGCCGCCCCGGACATGGCCGTGTGGTGGGGCGAGAACATCCCCATTATCAGCGACCCGGAGAACCGGCACGGGACGCTGTCGTTCCTCTACCTCGGCCCGTACCTGAACATCCTGCCGCTGATCGCGGTCGGGCTGATGCTGTACCAGCAGCACAAGATGATGCCGCCGCCGACGGACGAGCAGATGGCGTCCCAGCAGCGGATGATGAAGATCATGATGATCGTGGTGGCGGTGATGTTCTACAAGGTGGCGGCCGGGCTCGCGCTGTACTTCAGCGTCAGTACCCTGTGGGGGCTGATCTAGCGGCAGTTCATCCCGAAGGCGACGGACAAGCCGGGGGACGGCGGGACGCCGGCCGGGTTGGCCCCGCGGAGCGGGTCGCCGTACGGCCCCGAGGGCGAGGACCAGCCCCGGGCGAAGGGACTGCTCGGGCGGTTGCGGGAGCGGTTACAGAAGCGGATCGAGGAGCTCCAGAAGCAGGCGGAGGAGCAGTCGTCGCGGCAGGTGAAGAATAACCCGAACCGGACCGAGCCGATCCGCAACCCCGACCGGGGCAACCCACCCGACCGCCGCGACCGCAAGAAGAAGCGGCGGAAGTGACGTCCCCGAAACCCGTCTCTGGTGGCGACACCTACCGCACCAGCGTGACCCGACGGCGGTTGTCGTGTTGACCCCCGCGGGACTGTAGAGAAGGGGGGTGTCAGCCCGAAGGGTTGACACCCCTGAGCCCCGGGCAACGCCCGGGATTCAGGACCCGCCTGCGACTGCGAACCCGTCCGATCTGGGGCGTCGCCTCCCCACTCTCACCCCGTTGGGGTGAAGGCATGACCTGACCAACCCACCGCGGATTCCAATTCAGGGACGGCAGGGTCGTCGGTTCCCGGGGGCCGTCTCTCGCCCTCCCACTCGTGGCCCGCGTACTCGGCACCGGGGCTCGGCCGTCTGTAACGGACCGCCCCGGCAGAATCTGACCGGAGGTAACTGATGGCCGCAAAGAAGATCCTCATCCTCGTCGGGGATTACGTCGAGGACTACGAGGTGATGGTGCCGTTCCAGGCGCTTCTGATGGTCGGCCACACGGTCCACGCGGTCTGCCCCGGGAAGAAGGCCGGGGACAAGGTCCGCACGGCGGTCCACGACTTCGAGGGGGATCAGACGTACAGCGAGAAACGGGGGCACGACTTCGCCCTGACCGCGACGTTCGCCGAGGTGAACCCACAAGACTACGACGCCCTCGTGATCCCGGGCGGGCGGGCGCCGGAGTATCTCCGGCTGAACCCGGACCTGCTCAAGGCGGTCCGGCACTTCTTCGAGACGAACAAGCCGGTGGCGGCGATCTGCCACGGGCCGCAGATCCTGGTCGCGGCGGGGGTGCTGAAGGGGCGGACGTGCAACGCCTACCCGGCGGTCGGGCCGGACGTGACCGCGTGCGGCGGGACGTTCGCCGAGGTCCCGATCGACGGGGCGTACGCCGAGGGGAACCTGGTCACCGCCCCGGCATGGCCGGCCCACCCGGCGTGGCTCCGGGCGTTCCTCAAGTTGCTCGGGTCAAAGGTCGAGGCGTGACCCACTGCGGGTGCCGTCCGTCACGGCCGCCCGGCGGGCATGGGGACCTCGATTGGGAACGTGTTGTCCCTGGGTTCGACCCGGTAAGTCTGAGACATTATGACGGCCGGGACGGCCCGGTGGTCGGCCGGGATGGGCGGCATGACGGTCACCCGGTATTCCCCCTCCGGCGCCCCGGCCACCCGGTCGGTGCCCTTGACCGTGGTCAGCGTGAACGACCCGTCATCATTGATGTCACCGCTGACCGTGTAGGACGAGTCGGCGAGCGGGGCGAACTGCACCGCCCCGCCCGCCACGGGTCGGCCGCCCTTGTATTTCACGGACCCACTCACCGGGTACGTCGGGGGAAGCGATTCGCGGGAGCCGCCGCACCCTGCGGCGGCAAACCCCAGCACCACCCCCAGTAATATTCCTCCCGTCCGCCGTCCGGCGGGCACCCGGCTCCCGGTCATAACCGTCTCCTCCCGCGGGATGTTCACCAGTCGCTACCCAGAACGGTCCCGTCCCGCGGGTCGCAGGCGTATGCCCAGGTGGTGGCACCGATACTCTGGTTGACCAGGCGGGCGCTGCCGTCGCCCAGGCCGACGATCATCCCGCCCGTGTGGCTCGACTGCCCCCGGCTCGGGTCGCAGCCCCCGAACGGGATCGGCCGCACCTGGAAGGTGAAGCAGGCGGCGTACCCCTGGTTGACGTTCTTCGACGGGGTGTTGTGGCACATGATCGGCCGCCAGGGCAAGGTCGAGTCGGCCCAGAGCGAGGCGGCGGAGGCCCCGTTGCCCGGGTTCGTCGACAGGCTGCAGGAGGCGTAGATCTCGCCGAAGAAGACGGTGTTAGACAGGCCGTCCGGGATCGACCTGGGGAGAGCGGCGGTGCCCTGCACCAGCACGTTATCTCCGCCGCCGGCCGCGGGGTTGCCGAACACCAGGTAGTTGGCGCTGTAGCACCCGACGGCGAATCCGTTGGCCCCGCCGTTGGTGGTTTGGCTCAACCCGCCGGCGCCGACCGAGGGGTCCGAAGGGCAGATGAATGTCTTGATCGGCTGGTTGTACTGCCCCCCGCAGTACGCCCCGGGCGGGACGTTGCCCTTCGTTTGCGCCCGGAAGATGTTGTCCTGTTCGATGTACGGCAGCAGCCAGGCGAAGTACGTGTACGGAGCGCCGTTGAAAGCCGGTGCGGCCAGGGTGGTCGCGGTCCAGCCGTCGGGGGAGGCGACCGGCGGGAGGGCCCCCTGGGAGTCGTTGATGGAGTGTGTCGCCAGGCCGATCTGCTTGACGTTGTTGATACAGGCGGACCGGGCGGCGGCTTCGCGGACCTTCTGGACGGCCGGCAGGAGGAGTCCGATCAGGATGGCGATAATCGCGATTACCACCAGTAGTTCGATGAGGGTGAAGGCGGACGTTCGGCGGGGAGAAAGCATGGACGTTTCCCGATGCGAATAAATGGAGTGGCGAAAAGAGAGGTGGAAACCACTGCAGTTTACCCGGGAGGACACCCGGAGCAAGGGGAATAGAGCTTTGCCGTCTTGTCCGGCGGGCGGTGCATCTTTTGATGGAACTTTGGCCCCCCCGCGTCGAAGTTCACAACATTTCCCCGGAGCCGGCACATCGTCACCGACGATCTGCCGTCGCCCTACACGTCTCGAAGGGTCGCCTTATGAACGCTCGATGCGTGCCGGTGGTAGTGCTTGTGGCGCTGACGGCGGTGGGCGCGGGATCGGTCGTCGCGGCCGACCCGGCCGCCTGGGCCAGGAAGGGGAAACCCACAGTCGTCGAGCGGGCCGGTTGATTCGATCACCTTCCCGAACCCGTTCCCGCCGCAGGCCCTGCCCAGGAAGAAGTGAGGCGGTGGCCGCGTCACGGCTTTGCGGCAGGCCCTTTCGCCGCGAACGCGTCGGCCGTCTTCACGTGTTCGGGCCGGATCCCGACGCCGATCAGGCGGGCGGGGATCCGGCGGAGGGCCGGGACCCTCTTCAGCAGGCGGACCGTCAGTGGCGGGGAAAGCGGCTTGCGGCTGCCGATTACCCGCCTGATCACGCGTTCCTGGACGAGAACCTGGAGCCACTGCGTCAGGCGGGTGGGAAGCATCCGCCGCCGCTGGACTCGCGCCAGGTCTGCGGTCGTGACCGTGCCCCCGCCGAGCGGTCCCGCCAGGAGGTTCGCCGCCGCGACCGCGTCTTGAATCGCAAGGTTGATTCCGACGCCTCCGATCGGAGACATCGCGTGGGCCGCGTCCCCGATGCACAGTAAACCCGGCCGATACCACCGCGGCAACCGGTCGACGGTTACGGTTAGCAGCTTCACGTCGTCCCAGTCCCGCAGCTCGCCGACCCGGTCGCTCATGAACGGGGCGATCGCGACGATCTCCTCGCGGAACGCCTCCAGGCCCCGCCGCCGCACCTCGTCGTACCCGCCCTTCGGGATGACGAACGCACACTGCCAGTAGTCCCCGCGGTAGAGCATCACGAACACCCGGCCGCGGTCGAACCGGCCGACAGGCAGATCCGGGTCGGTCGGCCGCCGCGAGAGCCGCATCCAGAGCACGTCGATCGGGGCCCCGAAGTCCCGGACCGGCAGCCCGGCCCGAGCCCGGACCGTCGAGTGCCGCCCGTCCGCCCCGACGGTGAGTCCGGCCCGGACTTCCAGCGGCCCGTCCGGGGTCTTCGCCCGTATCCCAACGACGCGGCCATTCTCCTCGACCAGCTCGGTCACTTCGGCCCGCATCCGGAGCCGGAACGAGGGATACCGGCGGGCGTGATCGGCGACGAAGTCGAGGAAGTCCCACTGCGGCATCAGCGCGATGAACCGGCAGTGGGTCGGGAGGTGCGAGAAGTCGGCGATGGTGACCTCGGTGCCGCCGACGTACCCGCGGATCTGGCGGGCTTCCTGGTGGGGGCGTTTGAGGAACTCGTCGAGCAGACCGAGTTCGTGCATCACCTCCAGGGTGGACGGGTGAATGGTGTCGCCGCGGAAATCGCGGAAAAAGTCTGCGTGCTTCTCCAGGACGACGACGTCGACACCGGCCCGGGCGAGCAGGAACCCGAGTATCATTCCGGCCGGGCCGCCCCCGGCAACACAGCACCGGGTCTTCAACACTTCGGGTGGGTGTGGGGTACTGTCCGACAAGGCGTCTCTCACGGGCGAAGGCCGTCGGCCGGGGAACGAAATCGGCTCGGAACTGGTTGCAGCCTTCGGTAATGTGCGAGCAAATCTTGTACCCGCTCCCCCTCAATTGGCGGGCATCGTTTCTTCGCCCCCGATACCCCGAAAGCGACCGCTCGAAAAGACGCTGGCGTCATTTCGCGGGCATGAGGTGTTTGTCCAGAAACCGCACCACCCGGTCGACCGAGTCCCGTTCGTCCGGGCCGTTGAACCCGTGTCCCTGCTCGGGGTAAATCTTGGTCTCGTGCGGGACTTTCAGGTCGGTCAGCACCTTGTCCAGCTTTTCCGTGTCCTTTACCGACACGAGCTTGTCCTTGCCGCCGTGCAGGACCAGGGTCGGGGGCAGCTGTTTCACCTGCCCGGCCACCACGTCCGGGAACCCGCCGAAGTAGTCCACCAGGACCTTCACCCGTTTGTCCCTGGCCGCCGTGTCGATGGCCAGTGTCCCGCCGAGCGATAGTCCCATCACGCCCACGCGAGTGCCATCGGCCCGGGGGTGCTTGGCCGCGAAGGTGACTGTGTCCTTCACCGTGTCAGACCAGGCCGGGTAGTTCTTCAGGATGGTGCCGAGGTCGCCGAACTTGCTGTCGGTCCGGTCGAAGTAGTGGGGGAGGACGACCACGTACCCACGGGCGGCAACCCGTCGGGCGATACCGTTGTACGTCTTCGCCCAGACCTCGAACTGGAGGCCGTCGGCCCCGTGAAGAAACACAACGACCGGTAACGTCCCGGTCTTGTCGGAGGGGGTGAAGACCTGGACCGGGATGTCTTTCCCGCCGGAGGATAGTTTCTCGGTCTGCTCCTTCACGGGCAGGTCCGCGGCGTCGGCCGCATAAGCGGGGAAGGGTAGCAGCCAGAGGGAAACGGCGAGGCAGATGCGAACAGTCATGTGGGATTTCCCGGACGGGTCGGGGCGCGCAGCTGGGTTCGCGTCCATAATGGGTGGGAATACCCGGCAACGGCGGACCGGGTTTCGGCCGGTTGGCAGGCCGCGGCAGTGTTCGGCAGGATTTGTCAGCGAGTCCCGCTCCCTCGTAGCCTCGATAAGCAGGGATAAAATGACGGCTCCGGGAGGGTCTTCGTGCCCGGAAAGGGAGCCGTGGTCTCGGGAGGGAAGATCCGATGCGAAGCGAACGGGAGAAGATGCTCGCGGGGGAACCGTACGACCCGCTCGACCCGGGCCTTGTCCGAGCCAGGGATCGTGCCAGGGACCTGTGCCAGGACTTGAACGCCACGCGCGAGAGCGATCAAGAGGCCCGCCGGCGCATCCTGTTGGACCTTTTCGGGGAGGGCGGGGAGTCGGTCTGGATGCAACCGCCGTTCTTCTGCGACTACGGCTCAAACATCCGGCTGGGCGAGCGAGTGTTCTTCAACTTCAACTGTGTCGTCCTCGACGTGTGTCGGGTGGAGATCGGGGACTTCACCCTCTTCGGGCCTTCGGTCCAGATCTACACCGCAACCCACCCGATGAACGCCGAACTGCGTCGGAAGCAGGAGTCCGGCAAGCCGATCCGGATCGGGTCCGACGTGTGGGTCGGGGGCGGGGCGATCATCTGCCCGGGAGTGAAAATCGGCTCGAAGGCTGTCATCGGGGCCGGGAGCGTGGTTACCCGGGACATCCCGGAGTGTGTGTTCGCCGCGGGTAACCCCTGCCGGGTCGTCCGGGAGATCACGGAGTAGCGGCATCGCGTTGTTAACCTACCGTCGGGGCGACGGCTCCGAGCCGGCAGGGGACTCGGGCCGGATCAGCTGGGCCGTCGGATACCCGTGCGGGGCGCACCACCCGCCAGATCCAACCCGGCTCACCTGATCTTGAACGCCGTTTGAATCTCGTTGATCGCGGCCTGGATGTTGGCCGTGGCCTTGTGCCCGGCCGGCAGCTTGCCGAGAGCCGCCGTCAGGATCTGGGACGCCTGTGTCAGGTGGGCGTCGGAGGTGCCCTGTGGGATCTTCGTTCGGGCCTGTCCGGCCGGGTGGTTTCCTGTTCCGGTGTGGTGGTGATGAGTCCCGGCGATCTCGCGAATGGCCGCGGCGACTTCGTGAGCGGCCTTCGCCCGGTGGCCCTGGTAATCGTGGTCGGCCTTCACGAGAAGGGCGTGGGCGGCGTGGAGCTCGGACGCAACCATCGAGCCCGAGTGGGCCCCCTTGTGGTGGACGGGCTGCGTCCTTCCCGGCGCGGCCGGGGTCGCGACCGCGGTAGGAACCAGCGCCAGCCCGGCCGCGACGGCCAGCCGGTTCCCAAAGTAACGGAATATGGACACGATGATACCTCCTCGGCTGGGTGCCGCTTTGGGTGTGACGGTGGTGACGGGAGCGGACGAGGTGAGACCGTGCGGTGATCGCCGACCGGGGGAGGCCGGCTTCTGCCACTACATCTTGCTTTGTTGAAATCCTTGAGCGATCAGCGAATCTGGGATTTCAGCCTGAAAGGCTGGGACAGCATAGCCCAGGGCACCGCCCTGGGTTCTTGAGCCATCGACCTACCTCTTCCCGGCCCCCCCGGCTGCCCAGGGCGGTGCCCTGGGCTATGCTGTCCCACCCCTTCGGGGTGAAGACCGAGGCCAAGGGCCGAGGCCGGACCGAGGATTTCGACGAAGCAACTACACCGTTGATCACGGACGGGCCGGAGGAGTTCCGCGGATTTCTTTTCGTCCGACTGGTTCACGCGGCCGGATCGGGCTGGGAGGCGGCTGTCGGCGGTTCGATCGGAGGGAACAGGGAAGAGACCGGTGTGTGGAACCCGGGCAGGATGTCCGGGGCGTCGAGCTCGTCTGCGGCGAAGTATACCCGGATTTGACCGGCATTCGGCATGTAAGCATGAATCTCCTGGGCGAGCGGGTACACAATCCAAACAAGCCTGACGCCGCCGCGGAGGTATTCCCGGGCCTTCGCGATCAGGTCGTCGGCCGAGTCGCCGGGGCTAACCACTTCCGCAACGAGGTCCGGCACCACGTCCCGGGCGTTGCCGCGGTACGAGTACGGGCGGTCTTTCGGCCACCGCTGGAAAGACACGAACGACCAATCCGGTCGGCGATTTCGCCCCGGGTCTTCGGGCTGGGGAATGTGATACAGTCGTTCGATACCGCTCTCGCCGGAGTCGTGCTGGTCGAGGTAGCGGTCGACCGCGCGATTCAGCCGGTTGGCCACCGACCCGGCGTAGTCACTCATCGCGGCCACCTCCACGACCGTCCCGTTGAGGACTTCGAAATGGTCCGGCATTTTGTCCGGACCGGCTACGTTGTCCTCAGCCCGCACGACATCATCAAGTAGGTCGATTACGACTGGCATGGCAGCACCTCCGATCGCTCGATTGTACCACACTCCCACGCCTGCCCGCCCCGGCGCTACCCCATCCGCCGCTTGAGTTCCGCGTCCACCGCGTCCAGGTACTCGTCCGTCGTGAGGTGCGGGGCCTTGTCGCTGATGAGGAGGGCGAGGTCTTTCGTCATCTTCCCGGCCTCGACCAGATCCACGCACACCGTCTCCAGCGTCGTGGCGAAGGCGACCACGTCCGGCGTGTCGTCCATCTTGCCCCGGTAGATCAGGCCGCGGGTCCAGGCGTAGATCGACGCGATCGGGTTGGTCGAGGTCGGCTTCCCCTGCTGGTGCAGCCGGTAGTGCCGCGTGACGGTGCCGTGGGCGGCTTCCGCCTCGACGGTCTTGCCGTCCGGGCTCATCAACACCGACGTCATCAGGCCGAGGGAGCCGTAGCCCTGCGCGACGGTGTCGGACTGCACGTCGCCGTCGTAGTTCTTGCACGCCCACAGGTAGCCGCCGGTCCACTTCAGGTTGCTGGCCACCATGTCGTCGATCAGGCGGTGCTCGTAGGTGAGCTTCTTGGCGTCGAACCGGGGCTTGAACTCCGCGTCAAAGACCTCCTGAAAGAGGTTCTTGAACCGCCCGTCGTAGACCTTGAGGATCGTGTTCTTCGTCGAGAGGTAGACCGGGTAGTCGCGGCCGATCGCGTAATTGAAGCAGGCGCGGGCGAACCCCCGGATCGAGTCGTCCAGGTTGTACATCGCCATCGTCACGCCCCCCCCCGGGGCCTTGAACACTTCCTTCTCGACCGCCGGGCCGCCGTCGACGGGCGTGTACACGAGCTTGACCGTGCCGGCCCCCGGGAACAGGATCTCGCTGGCCTTGTACTGGTCCCCGAACCCGTGCCGCGCGACGACCACCGGCTTGTCCCAGTGCTTGACGATCCGCGGCACGTTCGAGCAGACGATCGGCTCGCGGAAGATGGTGCCGTTGAGGATGTTCCGGATGGTCCCGTTGGGCGACGGGTACATCCGCTTCAGGTGGAATTCCTTCACCCGGGCCTCGTCCGGGGTGATGGTGGCGCACTTCACCGCCACGCCGTGTTTCTTCGTGGCCTCGGCGGACTCGAACGTCACCTTGTCGTCGGTCGCGTCGCGGTGCTCGATGCCCAGGTCGAAGTATTTGAGGTCGACGTCGAGGTACGGCAGGATCAGCTTCTCGCGGATCTTCTGCCAGATGATGCGGGTCATCTCGTCGCCGTCCATCTCGACGACGGGGTTTTTCACTTTGATCTTGGGCATGTTAGCTCCAGAACGATGTCCAATCGCCCGATGCGATGAGGCCGTTAGATTACGCGCGATGGGGAAAGACGAACAGAAGGGGCTACGAACCCTCCGCGGGCGGGGCAGGCTTATCCGGGGTCATGTGCCTTCGGCTCCGGCCGCCTTCGCCTTGGGGATCACCGCCCCTATCTTCGACTGCCGGGCCGTCCACTCGGCCGGGGCAAAGGAGAGGGCTTGGGGAAGGGTCGGACACGTCCGCCGGACCGCATAAGATCCTTGTGCCGGGGTCGCCGGTCGCTTAAAATCTGGTTTCTGTCCGACAATCTCGCTCGTCATGCGCCGCTCCCTCCCGCGAGGTTGCTTATGTCGCCCGTCCAGGTGTCGTGCCCGGGGTGCGATGCCCCGCTCCGGGTCGTGTCCGACATGCCCGGTAAGCAGGTCCGTTGCCCGAAGTGCAAGTTGGTTTTTGCCCCGGTTACCCCCCCCGAGGCGGCGGCCGAATCACCCCCGGCGACGGCCGTGCCTGCGGTTGTTCTCCCCGTAACACAACCGACCCCCGCGCCGGCGGCCCCGGGCCCCCAACCCGTTCCGACCCCGGCCGCGACCTCGGCGGCTGATAAGGACAAGGCGTTCTTCGAGTGGCTTGCCGGCGCCCATGATCCCCTCGGGAAGAGGCCGGAGCTACCTCCGAAACCCGCCGCCCCGGCGGGGCAGAACGCCCCTGCAAAGCCGGCCGAGCTGCTTCCTCTCGATGACGACGCGCCGCCCCTACCCCGGAAGGCCAAAGCCAGGCCGGCCGCGACCCCCACCGCCGAGCCGGGCGCGAAACCTGCCGCGAAGCGGGCCCGTCCTGCCCACCGACGCGACGACGCGGAGGAGGTGGCCCGCCGGTCTGGAGTCGGGCTGCTGCTGGCGGTCGTCGCCGCGGGAGCCCTGTTCCTTCTGGCCGGTCTCGCGGTAGCCGGGTACGTCGCTTACACCTACCTGGAAGACGACTCGGAGAGTACACCGACCGACACCTCCGGTGCCCCGACCCCGTCGAAGGAGGCCGACAAGCCGAAGCCGGAGAAACCCGCCGGGCCTCTCCCGGACGCGGCTTCGGCGAAGGCGAAGGCCGCCACCGTTGCGGTCAAAGTTCAGGCCGTTGACGGCCAGACGACGACGGCGAGCGGGTTTTTCGTCCCCGGTCCGGGGCTGGTGGTGACGAACGCCCGCGCGGTAGGCCAGGGTCGTAAGCCGGCGGCGGTGTCGAAGCTCCAGGTGGTAGTCGGCCTCGGGACGGCCGAACCCCGCACCCTGACCGCGAAGCTCCTCGGGGCCGATCCGGACCTGGACCTCGCCTTGCTCCAGGTGACCGGGTTCGACCTGCCCGACCCACTCCCCCTCGGCGACTCGCTCGCGGTGAAGGAGAGACACCCGGTGTTCGTCTTCGCCGTCCCGCCTGGGGATGACGCGAAGCCCGTGGTGGTCGGCAACACGGCCGTGACCGGCCTGCGGACGGCGGCCGGGACGCGGCCGTGGTTCCTCCTCGGGGGTGGGGTGCCGGCCGGGGCCGCGGGTGGTCCGGTGACCGACGCGCTCGGGCGGGTGGTCGGGGTGGTCAGTCAGGTCCCCGGAACACTGACGAATGCGGCCGTCCCGGCCGAGACCGTCCAGTCGTTCGTTCGCAGCGCGATCAAGTCGGCCGAGGCGGGCGGGCCGATCGCGGTCACCCCGCCGGGGCACGCGGAGACCGACCCGAAACCCAAGCCCGCCCCGCCGCCGGCGGAAAACGACCTGCCGCTGCCCGGTCTCCCGCCCGGTCTCCCGGGCCGGCCGGGAATGCAACCTCCCCCGCGGCCGTTCGACCCGCCGGTCTTCCCGCCCGGGTTCCCTCAGCCGCTCATGCCGCAACCGCCGGTGTTCCCGCAGCCCATGCCCCCGCCCGGTTTCCCCCCGGCCGCGGACGCGAAGCCCCCCGGCCCGCCGAAGCGACGGATGACCCTGCCGGCGGTGGTCCCGGCCGGGATCAAGCCGGCCCCGCTCGCCGAAGACCGGGTCGAACTGAAGCTCCCCGGAAGGGTGGCCGACGCGTGCGCCGGGGGGGGCGGGCGGTACTGGATTTTGCACCTGCCCGCCGCCCGCCAGCTCGCCGTGTTCGACGTGAACACCGCGAAGGTGGTCAAGTACATTCCCGTGGCCGCAGAGGCCGTCCGGTTCGCGGCCGGGATGAACAAGCTGGTCGTCGCGTACCCGGACACCGGGCTGGTCACACGGTACGATCTGACGACGTTCGAAAAGGAGGCGACGGCCAAAATTCCGTTCGACGGAACGGTTCGGCACGTGGCCGCCGGGGCGGCGTCGGGCGGACCCCTACTCGTCCAGTACGCGAAGGGGGGGACCGGCCCCGCGGGGTTCGAGCAGACCGCGGTCGCGTTCCTCGACTTCACCACCTTCAAGGAACTCGATGCCGGCCAGGTCGGGGCCAACGCCCCCGCCGGGGGGATGGGCTTCGACCGCGGGGCCGTTTACTTCCGGGCCAGCCCGGACGGGCGGGTGATCGCCCGGTGGGGAATCAATGGGCTCATCGTGTACACCCTGTTCGACGGCGGGGTGAGGCTCAAGTCCGAGTGGGGCGCCGCTCGCTCGTCCGCCGTCCCGGCCGAGGACGGCACCCTCTTGACCTCGGCCGGGCTCCTGACCCCGGACCTGAAACCGGTCGGCCGGCCGGGGGGCCTGGTACCGGCAATCCGCGTCCCGGCCCAGCATGGGCCGACGTATCTGGTGGTGAACCAGGCGGGGGGGCCGAACGATTTCCGCAACCCGAACCGCCCGGCCGCGCTCAAGCTGACCGTTCACATGCTCGGGGAGGACCGGCCGCTCGTCACGCTCCCGGACTGCGGGCTGACCAGCCCGACCGGGGAAGGCGGACCGTTTCCCGGGGGGATGACGACCGACAGGAGGATCCTGTTCTGTCCGGACGGCAAACTCCTCGGGTTGATCGCCCCGACCGACGACAAGCTGATCCTGACGAGGTTCGACCTGGACGCCGAGATGGAGAAGTCCGGAATCGATTTCCTGTACGTCGCCACTCGCCCGCCGGCCCCGGCGGCGGGAAAGGCGTTCAAGTACGCTGTCGGGGTGAAATCGAAGAAGGGCGGGGTGAAGATCAAGCTGGAATCCGGCCCGGTGGGCATGAAGGTGGACGGCACGTCGGTCGTCTGGGACGTCCCGGCGGACTGGGCCGGGACCGAGGTGGTCCTGCTGACCGTGTCCGACGCGAGCGGGCAGGAGGTGTTCCACTCGTTCACACTGGTCCCGAAGGGCGAGTAGCAGACGCTCTCATCGTGGGGACGGGCTGGCATCGGTCCCAGCTGGTCTCGTCGCCCAAGTCGTGGCCGTCGGTACTCCCGGTGCCCGGGTAGTCTGGGTAGAATCACCTGACGACCCGCGCTTCCGGAGCCTGTATGAACCCGCCGCCTCGCCGGCCCGACGATAACGACCTGCCCCAGCTCCCCCACCGCCCGGGAGAAGGCGCAGCCCAGCCCACCGCGGACGATCCACTCGCCCCTCCGCCCGCGCCGGTTTCGCCGTCCGGCCTCGATCCCCTGCTCGACGAACCGCGGCCCGCCGCCGAGTCGGCCGGCCGCCCGGCCCGGCGCGATTCGCTCCTCGACGACCCCTTGTTCGCCGAGATCGTGGACTCACCGGCCGGCCCCGACCTTCACCTTGCCGGACCAACCCCGGTCGCCGCGGTGGCTCCGCTCATTGCGGAGCCGGTATCGGGGCCGGCCGGGCCGGACCTGCCCGTGGCCGAGCCGGTCCGCCCGCCCATCGAGCCCGAGTTCGTGGACGTGGAGGTGGTGGAAGAACCTCGACCGGGTCGGCGGCCGCCACCGTCCCCGGCCGAACCACAGCCCCTCCCGCGGGCGTACCCCGTTCGCCCGCCACGCGCGAGCTCCGCTTCGCCGCCGCCGCCGCCACCTCCCCGGTCTCGCCCCGCGTTCCCGGCACCCTCCGGGGCCCGGCGCGAGCACGTTCCCGCGGCCGGCGATGAGATCCCGGCGAAGTCACGGCCGCTGGCCGCGTGCGGCGTGATCGGGTGTCTCGGCCTGACGGTTGTGGGGGCGGTGGCGTTCCTGGCGTTCGTGGCGATCAGCGTCCTCGGCCATCTCGGGGACCGGATCGGCGAGCAGAGCCGGGGACCCACGTCGGGTATGGCCTCGGCCGCCCGGCCCGGTCCGATCGGTCCGACCGAGCTGGGCCCGCGCGAGCACGTCGTCGCGCTCCCGGGGAAGTTCGATGCGGTCGGGCGCGGCGCGGGCGGGCGGTATCTATTCCTCCGAATCCCGTCCCGGTCGGAACTCGTGGTCTTCGATCCGAACAAAGGCGACCTGATCAGGGATCCGAACAAAGGCGACCAGATCAAGTCGATTTCCCTCGGGGAGGGGGAGCCGAACGCCCTGTTCGCCGCCGGGGCCGCCAAGTTGTTCGTGTACAAGAAAAAGACCCGGACGGTCGAACGATACGACCTGCTCAGCTGGGAGCTGGAGCAGACGACCGCGGGCCCGTCCGGGATGCCGAGTGTGGACGCGGTCGCGGTCGGGGCCGGCTCGGACGGACCGGTCTATCTACTCTCGGCCGGGGGCGGGCGGGCGGGCGACGTCCGCGTTCTCGACGCGACAAGCCTGAAGGAGACCGCCAAGTATCAGGTCCCGGAGTGGAAGCGGGCCGACGGGAATGCCCACGCCCGGTCCTCGGACGACGGGACGGTCATCGGGGTGGCTGGCGAATCGGGAGCGGTCGTCCTCCGGTTCAACCCCGGCAGCTGTCAGGCGCGGCCGCTCCGCCCCGACGGCGATCCGCCCCTGCTCGCTACCCCGTCCCCGGACGGGGAGTTCGTCTACACCTCGCGGGGCGTATTCAAGCCGGACGGAACCCCGGTCATGAAGGTCGAGGATGAGTACTTCTACACGTTCCCCACGGCACATGGGAAAGGGCTCTACCTGAGCCTGGAGGTGAAGACTCCGCTCAGACGGGTCGGGGAGGGGTTGCACCTGCACCTGGCCAATTCGTCACTGAGAGCCGGGGCCTTTCCCTCGGTCAAAATCCCGCGCCGGCTCGGGACCGCGGACGAGGTCGCCGAACCCGTCCCGGCCGACCAGCGGGTCCACCTGTGGCCCGCGGCCGGTCTGGCGGCTGTCCTGCCGTCGTCGAACGATACGATCGAGCTCCACAAGGTGAACGTCGAGTCGGCCCTGAAAAGCCACGGCGGGGAGTATCTGGTGATCGGGTCCGACCCGCCCACCACGGCCTACCGCGGGGCGGAGTGGAAGTACACGCCGGTGGTCTGGACCCGCCGCGGCCGGGCCCAGCCGCGGGTGGTCTCGGGCCCGCCCGGGATGGAGCTCCGCGACAAGGACATCGTCTGGACCCCGTCCCCCGATTTCGCCGAGGAATCGGTCGAGGTCCGGATCCAGGTGACCGACAACCCGACCGGCCAGAACCCCACTACAGTCGAACAGAAGTTCCGGATCGTCGCGATCAACCGCCCGGACCGATGACCCCGCGGGCCGTCGGTGGTATCGAGCCGGGCAATCCTCGCGTGGGTTCGGCCGCCCCCAGCTTGGCGAGAAGGACCCGTGCGGACACCGGGTTCCTGGATGAGAGGACTGGGCTCGGGAGGCGGTGTTGTGTCCCCGAGCCTGGCTGGGAAGAATGAGCTTCCCCCGATCGACCGGAGGATCTCTCGTGCTGATC
This sequence comes from Gemmataceae bacterium, assembly GCA_028288765.1. Classification (GTDB taxonomy): domain Bacteria; phylum Planctomycetota; class Planctomycetia; order Gemmatales; family Gemmataceae; genus Urbifossiella. The sequence continues at coordinate 22,437 of JAQGHQ010000317.1, read as the reverse complement.
GACATCAAGTGCCCGCACTGCCGCGACACGATTCCGATCACCGAGTCCGCCGGGGAGCAGGCGGTCGACTGCCCGGGCTGTGGCGAGCGGTTTACCGTCCCGGCCGCGGGCGGCACCAGTCCCAAACCCGCCACGGACGACAAGAAGCCGGCGGCCGCGAAGGGCAAGAAACCGGCCAGGCGGCCGGCCCGCCGGCGGGACGACGACGACGATGATGACGACGACCGCCCACGCCGCCGGGATACCGGGGGCTCCAAGGGGGGCATGGTCGGGATCATCGTCGCCGGTGGGATCGGGCTGGTCGTCCTGGCCGGCGGGTTCGGGCTAGCGGCCTGGTTGATCTTTTCCAAGGACGACCCGGCGGCAGCCAACCAGCCCGACGACAAAAAGGCACCCGATATCAGGCCCGCGGCGGGAGCGGGGCTCCCGAAGGGGGTTCCCGGCCGGAACCCCGGGGAGTCGGTGGCCCCCCCGGCGCGGCCCGAGCCCAAAAACCCGGGGCCCCCGCCGGCCTCGGCGGCGCCAGCGATCACCCTTCCCGCCCCGGCCGACGGGGTCTGCGTCGGCCGGGGCGGGAAGTACCTGTTCCTGCACTTGAAGTCGGCGCGCCAGATGGCCGTGCTCGACCTGGCCGCGGGGAAGGTGACGAAGTACCTCCCCGTTGCCGACGACGACGTCGTCTTCGCCGCCGGGCTCAACCATCTCGTCCTCGGATACCCGAAGCAACAGGTGCTCCAGCGGTACGCCCTGGCGACGCTCGAGAAAGACCTGTCGGCCCCGTTCCAGTCGAAATGGCCGCTCCGGGGGCTGGGCATGGGGGCCGCGTCGAACGGCCCGCTCCTGGTGGCCGCCGGGGAGTTCCCGCACGGCAGCGAGCTGTTCCTGATCGACGTGCTGACGATGCGGCGGGCCGTGGGGTCCGAGATCAAGAACTCGAACTTCTGGCCCGAAGCGGGGATGAGGGTCTGGGCGGCGCAGGACGGGCGGACGTTCGCCGCGAAGGCCGGGGGGCTCGGCCGCCCGACCGTCTTCCAGGTCCGGCCGACCGGGTGGGGGGTTCACCCGAGCCCGTGCGACCCGCCCATGCTCGGGGCCGACGGGGAGCGGGTGGTCGGGAACGGGATGATCGCCCGCCCCGACGGGAAGGAGGTCGGGGAGAGGAAACACGGGGTTTGGTACGTCCCGGCCGCGGAGGGCCCGTTCTTCCTGTCCCTGAGCGAACAGAAGGTCGGGACGTGGCCGACCGAGCGGAAGTACCCGGAACTCCAGGTCCACGCCGCGCCGGGCCAGGGACCGGTCTTCACCTACCCGGAACTGCCCGAGACGCAGGGGTTCATCGACCCGTTCCAGGAACCACACAAGGCCCTCGACAGGTATGTGTTTTTCCTCCCGTTCACGAACGTGTTGGCGATCCTGCCGGCGGCCCGGGACCGGGTCTACCTGCGGAAGGTGGACCTGAAGGGGAGTCTCGCGAAGGCGGCGGTCGACTACCTTGTGGTGGTGAGCCGGCCGCCCGTCGCGCGGAAGGGCCAGGAGTTCCGGTACGTTCCGGACGTTTGGACGAAGCGCGGCGGGGCGAAGCTCAGTCTCGACGCCGGACCGGAAGGGATGAAAGTGGAGGGCGGGGCGGTCGTTTGGGCCGTACCGGCCGACTACCCGGACCCGTCGGCGAACGTGATCCTCGGCGTGACCGACGCCGGCGGGCAGGCGACGTTCCACACGTTCGATTTGCCAGTCTTCCCGGCCCAGTAAGGCGGGCGGCGGGTGAAAAGCGACTCGTACCTGAGCCAGCTATTGGGCTCGATCGGTTGTGACCCTCTCCCCGTTGGGTGCTTTGGCGAAACCCTCGAGCGATCGGCGGATCTGGGATTTCAGCCTGAAAGGCTGGGACAGGATAGCCCAGGGCACCGCCCCGGGTCCCGGAGCCATCGACCTTCCTCTTCCGGCCCGCCCGGCCCGCCCGGGGCGTTGCCCCGGGCTATGTTGTCCCACCCCGTCGGGGTGAAGACCGAGGCCGGACCGAGGATCTCGACAAAGCACCCGGCGGGGAGAGGGGAGGAAGAGGGCCTCTCGGTTTCACGCCAAGGCCGGCCAGCGGTGTGCCCAAGGCTGCACGCACCGCCGGATGTCACTTCGGCCGTTGCGGGTTCACCGGGACCGGCGAGAGGCCGGGTTCGGCCGACGGGACGACCTTCGGCTTCACCTGGTCGGCCAGCTCGAACGGGTCGGGCAGGCCGACCTTCAGGAACCCGGCCTGGACGAGCGAAACGACCGGCGAGGAGTTGACGATGGTGGCGTTCCCCGGCTCGGCGGTCGGGTCGTCGAGGCTCGCCCGGTCCGGGAGCGGGCGGGCGAGCGGGGCGAGGTCGGGAGGCGAGTTCACGTCGCGGGCCTTGGTCGTCGCGACCGGGGTGTCCGGCAGGGCGGGCCGGGCGGGGACGGCCGTGGCTCCGACTCCCATGTCCAGCGGCACCCGTTCGGCGGGTGCGACAGGGATGAGCCCGGAGGGTTTCGCCGGGAACAGCGGCGGGGGGGCGTAGGTGATCTTCCCGATCGGCTCGGGGTTCACGATCCGGGCCGGCAGGGTGCGAACTTTCGCCACGATCCCGAACCGCTCGGGCGGCGGGAGGGCCGGGGCCTGGGGGGCGACGATCGGCGGCAGAGCCTTGCCCGCGGTATCGGCCGGGAAGGTGAAGCCGGTCGGGGCAGGGGGGTCTGCTTTCGGGGCGGCCGGTGGTTGGGCGCCGGGGTTCGACGGGACCGCGGGCGTGAGTGCCACGGCGGGCGGCGGGCTCGCGGCCGGCAGCTGGGTTGCCTCCGGCTGCGAGTCCGCGGCAACCACGATCGCGTTCGGGGCCGCGGGAGCCGCCGGCTGGCTACACCCGACGACTCCGGACAGAGTGAGCAGGGCCGAGTACCGAGTACCGGGCCGGAACCAGGACCGGGAACAAACGACCGGCATGTGACCTCTCCCCGTTGGCGGCAACGCGCGTGGCTCAACCTCGGACACTCACCCCGGCGGGCCCGGCCCCCGTCACTTTCCCGGCGGGACCTCGATCACCAGTTTCACCGGCGAGCCTTCCTTGGGGATCACGTCCGGGTTCACGTCGAGCTTGAGGTACTTCTCTTCCTTCATCGTCCAGTCGGTCTGGAGGACCGTTTCGTCCGTCACCGGGAAGATCGCGATCAGGGTCCCGGTCAGGTCGGCCCCGTATTTCTTCTCGTCGGGCTTGTTCGGGTCGACCGAGGACATGACCGAGCCGGTGAACCGGAACGTCATCTTCGGGGCCGGCTTCCTCGACTTCGGGTCCATCAGCACCTTGTCGAGGGTGATCCGCTTGCCGGTCCCGTCCGGGGCCGGGACCTCGACGTACACGTTCACCACCGGCCCCTCGGCCTTGGTGTCCGCCCCCTTGGCCGGCTTGCCCGGCTTGAGCCCGAGCGATTCGAGCCCCTTGTGGACTTCGGACGGCTCGACGTCGAACGTGACCACCGTCTCGTGGGCCTTCTTCCCGCGCGGGTGCGGCCACGAGGCGATCAGCTCGATCGGGTACACCTCGCCCTTGAGGTGTTCCAGCTTCCGCGGGGCGACCTTCGCGGCGACGGTGACCGTCCGCTTCTCCTTGTCCACGGTCACGCCGCCGCTGCCGGCCGGCTTCTTCGGGTCGTCGGCCGCGGCGAGCGTGAGCGCCAGCACGGTAAGGAACCCGGCGGCGGCGGCGAGGCGGTTCATTCGATGGTCCTTTCCTAATGCGGAATGCGGAATGCGGAATCAAAGACGGATGGCGTTCTGAGTGCGGGGGGGCAGAATGTGGAAGGAACCCCGGTGTTTCCGTCTTTGATTCCGCATTCCGCACTCCGCATTGGAAACATTCCGCAGTTGCCGTCACTTGCTGCCGATGCACACGAGGGTGGTGTCCTTGCGGGCGAACGGGCCTTCGAGGTTGCAGGTGGCGACGACCAGCTTCCCACCGTGGACCGTCACTCCACCGTACACCATCCCGGGGGCCATCACCGCCGGGTCCTTCGAGAGCGGCAGCACCCATTTCGGGGCCCCCGTCTTGAGGTCGGCGGCGTGGACAGTCCCCTGCAGGTCGGCCGCGTAGACCACCCCGCCCGCAACAGCCGGCGGGGCGAAAATCGGCATCTTCGCGTCGTAGATCCACGCCCGGTCGCCGTCGGCCAGCCGGTACGCCCGGACCTTCCCGTCGGACGCGGTGCAGACGGCGAGGCCGTCGGCAATCGCCACGCACCCGACCACCCCGCCCGGCACGTCCTTCCGCCACCTCGGCTTGCCGGTGGCGAGGTCGAACGCGGTCAGGTCCCCCTTCGCGCCCTTGATCTCGTTGAAGTAGTACCCGATCGAGCTGCCCGGGACGACGACCGTGTCGCCGGACACGCTCGCCCCGCCCCACGGGTTGAGGGCGAGGTCGGCCTTCCAGACCGTCTCGCCGGTCGCCGCGTTCAGGCAGTACAGCGCCCGCTCACCCACCTTTTCCTTGTCGAGGAACGAGGTCGGGACGAGGACTTTATCCCCGGTCACGTTGACCGGGGCGTCGACGTGCCACTTGTTCACCCCCACCTGCCAGACCTTCTTCGGGGCCGGCTTGTGGATCTGGTCGTCGCTCGGCGGGATGGCGAAGTCCGGGTCGGTCTTTTTCTGCATCTCGTACTTCGCCACCAGCTCCTTCCACTTCGCCTCCTGCAGCTTCGCGATCGCGGCGAGGTCGAGGTCCTTGCCGTCGAGCGTGGCCCTGTCGAGTTCGACGCAGATCACGCCCGCGGCCCCGCCGCCGACGTACACCTTTCCGTCGCTAATGGTCGGCCCGCCCTCAAGGTGAATCAGGTCGCCCGGGAGTACGAGCTGCCAGAGCGGCCGGCCGGTGTCGGTCGTGACGCAGTGGAGGATGCCGCCCGAGTCCTGGTGCATCCCGTCGCCGAACACGAGGGCGCCCTTGTCGGCGGCGACCGCCGGGGAGCTGACCGACGCGAGTTTGAGGTACGGGGCGGACTTCGACCACGCCGGCTGCGGCATCGGCCCCTTGGCGGCGAACGGGAAGAGGGAGATCGTCGGCCGGTTGAACCCGCCGAGGCCGGAGACGTAGAGCTTGTCCCCGACCGGGACGGGCGAGGCGACGAAGTGGTCCTGCGACTTCACCGCCCAGAGCACCGCCGGCTTGTCCGGGCCGGGCTGGTTGTCGGTGTTCCCGGTCCGCTGCGGGTTCCCGCGGTACGTGGCCCACGGGCCGGGGTCGGCGGCGGGAGATTCACCGCCGAGGGCGCAAAGAACGCAGAGCGAGATCGCCGAGACGCGCATGGTGGCCATTCCTTCAATGCCCAGGGGCGTTGTCCCGCGCCCGGGGCGTTGCCCCGGGCGTCCAGCGGGGGCGTGCCTATTGCACCTTCAGGCTCATCGGGCTGGTGGTCACGGTGAGATCCCTGGCGACCGCCTTCCCGTCCGGGCCGACGATCTCGACCTTGTACGCCCCCGGGGCGAGCACGAACCGTGGGAAGAGATCGTTCCCGCCCCGGGCATCCCCGCCGGAGATGCCCGCGCTCGCCACCGCCTTCCCGGATGCGTCCTTCACCACCACCTTGCCGCCGCTCAGGCCCGGGGTGCCGTTCAGGGCGACCACCACCGGCGTCTTCCCGGTCCCCTCTTTCGCGGCCCCGAACAGGATCGCCGCCTCCTGCCCCTCGTTGTTCAGGATCAGGTCGAGCTGGCCGTCCCCGTTCAAGTCGGCGAAGGCCGCGGCCTGCGAGTTGAATACCTTTTGGGTCAGCCCGATCTCGGCCGTCTTGTCCTCGAACGACCCGTTCCCCGTGCCCCGGAAGTACCGGTTCGGGCCGCGCAGACAACACACGAGCAGGTCCGGCTTGCCGTCGTTGTCGAAGTCGCCCCACGCGGCCGACACGGCCCCGGGGATCGGCTTCGACAGGTCCCCGGCGGACGCCGACACGTCGACGAACGTCCCGTTCCCGGTGTTCCGGAATAGCCGGCACTTGCCGTCGGTCTGCGGGACGAACAGGTCGGGGAACCCGTCCCCGTCGAAGTCGCACACCGCCGGCCCGACCTTGCCGGGTTTGTAGCTGATGCCCGCGTCCGTCTTCAGGACGAACTTCCCGCCGGTGTTCAGGAACAGCATCCCGGTCCCGGCCCCGTAGAGGAAGTCCGGCCGGCCGTCGCCGTTGAAATCGGCCACGGCGAGGGTGTCGCCCTTCACGTCGGCGGCCATCCCGTCCGGCCCGAGGCCCCACGCCGCGGACACGTCTTCGAACCACGGCCCGACCGGGCCGTCGACGCCCGCGTGGCCGACGGCGAAGGCGAACGAGTGCGCGCCGCCCGCGTCGCACATCTTGATCTGCAGCGTGTTCTTCCCGGACTTGAGCTTCAGGACCAGGGCCGTCGCCTCGGCCTTGGGCTTGTCGTCGGTGTACACCTTCGCGCCGTTTACCCACACGCTCAGGGTGCCGCCGCTGCGGATCGCCACCGGCAAGTCGGTGTCGGCGGCGGCGTCCAGCTCCCGGTGGAGATACGTCGCGCAGTTGCCCCCGACTTCCGGGATCGGGGTCGGCTCGCCGTCCTTGAACGCCTTCTTCGCCCACTTCGCCGGCAGGTCCCGCTTGCCCTTGTACACCTTCTCCGGCGCGAACTTCTCCGTCTCGACGGGGAACACGGTGGCGTAGTTGCCCTTCCCGCTCATGTCGCGGAACGTCCCGATCACGTGCCAGTCGCCGAACTTCGGCGGGGCGACCGGCTTCGGCGCGTCCGGCCGGCCGTTCCGGTACAGCCGCAGCCCGTGGAACCCGTTGGCGAGCAGGATGTCGGGCTTGCCGTCCCCGTCGAAGTCGCCCCACGCGGCGGCGGTCAGGTTGTACGCGCCCTCCTTCGGGAGTCGGGCGGTGTCGTCGCGGAACTGGCCCTTGCCGAGGTTGGTGAATAGCCGGGGGCCGTCGGCGGTGGCGAGCAGGAGGTCCGGCAGGCCGTCGCCGTTGTGGTCGGCCCAGACCGCCGCCCGGGCCCCGCCGGCGAACCCGGGCAGGGCCACCTCGCTGTAGCTGTCGCCGCCGTTCTGCATGAGCACGACCTTATTCGCTCCGCACAGGCAGATGTCGGGCTTGCCGTCGTTGTCGAAGTCGACGACGCTCACCGCCTGGGCCTCGGCGTCGAGCTTCGGGAGGGCGGCGTACCGGTCGAACCCGGGCATCCCCTGGAGCCGGCGGATGTCCTCCCCGCCCCACCCGGCGAAGTCCCGCTTCGGGTTGTAGTCCTGGAGCTTCAGGCTGGTCTTCAGCCGCTGGACCTTCGCCGTCTTCTTGTGCAGCGCTTCCTTGTCGCCGTCCACCATGCACGGGACGATCACCTCTTTCCCGTTCAGGATGTCGGTGAGGGCCGCGGGGAACTTGTCGACCTTCCCGGCGTAGGACCGGAGCATGAACGGCTCGCCGTGGGACATGCCCCACCACTCGCCCTGCGGGTAGGCCTGGTACCACGTCACCCCGATGAACGTCTCGCTCGCCCCGCCGTTGTGGAAGAAGACGGCCGGCTTGCCGACCTCCGCCCACTTCATGATCTCTTCCCACTCGCCCGGCCGCAGCCCGCCGCGGCCGATGTTGTGCTTGATCGTGTCCTGCGGGTGCTTCCCTTTGATGTCCTGCACCTTCTGGAAGATGATCAGGTTCTGCTGCTTGTCCACCTTGGCGACGGTCATCAGGACGATGTTCGTCGACTGGTTGATGACCGACCCGAGGGACAACGGGGCCTCGACGTATGCCGAAGCGGGCCGGGGGGTGAGGACCACCGCGACCGCGACCGCGGCGGCCGCGGCGAGGGTGCGGGGAACGGGGAACGCGGTCCGCATCGGTAACGGCCTCCTGTGTCGCACGCGGCGGCACGCTCGGAAAACCCTGGGCAGGCGCTGGGCAGCTCTCGGCCCCGCAGGGCGGGTTCTCGCGTCTCGACGAACCGCGGGGGCAGTCCCGCGGGGGGTGGCTCGGTCGCCCTGACAGGCTGAAGATGATAACCAACCGGGACCCGGGGTTCATACCCCGGGTTGGGTCCTCGGTCCGCGACGCTCACTTCTTGATCTTGTCGAGCATCTCCTTGGCCGCCTTGGCCCAGGGGCCGTCCTTCGGGGCGTCCTTGACGACGCGGTCGAGCAGCTTCGTGGCGTCGGCGGTCTTCTTCTCCTCGGTCAGCGTGCGGGCGTGCTCGACCATGGCGGCGAACTTCAGGTCCGGCAGGTCGTACCCGTAGTACACCACGGCGAACGCCTTCCCCGCGTCCTCCCACCGCTTCTGGGCCGCCCGGCACAGGCCGATTTGCAGGTGCGCCCGCCCGGCCCGGTCGTCGGTGGTTTTCTGTGTCACCTGGGCGTAGGCGTTCACCGCCTCGTCGTACCGGGCCTGGTTCTGGAGTGCCCACCCCATCCCGTACCGGGCGTCGGTCGCCCACGTGTTCCCGTCGCCATACCGCGCGGCCAGTGTCTCGAACGCCTGGCGCGAGGCGTCCCACTGCTTCAATTCCGTCAGGACGTGGCCGAGCCGGAGGAGCGCCCGGTCGCTCACCGTCGGGATGTTGTGGAACGCCCCGTTGTCGCGGAAGATGACGAGCTTGGTCTTCGCCTCCTCCCACTTCCCCTGGGCGATCAGGCACTCGGCCGACCGGTACAGCGCCGGGCCGCGGTGCGGCGACTTCTCGTTCCCGGCGACCGCGTCGAACTGGGCTTGCGCGCCGGGGACGTCCTTGTTCGCGAAAAGAGCAGCGCCGAGCCGGAGCCGGATGCGTTCGGCGGTTTCCGGCGGGGTCGGCTTGTCGGTCGGCTCCTTGTCGAGTGCCTCCTTGAGCAGCTTCACCGCGTCGGCGGGCTTTTCCTTGTCGGCCAGGACCTCGGCCAGCTCCAGCCGGGCCTCGACCGCGAGCGACAGGTCCGGGAATTCCCCGATCAGTTTGGTGTACACCGGGGTCGGGTCGTCCCCCGCGGCCTTGTGGGCCCACGCGGCGTCGTACAGCATCCGGGCCCGGGCCTCGTTTTGCGGCAGCGCCTGCTTGAACTGATCCGCCCGCTGTTCGAGTTGTTTCGCCGCGGTCACCAGCTCCGCCTTCGCGGCTTTGAGCTGGGTGTCGAGCTGGGCCAGTTGGTCCGCCTTCAGGTTCGGCTTCGTCTTTTCCTTCTCGATCAGCTCGAGCTTCTTCTTCCCCTCGTCGACGAGGCACTGGCCGCCCCGCAGCGCGGCCTCGGCGGCGACGGGGGTCCCGCCCGCCTGCTGGATCACCTGGTCGAACGCCTGCCGGGCGTCGGTCGGCTTGCCGGCCTCGAACAGGGCGACCCCGTGGTGATACCGCAGGAGGTGGACCCAGTCCTTCCGCTGCGGGTCGGCGGTGAGCGGGCCTTCGAACTTTTGGCGGGCGTCCTGCATGGCCTGGGCCGCCTGCGCGGCCTGGTTCTGCTCGCGGAGCAGGGTCGCGAGCGAAATGTAGGCCAGCGGGGCGACGGCGGATTTCGCGAGCGGGTCCTGGGCGAACGCGCGGAGGGCGTTGACCGCGCCGCCCTTGTCGCCCTGGAGGGCCATCACCTTCGCCCGTTCGAGGGCGGCCGTGCCGGCGAGCGGCGACTGGGCGTATTCGCGGCCGAGCCGTTCGTACGCGGCCCGGGCCTTGTTGAATGCGTCGGTCCGGTCGTTGCCCGGGACGAGCTGGATGCCGAGCCGTTTCTGGCAGTAGCCGAACTTGAGCAGGGCGTCGGGCGCTTCGGGGGCCTTCGGGCTGGCCGCCACGAATGCGTCCAGCAGGCCCGCCGCGGCCCCGAGTTTCTCCCGGAGCACGTTGTCTTGCAGGGCGTCCTCGGCCTTCGCCGGGGCGGTGCGGATCAGGCAGTCGGCGAGGACGAACGACACGGCCGCCAGGTCGCCGTTCCGCTCCGGGGCCGGGACCGCGTCGAGTGCGGCCGCCGCCTTCTCCCAGTCCTCCACCGCGACGAAGCACAGGCCGAGCCCGTACCGCGCCCGGTTCACCCGCTCGAACTCCGGGTACTTGGCGACGACCTCCTCGTACTTCTTCCCGGCGTCGGCGAACCCCTGCTTCGCCCCGGCCGGGTTGTTCTGCTTCGCCAGCTGCTCGGCCCGGGCGTAGGCGTTCTCCGCCCCGCGGAACAGGACGAGCGGGGTGAGCGGGCTCTGCGGGAACTTCTGCTTGAACTCGCTGATGCGGGCGTCGGACGTCTGGAAGTCGCCCGCGAGGTGGTAGGCGGCGACGATCCGCTGGAGCGTCTCCTCGGCCTTGTTCGGCAAGAGCTTCTCGTTCCAGATCGTCTCGTACGCGGTCGCCGCCTCGCGGGCCTGCTTGTTGGTCAGAAGGGTGTCGGCGAGTTCGAGCAGGATTTCCGCCCGCCGGGTTTTGGCGTCCGGGTCCGTGCCGGCCAGTTGATTGGCCCGGTCGGCGGCCGTCCGGAACGAGGTGACGGCCGCGTTGAGGATCTGGGTGCGGGCGGCCGGGTTGTTCGGGTCGGCGGCCAGCGCCAGCCCGACCTGGGCCTTACCGATCCAGTAAAAGGCCTGGTCGGCGAGACGAGGGGTGTTGGTGAGGGGTTGGAGCGTTCTCGCCGCCTCGTCGAACTGCTTCGTCTGGACGAAGCAGAATCCGGCCCGGAGCAGCGCGTCGTCCTTGAGCGGGGAGGTGGCGTAGTCCTTGGCGAAGGCCTGGAACTTGGTCAGGGCCTCGCCGAACTTCCCGGCCTCGTAGTTCAGGCACGCCCCGTAGAACGCGCTGCCGGCCACATAGTCCGGGACCGGGCTTTTCACCAGGGTTTCGAGCCGGGCCTTCTCCCACGGGTCGGTCTTGAACCGGTCGGGTTGCTTCAACCGCTCGACCGCGTCCTTCTTCAGCTTGTCGTACCCGGCGAGGACGGCGTCGAACGCGGCGGCGGCCTCGGCCTTCTCGTCCTGGGCGGTGTGGACGCGGCCCATCAGGTAGCGGGCGTGCGGGCCGAACGGCTGGTCAAAGGGGGCGAGCTGGTTGAGCGACTTCCCGGCGGCGGGCACCTCGCCGAGCAGGAAGCACGCGACGCCGTGGTAGTACATCCCGAGCGGGCGGAACTTGCTCTTGGCGAGGCCCATCTCCTTCACGAACGGTTCGGCGGTGGCCCGGGCTTCCTTCACCTTGTTCAACCGGATCTCCATCTCGGCCTGGTCGCAGCGGGCGCGGGCGGCCCACTCGGCGTCGGGCGGGGTTTTCTTCTCGAACGCCTCGCGGGCCTGGGTGAAGAACTTGACCGCCTCGGTGAACTTCCCCTGGGCGGCCTGGGTCCGCTGCGGCATCTCGTTCGGCCGGGCGACGCCTTCGGCGAGTTCCTTGTGCCCGAGCCCGCGGTGGGCCGCGGCCAGGTAGTAGAGGGCGAGCGGCCGGTCGGGGGAGGCGGCCTCGTTCGCCGGCGGGCCGAGGGCTTCGATCGCTTTCAGGTGGTCGGGGGTTGGGAGGTCGAGGAGCGCGAGGCCGAGTCCGTACCGGGCGGCGTTCGCGTCCTTGTGCCCGCCGAACTTCTGGAGAAATTCGCGGAAGCGGTCGGCGGCGAACTGCGGGTTCGCGTCGTTGTACCCCTTCTGGCCGGCGGCCAGGAGCATGGCGGCCTGTTGGTCGGGGGTCGGCTGTTGGGCGGCGGCCGGCCCGGCGGGCAGGAGAAAGGCGACGCCGAGGGCGAGCGCCAAGCATGCGACAAAACCGCGGGTGCGGGTGGGTGACGGCATCAAGGGGACTCCCATCTATCGACCCGCGGGGCGGGGAGGGGGGAAGGATTGGTGGCGGCCAGCTGGGCGGGGCCGGGTGGCGCGGGGGGGGACGTCCGTGGTCGACTAAACCCCCGGCGGGGTGCAGCGGGAAGGTCCCGTCCGGGGTGTCGTCATCGCGGATCGGGGCAGCGATGGGTTAGGTCCGATCCGATTCGTCTCATATTGCCATTTCGACCAATGCGCGTCAACGGTCCCCTGCAGAAATCCCGTAACTGTTACAGATTCGCGACACGACCCGAGCGAGCAGGGCATCGGACGCACGGTTCCGGTACCACCCGGGAACGACCCACAGGGGAGCCCTCAAACGGACCGATCGAGGGCGCCGGCTACTTCCCTCCGCCATCGTCCGACAGTCCCGATCACCCCCCGAACATCCGGCCGAACCATTTCCGGGTCGGCGGGTGTGGCGGGGGGACGGTGACGGGCTCGCCGCGAAGGACGGCGCTCCCCCACGTGCTGCCGATCCGCTTTGCGGTCGACCGTCCGGCCAGCTTCGCCAGCCGACGATACCCCGCCGCGAGGAGCGGTTGCCGCCGGTCGATGCCGTGTCCGTCCGACCCGAGGAGATGGATGAACCCGCCCCGGGCCCACCCCTCGATCCCCCGGCCCATCTCGTCATCCCACGGGTCGGCGATGGCCCGGGCCGTCACCTGGATCAGACACCCCGCCGCGATCCATTTCGCAGCCCGGTCGCGATCGTGAAGGAGGTCCGGGTATCGCTCGGCATGGGCGATGATGAGTTGAAGGCCGAACGGCCGCAACTCCTCCGCGACGGGCAGCGCGTCGACGAATTCCCCGTGCGGCATTTCCACCAGGAGCCATTGCCCGTGGTTCCCCACCGAGAGCAACTTCCCCGTTTTCCAGTCGTCCACGACGGTCGGGGACAGCATCACCTCCGCCGTCGGGTAAACGGTGAGCGGGATCTTCTTTGCCGCGAGCGTCGCGGACAGAGCGGCCGCGGTCGCGATCATTCGGGCGGGGGTGTTGTCCGGGTAGCCGGGGTTCTGATGGGCGAGTGCGGTGGCGTGCGCGGCCCCCTCGGCGACGAGCATCCGGCACATGGCGAGCGCCACGTCCTCCGTCGCCGGCCCGTCATCGAGGCCGGCCAACAGGTGGACGTGTGTGTCGGCAAGCAGGGTCATGAAAATACAGAACGCTGAGTCCAGGTGCGGACGACTCGGCTCTCAGTACCCGGCACTTGCTGTTAGCCCTGGTTCGTCTCGGACGTGACCGGAACGGCGGGCTCGGGCGGCGGGACCGCGGTCGGTTGTCCCACGGCCGAGGCCGTGGGGGCGGCGTTGACCACCGCCCCGATGACGCAGCCCCTCACCTCCATCACCTGCCCCCGCGCCCGGTCCGACCGCGACACGATCTCCGCCCCGGCACGGATCACCATGACGGTTCCGTCCGCGGGCTCGACGATCGGGGCCAGCTCTCGCTCTTCGATCGTCGACGGCGCGTCGACGATGACGAACTCGTAGCTCCCCCGGAGTTCGGCCAACAGCTCGCGGAACTTCGGGCGGGTCAGGAGGTCGACCGGGTCCACCGGCCCCCGCCCGGCCGGAAGCAGGAAGAGGTTTGCGACCTCACACGCCCGGACGGCCATCCGGAGGTCCACGTCCGCAGCCATCACCGACTTGAGCGAATCGCCCAGCCGGTTGAGCCGGAACATCTCCTGGACCTTCGCGTTACGGAAGTCGCAGTCGACGAGGATCACCCGCTTCCCGGACTGGGCCAGCGAGATTGCCAGGTTCGCCGCGACGGTGGTCTTACCATCCCCGGGGCCGGGGCTGGTCACCGCGATCACCTGATGGCCGCGGTTCCCAAGGGCAGCGGCCAGCTCCCGCCGGGCCGTGCGGAACGTTTCGGACTCGGGCCCGGTCGGACGGTAGAAACAGACTAGCATCGGGGATAGACCGTCGGCGGACTTCTTCTCGGCCGGCACATCGGCCCGGATCTGGGGGACCTGGGCGAACACCGGTACGCCAAGCTTCGGACCGGGTTCGGCCGGTGTCCGGGTAACCTTCAGGGGCCGAGGCGTGCGGACGCTGGGCGGAGGAGTCGGCTTGGAGGGCCGCGGTTGCCCGGAGATGCGGGTCGCGACAAGAGAGGCAAGGAACCCCAGCACACCGCCGACGAGAAGCCCGAGCAACCCGCCCGGGACAAGAGATCGGTACAGGAGTGGGCTCACCCGCTCGCCATCAGTCGGCGGGGAGACAGTCTGAACGGCATACGCCGCAGTAGGTTGAGGAACGGGTGCGGCCTTCGGTTCCGGGCCTTTCGCCTGGGAACGGGTCTCGTGGTCTTTCCGGGCGTCGGCAAGCTCCCGCAACCGCTGGCGGATTCTCGCCGTTTCACCGACCAGCTTTTCGTCGTGGGCGATCGCCGCCGCCAGCACCCCGGACCGGGCGGCGAGCGCGGCCCGCTCGGCCTCCAGATCCACCCGGTACCGCTCGATCGCATCGGGTCCCGCCGGAACGACCTTGGGTGTGGCCTTCGCGATCCGCTCCTTCACGAGCTTGATCTGCTCGTCGAGGGCGAGCATGTCGCGGTGCTCCGGCCCGAGTCGTTCGCCGAGCTCGGCCTTCCGGAGTTCCAGCGTCCGGAGCCATTCCTCCGCGCCGTTGGTTTCGGGCGAAGGCGCGGGAGTGGGAGTTGGTCGGTCCGGTTCGAGGCCGAGCTGTTTCATCGTGGCCAGCCGGTCCTGACGCGCCGGCCCGGTCTCGCGGATCAGCGCCAGGTCGCGGTCGACGCCCTTCTGCTTGGCCCGGACCTGCTCGGCGTCCTTCCGACTGGCAGCCAACCGGGTCTCGACGGCGGATACGTCCTCGGTCGTGAGCGTGCGAAGCTCGTCGGTCAACCGCTGCCGTTCGGCATCGAACTTGGCGCCGTCGGCCGGGACGGGCTGGCCGGATGATTCCGGTTTCGGCTTCGGCGGCGGTGCCAGGGCCGGGCTCGGGACGGGTCGCTTGGCGAGCTCCGACCGGTACGACGCAATGACGGCATAGAGGTACTTCGCCGTGTCCGTCGGGTGCTGGCCCCGAAAGGTCAGCGTCAGTGTGCTCCCGGGGTCGGCAGCCGGCGAAGTTCCGACCGCCGAAAGCCCCTGGCCGAGGAACGCGACCCGGGCGGGCTCCGCCTTCGGCGGCGGGACCTCGAACGGGCGCAGGTCGTCGAGCCCCCGGGCCGCCCGGTCGAGTACCGGTTGCGACCGGAGAATGGACACTTGGGTCTTTACGTCCCTGGCCTCGGCCGGACCGGTGACCTGGATCCGGGCCACCGACTCAAATTCGGCCGGCTGCCGTGAGTGGTGGTAGGCCCCTGCGGCGAGACCGGCTGCGAGCCCGAACCCGGCACCGAGCGTCGTCCACCGCCGGGTGCGGGGTGCCCGGGTCGGGGCCGCGAGTGGGACGGTGACGACGGTTACGTTCTGGGTGGTGGTCGTTTCCGGGACGGAGGTCGGCGGCGGGGTCGGGAAAATAACTGGATTTTGGGGGGCTGGCGGGTTGGTCTGCACGAGGATCGGGTGATTCGCGCTCGACTCGTCGACCGGCGCGAGGATCGGCTTTTGCGGGGCAGGGGGGGCCGATTCTGGTTCGGGCGGAGGCGGCGGTTGTTTCGCCGTTTCGGACAACGGGGGCGGTGGCGGCGGTGGCGGAAGCGGAGAGAACGACGTGAAGGAGAATGGGGGGAGAGCCACGGGTAATCCTCACGTTGCCGGTCGCGGTGATGTATCGTTATTGTCCACAGGAAGGAAAGGATGCCAAGGTCAGTCACGGGTATCGGCTGCTAAAACGATGCCGGGGATGCGGATCGGGTGACCCGGGAAAGACATCCCGACAAAGCGGGCCGGGGGGCCGGTGAACGTCAGACGGGTTGACGACCGGTCCGGATTGGCGACGGCAGGTGGGCGCGGGGGCAGTTCGCGAAGCACGGTCGCTACCCCCACCACCGTCGGTATCATCAGCTCAATCGCACCACCGGCACGGCAACTGCAGCCGGCCGATATTTGCTACCCTGGCCCGTGGGGGTATAATCCGCGCAGGGGCGGGGTAGCCTCTCACCCGCGACCCGTTCCCGGTCCGGTCCCCGACGGGGGAACAGCATGCCGCACCCCAGCAAGCGCCCGAGCCCGCCGTCCGATGAGTCATTCCCCCCCGGGTCGGTCCTCGCGTTCCTGGCCGATCGCAACCAGGTGGACTTCGAACTCGACTTCTTTACCCGCGTCCTGACCACCGCCCCGGACTTCCCGGAGGTCCTCCGGGCCCAGGCGAGCAACATGACGGTCAGGGGCCGGCTCCAGGACGGGCTGGTGGTGGACAAGAAGCTGGTCTCGCTCCGCCCGACCGACCCGACGGCGCACTATAACCTCGCCTGTCGCTATGCCTTGCTCCAGCAGCCGGACCTGGCCCTGGTGACGCTCCGGAAGGCGATCGAACTCGGGTATCGCGATTTCCGGTACATGGAAGAAGACCACGACCTCGATTCGGTCCGCAAGGACCCGCGGTTCCGTCAGTTGCTACGGGAGTACCGGAACCGGTAAGCTCTGGCTCTGCGGGCGGGGGCGTGAGCCCCCTGATTCACCATCATCCAGGGGGCTCACGCCCCCGCCCGCTATGACTCCGCCTCTCTTCTCCCTGCCGGATTCGGACGCGGCCCGGGCCGCCTTCGTCCAGAAGCCCCGCGGGCTCGTCGACAAGGTGATGACCGTCGCCGAGGCGGTCCGCGGGTTTGTCCGCGACGGGGACTATCTGGCCAGCGGCGGGTTCGGGACGAACCGCATCCCGACCGCGGTCCTGCACGAGATCCTCCGCCAGGGGCGCCAGAACCTCGCGTTCGCCGGGCACACCGCGACCCACGACTTCCAGGTTTTGTGCGCCGGGAACCTGACCGGCCGCGGGCAGCTGGTGGCGAAGGTGGATATCGCGTACGTCGTCGGGCTGGAGGCCCGGGGGCTCTCGCCGCACGCCCGGCGGGTGATGGAGTCGGGGACGGTCGAGTCCGTCGAGTGGTCGAACTACACGCTCGCCCTGCGGTTCACCGCCGCGGCGATGGGGGTCCCGTTCGTCCCGGCCCGCAGCCTGCTGGGGACCGACACGCTCGCGCACAGCCCGGCGAAGATCATCACCTGCCCGTTCTCCGGCGAGCAGCTGGCCGCGATCCCGGCCCTCTACCCCGACGTGGCGGCGATCCACGTCCACGAGGCGGACCGGTTCGGGAACTGCCGGTTCGTGGGCACGTCGGTGGCAGACGTGGAACTCGCCAGGGCGGCGAAGCGGGTGATCGTCACCTGCGAACGACTGGTCCCTCACGACGTGATGCGGCACGAGCCGCACCGGACCCAGATCCCGTTCCTGTGTGTGGATGCGGTTTGCGAGGTGCCCTTCGGTAGCTACCCGGGGAACATGCCGGGCGAATACTTTTCGGACGAGGAGCACCTCAAGCTGTGGCTGGAAGTGGAACGCGACCCGGCCGCCTTCGACCAGTTTCTCGACGACCACATCTATGCCGTCCGGGACTTTACCGAGTACCTGGAAATCTGCGGCGGACTGCGGCGGCTCCAGCAATTGCGGCAGCGCGAGATGCTGCTACACCTGGGGCGGTGACCGCTCGGGTCGGGCCGGCTGTGCCGGTCTTTTGTAGGGCCGGCTGTGCCGGCCGTTCTGTGCCGGTCTTTCATAGGGCCGGCCGGTTCGGCCTCCGGTCCGCGAGTAGCGCCCGGACCGGCCGGCACAGCCGGCCCTACGAAAGACCCACTCCCGCGTCCCGCACCGCGTCGAGCAGCCCGGTCCCGCGGACCAGCTCGAATACACGCGCCAGGTCGTCCTGGAACAGGTAATCCGCCTCCCGGTGGGGGACGTTCCGGCGGACGAACAGGTGTGCGACTTCTACCCCGCGGCCGGGCCGGAGGGGGAGGCGGTAGTCGAGCGCCTGGGCCGCCGTCAGCACCTCGATCGCGAGCACGGTCTCGACGTTCCGGAACACCTGGAGCAGTTTCAGGGCGGCGATGCTGCCCATGCTCACGTGGTCTTCCTGGCCCAGGCTCGTCGGGATCGAGTCGACGCTCGCCGGGTGGCACAACACCTTGTTCTCGCTCACCAGCGCGGCCGCGGTGTACTGCGGGATCATGAACCCCGAGTTCAGCCCGGTCTCGCGCATCAGGAGCCTGGGCAGGCCGTCGTGCCCTTCCAGCAGCAGGTAGATGCGGCGCTCGGAGATGCTCGCGAATTCCGCCAGGGCGATGGCCGCGAAGTCGAGGGCGAGCGCGACCGGCTGGCCGTGGAAATTCCCACAGCTGATGACGTCCCCGTCGTCGAACACGAGCGGGTTGTCGGTCACCCCGTTGATTTCGGTCTCGAGCACCCCGGTGGCGTACGCGAGGGCGTCGCGGCTCGCCCCGTGGACCTGGGGGACGCACCGCAGGCAGTACGGGTCCTGCACCTTCCCGCAGTGTCGGTGGGACTCCAGGATCTCGCTGGCGGCGAGCAAGGCCCGGACGTTCGCGGCGACGACCCCGTGCCCCGGGTGGGGGCGGACGGCGTACACCCGCGGGTCGAACGGGCGGATGCTGCCCTGGAGGGCTTCGAGCGACATGGCGGCGGCGAGGTCGAACAGCGGCACCAGTCTGGTACACTTCTCCAGGACGGCCGCCCCGTACCCGGCCATGAGCTGGGTCCCGTTGATGAGCGCGAGCCCGTCCTTCGCCCCGAGCTCGATCGGGCTCAGCCCGTGGTCCCGCAATGCGTCCGCGGCCGGGACCGGCGGCCCGCCCGCGGGGGCCCAGAACTCGCCGTACCCGATGAGCGGTAAACTGAGATGCGCGAGCGGGGCGAGGTCGCCGGACGCCCCGACACTCCCCCGGCTCGGCACGACCGGGATCAGGTCGAGGCCGTCGAACTCCATCAGCCGGCGGAAGGTCGCCACCGAGACACCGGAATACCCGAGCCCGAGGGCGTGGATCTTGAGCCGGAGCATCACCCGGGTGATGTCGAGCGGGACCGGATCGCCGACCCCGACGGCGTGGCTCAGGAGCAGGTTCCGCTGCAGGCGGGCGAGCTGGTCGTCCGGGACCCGCTTGTTCGCGAGCGCGCCGAACCCGGTGTTGATCCCGTAGTGCGGCTGCCCGTCCGCGAGCGCCGCCTCGACGCGGGCCCGCGACCGCCCGACCGCCGACACGTCTGCCCGAAAGTGGGCGACACTCGCGGCGAGATCGGCGTCGAGATCGCGGACGGTGATTCGCGGCGGGGCCATCGCGGTCCTCGGGTGTTTTCGCGCCTCCTTGTGGCCATCTGCTTTATACACCCGATCCGCCGCGCCGAGACGGGGAGGATTGCTGCTCATGTCCCTCTTCACCCTCCGTTCGGCAATGCCGGCCTCGGCGAATGATCTGTACGCATGGCACGCCCGCCCGGGCGCGTTTCTCCGCCTCAACCCGCCGTGGGAACGAGTCGAGGTCGTCGGCAAGGAGGGCGAGTTCGGGACGGCCCCGTACCGGGTCACGGTACGCACGCCGATCGTCGGGCCGCTCAAGGGGCGGTTCGTCTCCGAGGCGTACGACTTCCGCCCCGGTGAGGGGTTTCAGGACAGGCAGATCGAGGGGCCGTTCGCGTTCTGGAACCATACGCACACGATGATTCCGAACGGCCCCGACGCGTCGTTCATCGACGACCGCATCGAATACCGCATCCCGCTCAGGGCGGTCGGCCGACTGTTCGGCGAACGGACGGTACGCAACCGCCTGCGGGCAATGTTCGCCTACCGCCACGTCCTGACCGCGAGCGACCTCCGCCGGCACGGGCTGTACAGGGACCGCCCACGGCTCAAGGTCGCGGTTACCGGGTCTCGCGGCCTGGTCGGGTCGAACCTGGTCCTGTTCCTCACGACCGGGGGCCACGCGGTCACCAGGCTGGTGAGCGGGTCCGGTGCGGCGACCGCCCCGGCGGGCGAAGACGGGACACGGTACGTCAGCTGGGCCCCGCAGGCGAAACTCGACCCGGCGGCCCTCGACGGGTGCGACGCCGTCATCCATCTCGCGGGCGATTCGATCGCCGAGGGTAAATGGACGGCCGCGAAGCGCAAGAAGATCCTCGAGAGCCGGTCGGTGCCGACGCGGAACCTCGCCGAAGCGGTCGCGGCACTCCCCCCGGACCGCCGGCCGAAGGTGTTCCTGTCGGCGTCGGCGGTCGGGATCTACGGCGACCGCGGGGACAATCTACTGACCGAAGACGCGGCGCCCGCCGGCGGCGGGTTTCTGGCGGGGGTGTGCAAGGTTTGGGAGGAGGCGACCGCCCCGGCGTCCGCGGCCGGGGTGCGAGTGGTTCACCTGCGTACCGGGGTGGTTCTCACGCCGACGGGCGGGGCGCTCGGGAAACAGCTGCCCGCGTTCAAGGCCGGGGCCGGGGCGGTCCTCGGGACGGGGAAGCAGTGGGTGCCGTGGATCAGCGTTGACGACCTGGTCGGGGCGATCCACCACTGCCTGATGACGGATGCCCTGACCGGCCCGGTGAACCTGGTCGCCCCGAACCCGGTCCAGAATCGGACGTTCACGAAGACCCTCGGGCGGGTGCTGGGGCGGCCGGCGTTCCTGTGGCTCCCGCGGGCCGCGCTGAAGGTGATGTTCGGGGACATCGCGGACGAGGCCTTGCTCGCGAGCACGCGGGCAGTGCCGCGAAAGCTTCTCGACACCGGGTTCGTATTCGACCACCCCGACCTGGAGCCGGCCTTGAGGTTTCTGCTCGGGCGTGTGTGAAAACAAGAAGAATGGCCGCAAAGAAGCACAAAGAGCACAAAAAATGAAGGATGAAGTTGAGAAACCCGTTGGGGAGGATTTCTTGTAGGGTGGGTCGAGTCTTCGAGGCCCACCGAGATTAACACCGGTGGGCCTCGAAGATGAGGCTTTGCCCATAAACGCCAAAGTGGCAGGCCAAACAAGCGGTTTTTGGCCACTTTTGGTCCCAAAACCGGGGTTTATGGGCTTTGCACATAATAACCCTCCTGCACACAATAGCCGCCCGGCTGCACACAATAAGGATTCGGGGTGGGTGGGCGGGTTTGGCACGGGAATTCTAGATCGCGGACGAGATGCGGGCGGTGGTCAGGTTCCCGGGGGCGTGAGTGGGCGGGCCGGGTCCGGTGCGGCGGGTTCGGCCCGACCACCTCAAAGACCAATGTGGACTGACCCACGACCGATCAGAACGCCGCGAAAGGGCGATCAGGCCGAGGCCCGGCCCAACGCCAGGTCGAGATCCGAGTACACCCCGCCATCGAACAACGCCAAGAACTCTGCGACCGCCGCCGGCAGGAGCACCTCCTCGCGGCGCCCGTCGAGCCGGTACAAGTACAGCCGGTCGGGCTTCCACCCCTGTGCCGAGTAGACGAGCACGAGGTTGCCGTCGTCGAACCACCGGTACGCATACCGGATGACCGGGCTGGGGAAGTTCCCGGTCCGGAACCCCCGGCACCCGTTCGCCCGCAACACCTCGGCCACTCGGTCCGCTGTCGTGCCCATCGCGGCGAGGATGCGGGTGAGCTGGTCAGCCGGGTTCTTGTCCTGCGGCATCCCCCAATACCTCGTAGCACGCACCCCTATTGCGATCACCTCGCTGGTCGTCGCCGATCGTTCTCGCCGCGGGGCATATAATTCGATCGCGCCGGCGTGATCTATCTCGGCCAACTTCCCGCACGATACCCGCCGCTTCCAGGGGCCGCAACCGGGTCACGTCTTCCCCAACACCAGATCCACCACCCAACACCCCCGCACATGCGGCCCGTCACCCCGACAGTGGTCGAGCACATCCACGTTTTCGCACCCGGCATCCTGGAGGGCGTCGGCGAGGATCGGCATGGATGAGAAGTCCCGGCTCTCGTACATCTGCCGGGCCAGGGCGACGACCGTAGACGTGAGCCAGGTGGGATCGGCGGTGATGAGGCGGAAGGGGTTGCCGGTCACGTCGCGTAGGAACGCCATGTGCAGTGAGACAAGCGAGTTCGGTTTCGGTGTGCGATCCGAAATCAACGGCAGATTGCGGGCAGCGATGAACGGGTCATTCGGGTAGCACGCCAGCACCAGGGCTTCCAGGTGGGCGTTCCGCTGGCGGCGGCTGAGTGCGGCAAATCGTCCGGGAACACCGGGGGGAATTTCTATTGCTCCCCTGTCCGTACCAATCTGTTCAACCGCCTTGCTGTACCTTGACAGAAGCTTCGTCTGATCCCGGATTCCGTCCGCATACCCTTCAAGCGTGTTAACCAGTTGGCGTAGCCACTTGGGGACGGTCTGGTTCATGCCGCTACGGCAACACGCGACAGCGAACAGCCGGAGCCGCCGACTACATGCTTTGCTGCGGATGAACTCCAACATTGGCGTCGGGTCCTCGCAAGCCAGCCATTCCGCCTCGGTCATCGGTCGGCCCCCACGGTCTGTCGGTGGATGATACCCGGGGCGGGGGCGGGGGTGGTAGTGGGTGTGGCGGTCGGGTAATCTGTCGCTTGACCCGGGCAGCGGGTGAGGCCCGCGGGTGCGCCTCTAAGACTTCGTGGCTCCCCGAGTGGGCCGGGCCGGTGAGCCTCTAGTTCGTCTGTCTTCCGGCTGGGAGCCGGCCCACGATGCCAGGAACTTGCGGGCCAGCGATCCGCCATGCGATCATCGGCGGGGCG
>JAQGHQ010000312.1 GCA_028288765.1 Gemmataceae bacterium | reverse complement strand
TCGGCGAACGGCCAAGGCACCAGCGGACCGTCGGGGTCGGCGACCGCGGGCCGCCGGGGTGTTGCGCCCCCGCGTCGACGAACGGCGGAGCCCGCCGCCCGTCGCACGGCGGCAGGAGCTCCCGGCCTCACTCTTCCGCCCTCGCCCCCGCTCCGGCCCGCCGGCCCCCCCGATTCGGCGGCCGCTACCCTTTCCCCGCGTCACGGTTGCTGAATCACTGGCAGGGGACCGTGAGGAGGTTGCGATCGTGCCCCGCCAAGAAGGGACGAGGATGAGGGAGGAAGCCGGATCTTGCCCCGTCGATCTCCACTTCTCGTTACGGATTACATCGGCTCTACTTGGGAACCGATTATAATCGCGGGTGGGTGTTGGAGCGGTCGCTCCGCGTACCCGGCAAGGGTGCCTCATGTCAGTCCGCGTACGCACGATCACGGTCATCGTCCTCACCGCGTTGGTCGCCCGCGGGGCCGCCCAACCGCCGACCCCGGGGGCCGGCCGGGGAACAACACCCCCGCCGGGCAAACCGGAGATCGGGCCGACCTTTCCCGCCGACGAGAAGGTCTTTAAGCTCCTCGCGGCCGGACAGGCGAGGCCGATCCCGGCCGACGCCACCCCGCTCCGGAAGATCTGCCTCGCCCAAATCCGCGAGGGCGGGGAGTTCCTCAGTTGGACCCAGGGGCGGCTCCAGATCGACTACTTCATGTCGTCGGACTATCCCCCGGTTTTCGAGGTCATCGACCGGACGTACCTTCTTTTGGCGGAATCGGAGTCGGGGGCGGCCGGGAAGATCGCCGCGCTGGAAGAGCGGGTGGCGGCCTTCAAGAGGTTCGAGCGGGTCGCGGACACCCGGTGTACCGTCGGGAGGGACCCGCCGCACGAGAGGAACCGCGCCCGGTTTTGGTTGCTCGGGGCCGAGGGCGACCTGCTCACCCTCAAGGAGCAACACGCCGAGGCCGCGCCGCCGACCCCGCCCCGAGAGGCGGGCCGGGGAGCCGTGCCCCGGCCGGACGGCACGGAATCCGAACCGGCCATCCCCGCCGACGTGAAACGCCATAAGCTCCTCGCGGCCAAGCTCGCCGACGAAAAGGTCTATCAGATCCTCGCGGCCAAGCTCGCGGCCCCGATCCCGGCCGACGCTACCCCGCACCGGAAGGCCTGCCTCGCCCAACTCCGCGAGGGGAAGGCGTTGCTCCAAGCGGCCCGCGAGCGGCTCACTTCGGACCGGTGCCCGTTTTGGGACTCGGATCCGGTCCTCGACCAGGTCGACCGGATGTATCGTCTCCTGGCGGATCTGGAGCCGGGGCCGGCGGGGAAGGTCGCGATCCTGCACGAGCGGGTGGCGGTCCTCACGCAGTACGAGCGGCTGACGACCGCCCTAGTCGACGACGGGATCGAACCGCCGCCGCGGAAGAACTTCGTCCGGCTCCGGCGGCTCGGGGCTGAGGCCGACATGCTCCGGCTCAAGGAGCAACCCGCTCAGACCGGCAAGAGATGATCGTCTCGCCGCCGGACCCTCCCCGAGTCCGAGAACGGCAGGTCTGGCGGCCGGCTCCGATGGGCTGGCCCCGCGGAGCCACGCGCCTTCGATCGGCAGGACCCCGCCGGGCTGGCGGCTGGCTCCGGCGGGAGAGGGGCTGGTGGCCGAAGGCAAGCCGATCACCGGCGACCCGCGTCGACCGGACCGAGTGGTCACGCCCGGACCGCTGACGTCGTCGTGCCACCCGCGTCGGGCACGTCGAAACCAGGGTCGTTCTTCTCCCTTCCAAAACGGACACTTCGAGCGCGGCGGGAGTAGTTCTCTGGTAGGGGGCTCCGGCACATCCGGCCGGGGCCGCCCGACTCCTTGCCTTGCTCGGCTACAGGTGCCCACCCCCGCGGGTAAACCGCGCGAACCCCGGGGCGGCGGTCAGACCGATCCCCGCCCCGGCAGGAATTCCGCCCACTCCTCCCGAGTCCGGTGAAGGGACCGATTACCCCTTTCTTCCCGACAAGCCCACCACACGATCGGATGGCCGCCCGATAACCGGATATCCGAGCCCGGACCGACCCACCACTCTCGGCCGGTCGGGGGGCCCGGGCCCGACCGACCCGATCTTGTTTACCGGCGGCCCCGTCGGACATGAGGGAATCTTCGACGGTTTGCCGGCGGGCACCCGGGCGACAGCCGGGTCACTCGTTCTTCCAGCTCAGGTGCCTGCGGTGGGCCCAGTCGCGGTACGTCGCCTCGAGCACGACCTCGTACTCGGACGGCTTGACGTCCTGCCCGTCGACGTCGGCGAACTCGACCGACTCGACCGCTCCCGCCCGCCACTTGGCGGCCGTCACCGCCCGCTCGGTCCATCCGCCGTCCCGCTTCACCCGGACGGTCAGCCTGGCGGTCGGGAAGGACTCGCGGCTCAAGACGACCGGGCTCGCCCCCGAACGGCGGGTCGCCGGTCTTCAATCCGACCGACGGCCGGCTATTGGTCGCCGACGCCGGTCGAGAGCGGTGGGTCGGCCCGTCCGATCCAGGATCCGACCCCGGGGCCGACGCCCGCCGGGGTTTCCGGCTCGCACACCGACGATTCGGGCCGAGAAGGCGGGGCGTTGTAGCATAAAAGCCGGGCCTCGGGCGATAACTCCGTGCGCAAACCCCGCCACCTCCGCCGGCCGTCCGAACCCGGATCGTCCGCGACGAGGACCGCCGGCCACTCGCGGTCCAACTCCCGACGAACGTGGGGAATCCCCGCCGGGTCGGCCAGCAATTCCCGCCACGACTCGGACTCCGGGTCGAACAGGCGCCCGAGGGCGTCCAGCGGCAGGTCGCCGCCGATCAGATGTTCCGGCGGGGACAGACCGACGATCGGCTCCCCCGGGACGAACGGTTCGCCGCCGGCATCCCCCGGACTTGCCGGCCGGGACCACATCCGGGAGGAGACTTCCCAACCCCCGGACCGCCGGGCGCACCAGACCAGCGCGATCACGTCCACGCGAAGCCGGGTTACCAGGATCTCGTCCGGCGGGACGGGGGCGTCGGGTACGGCGGCCGGGGCCATGTCTTCCGTCGCTGGATCGGTGAGGGGCAGCACGCGGACCGTGTCCGGCAGTCCCCGCGCGACCCCCGCCGGGCCGGACCACGTCGCGAAATCGGCGTACCACCCGGCAACGTCCCCGCGCAGCGGATGCACCCCCATCTCGACCAGGTCGCGCAGCCGCACCCGGGGGACGACCGGCAGCATCACCCGGCGTGCCGGCCAGTAGCAGAGCAGGCGGCGGGTCCGCCGCCAGATCGGCGGCCCGTCGCCGTCGGTCCCGAACCTGGGTGCCCCGGCCGGCACCGTCCACCGCCCGGCCGCGTCGCACGCCGCCCCCCCGCCCCGCCGGAGGGTGCCGAGGACGAGGTCCACCACGCCGGGCGGGAGCGACAGCAGGTCGGCGATCTCACCCGGATATGGCCCCACCGCACTCGGACCGGGCCGGCTCGTCAGCAGCGTCACCGCCTCCTGGACGAAGCCGCGGAGCGGGTTCATGGGCGGGTGGGTCCGGGCGAGAACCGGGGCCTCGTACGCCACCACGTCGAGCGGCCCGGGGGCGATCGCGAGGACCAGGCGACCGGTCGCCCCCCGACCTGGTCCAGGAGCGTCCGGGCGACTCGCCAGCGTTGCTCCCTCATCGGTCACCCCGCCATCGGTCACGCCAGTCGGGCGGGACCTCGATGAGCCCGCCGCGGGCCCCGGCGAACGCCAGCAGGGCGTGGAGGTGATCCCGGGTCTCGGCCTCTTCCCCGGGGAGGTCATCCCGCAGCCGCCCCCGCTCGACCGCGCGCCCGTTCGGTGTCCGACCCGGAGGCCGCTTCACGTCGCCACGCCGGGAGGCCGGCGAAGGCCCGGAGGATGCGGAGGGCGAGATCTTGCTCCAGGCGGTTGAGGTAGCCCGTCCCCCGCCGCTCCTCCCCGCGGTCGGGCAGCCGCCGGGTGTCGAGAACCTGCAACCGGGGGGGATCGGGGAGGAAGGCCGGCCCGGGGGCCGAGAGGCCGGCCGCCCGGGGGAAGTCGTGGAGTCGCCCGCCGTAGAACTGCTCCGACACGAAAGCGGAAATGTCCGGGTGCATCCGCCCCTGCCGGTCCAGGAACACGTAGCACCCGCGGCGTTCGAACGGCGCCCGCAACTCCTCGAACAAGGACCGGGTGGCGGACCGGGGGTCGAGCCCCGCGCCGGCCAGGCGAGTCACCAGCCCGTCGTCCGCGTACGGGGGGAGTTGCTGGTGGTCGCCGACGAGCACCCACCGCTCCCCCCGGATCAGGGGCACCAACAGCCGGCGAGCCTCCTCTTTCCCGGCCTCGTCCACGATCACGACGTCGTAGGCGACCGATCGGAGTTCCGTGGGGGTCGCGCACCCGATCGTCGTGGCGCACACCAGGTTGGCGTCGGCTACCAGGAGGGCCGAGAAGAACCGGGGGTTAGCCCGGACGAACGCGAGCCACCGCCCGAGCAGACCCGCCCGTTCGTCCGGGCGGGTGCCCCGGGCGCGCCAGTGCCGCCAGGCCCGTAGCCGGCCGGCCTGCGTCGCGACCCTCTCCGCCCAGTCCGCACCGAGAGCGGGCGGCCAGGTCGGCCCCCCTCGGGCTCCGGAATTGGGCCGCCGGGCGCCGCCCGCGTCCAGGCGGCGTGATCGCGCCTCGCCCCGTCCGCCAGGAGCTCGATCATGGCCTGGTCGAGATCCCGCTCGACCCGGGCGCGGTCGGCGTACGCGGCCACCTCGCGCTCCAGCTGCTGGTGGTATCCGGCGTTCACACAGTCCGGGGTGAACCCCCGCAGGTGCTCGGCGATCCGCCGGGTGGACCCGACCCGATAAGGGACGACCCCGAGGTCCGTTACCACGGTCCCGCCCGGGCGGGGGGCGGCCAGACGTTCCAGCACGTTGTCGACGGCGACGTGGGGCGGGGCAACCAACAGCACCTTGAAACCTGGGTCCTCCCGGTGGAGGTAGAAGAGCTGCCTCAGGATCTCCAGGACGACCGTCGTCTTCCCACACCCCGGCGGCCCGTGGACCAGCGTCATGTCGGGGCCGAAGACGGCCGCCCGAACCGCCTCCTCCTGATTCGGGGAAAGCTCGGCCAGGGGCCTGAGCGGGAGCGGCGACCATCCCCGGGCGATTGGCTCGAGATCGGAGGGGGTGGACACGATCCTCCGGAGCGTCCGGAGGGACTGATCGTCCGGTGCTAACCCGCCCCGGCGCCCCCACCCCGCGGGGGAGTCGGTTGCCGCTCCGGATCGAGGAGGGTGAGTGCGTCGTCGATCAGTCGCAGCTGGTTGTCCGGCAGGAACAGCCGGGTCGGCCCGGCGACGGCCGGGGCCTCGGCGTCGCAGACGCGGTCCGCCAGGGCCCGCCCCCTCGGGTCGTCGCACGCCACGACCAGGATCAGTTCTCCTCCCGGGTTCGGCGGGACGTCCACGGACCGGACCACCAGCCTCGCGAACTCGTCGCCGGAGCGGAGGATCAGTGGGTGCCGGGCCCAATCGAGTCCTTCGGGGTTTTGGCTTTCCAGCCCGTCCACCCACTGACGGACCTCCTCCTGCTCCTCGGGCACCAGCCGGTACCCGCCGGGATGGCGTTCGATTTGCGCGACCCCGATCTGGAGTCGATCGCGTTCCAGGTCGCACACCTGCCGCCACAACCCGATCCGCTCGGCCAGAGCGGGCGGGTCACCCGCCAGTCGCCCGATCTCGGCCCCGATCCGCTCGGCCCGGGTGCGGCGGAGGTCGTGCAAGACCCTCAGATCCCGCAACAGGGAGGCAGCGTCCCCGGCCAGCGCCGGCTGCCCCGGACGGCCGGCATGCCACTCGGCCCGGACGCGGGCGAACGGCGGCACCACCTCGTCGGCCAGGCGCAGGTCGGTCAGCCGCCAGTCGGACGCCCCGACCGATGGCCGGTCGGGGGTCAATCGGACCCGGTAGGGCGTTTCGGGGAGCCTTGCGACGATCTCGTCCGCGTCTCGACCGGTCACATCGGACAGTTCGAGTCCATGGTTCATCCAGGCACAGAGCTGCTCTGGCGTAATCCCCTCACGCGCCAAGTCCTCCCGGCCCCGGGTCGTCAGCCTGATCCGGAAGAATCCCCCCGGGATGTCCCGACCCTCCCACCCGGTTGCGACCCCCTCCCGGTGGGACGGTTCGCGCTCGCCGGGACTTCGGAGCCAGGTTCGGTAATCAGACTTCGCTGCCCGGCACTCCCGCACGGCCGCGAGCGCGTCCCCGGCGATATCGTCCTCCCCTGTCGGGAGCTGTACGGGGACCAGGTTGCGACTAAACGAGCCAGCCGGGTCGTCCCCGGGTCGGCCCGGTCCAGGCCGCGGAGAGACCAGTCGGCCGGGGCCGCCGGGTCGGGCTCGAACGCCAGGACAACGCGGAGTCGGCCCCGGGCGATGAGCCCGATGACCCGCCCGAGGGTCCGGCCCTCCGGCGGCTCGACGCGGAGCACGTCCAGCCCGGCGCCGAGTTCCCCCCCGAGCCCCGCCAGGTCCAGCCCGACGGACCGGAGGAGCCCGACACGGCTGCCGAACGCGAAGACCCGGAACGGATCGCCGGACAGAACGGGCACCGTTCCCTGTTGGTCTTGCAACCGCCGCAACTCCTCCAGCCGGGCCGCCCCGGCCGCCCGCGGACCCGGAACTGGGACAGGGGCAGGTTCCGCAGAGAAGTTTCTCCTCGCCCCAGGATGGCACCCAAGGCTCAACACGACCCCGATTACCAGCGGCTCCCGCCGTTCCCTCCGGGAGGACACCGGTCTGACCCAGCGGGACTCGGGGATCGCCTGGGCCGGCCGCAGAGTTGGGTGTACAACTGCGAGACCGGGAACCGGCGGGTGGACGTGACCGAGTTCGCCACCTGGGCCCGGGGGGTTCTCTGCCCTTCTCTTTCTCTTCCTCGATCGGGACCACAGTCTACGCCGGCACGACCATCCCGGTCACGTCTTCCCCAGCACCAAATCAACCACCCAGCACCCCCGCACATGCGGCCCCGGCCCGCGGCAGTGGGCGAGGACGTCGGGGTGGTCGCACCCAGCGTCTTGAAGGGCGTCGGCCGGGATCGCCATCGCGGAGAAGTCGCGGGAGTCGTACATCTGGCGGGCGAGGGCGAGAACCGTGGATGTGAGCCAGGACGGACCAATGGTGACGGGCCGGAAGGGGCAGCCCTCTCAACATGGGCCATTTTCCGTGGCATGGCCCTCGGTAATGGATTACTTCCCGACTTGTGTGAGGGGCACGGATGCGTCTCCCGGCACCAAAGCGGCACCCGGACCCGCTGGAACAGCTGTTGTCCCAACCGGTCTATTCCGAGATTCCCGTCACGATCGTCCCGCATTGTCAGGCGGTGCCCCTGGGAGTCCTGGTCCGTGGCACCAGGGAATGGCTCTTGGACGACCCGATGATGCAGCCGCTCTTCGACGAGCACGCCCCCGATCAGTACACGCGGGAACTGACCCTTTCCGCCCTGGTCGGGCTGTTGATCCAAGTCTCGACCGGTGCCCGACGGTCCGTGTATGCGGCCTACGTGGCCGACCAGGCCGCGGCCGATCCCGCGATCGGAACGTCCTACCAGGCCGTGTACGGGAAGCTCGGGCGGTTGTCGCCGGCCGTCGGCGGGGCCGTGGTACGTTCCAGCGCGGAACGGTATGGGTCGTTGCTGGACGCGGCCCCGCCGGCCCGGGACGAACCGCCGCCCGGGTATTGCTTGCGCGTCTGGGACGGGAACGTGTTGACCGGCACCGCTCATCGGCTGAACGCGCGGCGGGCCTGGCTCAATGCCTGCTTGCCGGGCAAGTCCCTGGCCGTGTACGAGCCGGGCTCGGGCCTGGTCACCGATTTGGTGCCGGGCGAGGACGCGTATACCCAGGGACGGGCGCCGGTGACGCCGCTCCTGCCGCGCCTGCGGGCCAACGACCTGATCGTCGCCGGCCGCGATTTTTGCACGACCCGCCTGGCGTTCGGTGTGCAGGCCCGGATCCGTTCGTGATCGTTCGCCAGCATCGCCGCACCTTGCCGTGCCGGTCGCCGAGCCGCCTGAAGGCGTGTGGCGGCACCGACACGGGGACGGTGTGCGAGCCGCGCGTCCGGGTGACCGATCCGGACGGCGGCGGGGTCGTGGAGTGGCGCCGCATCGAGGTGCGATTGGTCCAGGAGACGCGCGAGGGCGATCGCCGTATCGCCCTGTCGACCAATCTGCCGGAGGACGTGCCCGGGCTGCGGATCGCGGAGCTTTACCGGGACCGCTGGGCGATCGAAACGCGTGTCCAGTTTTTGACACGGTCCCTGCACTGCGAGGTGTCCGGGCTCGGACGACCGCGGGCCGCGTCGTTCGCGTTCGCGATGGCGTTGGTGGCCGGGAATGCGTTGGCCACGGTCCGCGGGACGGGGCGGTCGGTGCACGGGGTGGAGGCCGAGGAGGACCTCCCGGGTTATTACTTGGCCGATGAAGTGGCCGCCGATTATCGCACGCTGATGAAGTACTTGCCGGCGGACCAGTGGACGGGTTGGCGCCGCTTGCCGGCGCAGGCCGTGGTCGGGTCGTTGCGTGCGGTGGCGCGGCACGTCAACCTCAAAGGGCTGGCTCGGGGCAAACGGGGCCCCAAGAAGCCGCCCCCCAAAAACGCCAGTGTATGACAAGAAGCATAAACACTACTCAACAGCCCGTCTGCCGAAAGGTTTAGAACAACAATACACATGTTGAGAGGGCTGGTCTTGGCAACCCGTCGGTCACCGGCACGGAGGGCCCTCGGATGCGGCATTCTCACCCGGGTTCGTTCCGCGACCACGCGAGCTTCCTGCGACGTCCGTTCCTCCAGGACGGGGACCTGCCGTTCACCGATATCCTCACCGAGGAGGTCCTCGCCCCGGCCCTGGCCACCGTCGGCGGCTGGTTGGACCGGGTGTTCTCCCCACCGGTCACCCTGTGGGTCTTCCTGGGCCAGGTCCTGAGCGCCGACCACTCGTGCCGGGCCGCCGTTGCCCGCCTGATCGCCCATCGGGTGGCACGGGGGCAGGCCCCGTGTTCCGCGGAAACGGGGGCCTACTGCCAGGCCCGCCAGCGCCTGCCCGAGGGCTTCTTCTCCGAGGTCTGAGGTTCCCCAAGAACAGTGGACACGAGGTTAACGGTGTAGACTCAGAGCAAGGAGTCCACCGATGGCACGTACCCGTACCACCTACACGGCCGAGTTCAAGCTCCGGGCCGTTAAGATGGTC
>JAQGHQ010000311.1 GCA_028288765.1 Gemmataceae bacterium | reverse complement strand
GAGCTCCTGCCGCCGTGCGACGGGCGGCGGGCTCCGCCGTTCGTCGACGCGGGGGCGCAACACCCCGGCGGCCCGCGGTCGCCGACCCCGACGGTCCGCTGGTGCCTTGGCCGTTCGCCGACTGCGGCGACCGGGCGATTGGCGACGACCTGTTAGGACGGAGGGGAGGGATAAGCCCCGTTGTCCACCAGCCCGGCGGCACGTGCCCACCCGGGGTGCGAGACGAAGGCCTGCTAACTCGGCCGAGTTCTGTGAACGAGTGGGTCGGTCTCTCGGGCGAGTCTCCGAGAGTTTCGGGGCGAGAAATTCGGGGTCCGAGGGCAACCCCCGGGGTTCGGCTCGGACCCCGAGGGTTCTCTTTCGAACCCGAGACTTTTTCGACCGTCCGAGGAACGCGAAAATGCTGCGAAAAGCAGGGGGAAATGGCAACACCCCGGGAGGGCGTCTCCCGGGGTGATCAGTCAACCGGTGTGTCGGCTCTTTCCGTAACCGTAAACTCAGGTCCGCGAGAAGGATTCGAACCTTCAACCCGCCGGTTAACAGGCGTGTCCCGCGGCCCCCGCCGTCTGCCGTGAACTCCTTGTCAGGTCAGGGTTTTACCCGATCGCGGGGTGTTCTGCAAGGCTCGGTGTGGGTGAGCGAAACCCGCCGGGGAACGGCGGTATCGGGTCGTACCTGCGGTACGGTGCGGTAGGCCGGAGGTACGGGTCGAACCGGCTGCTCGGGCGGTTCGGTGGTCCACCGCCCGGGCAGCCGGCCCCGCCCACGTGGGCGGGGCCGACGTTCCACCCGACCGGGTCCTTGGTCACCCGGATCTCGGGCCACGCCGGCATGCGGACCGGGCGAGATCCAGCAGCGTTTCCGGGTAGCGATGGGGTTTCCGGGTAGTTTCCGGGAGGGGGCAGGGGCCGGTCGCACGCACCGGCTCGGGTCACTCCCAGAACGCGATCAGCCCCTCGTACATCGCCCGCACCTTCGCCGCCTTCGACTCCGCGGTGCGGACCGGAGCCGAGGGAGTACGCTGGCGGGCCCTGTCCGACTCGATCCAGTAGCGGGGAACCGATTTGAACTGGCGACATGACGCTTATGAAACGAGCCTTCGGTACCCCTCTCGGGACCGCGAATGCCTGGTTTTCCCAGTGTTTTGTAGCGGACTCGGGGGTTTGTAAAAAACCAGATCCGAAGCGTGGAATCACAGGGATTCATGGAAGATCTCGGGTGAAGTGTGTAATGTGTGGAACGGGCCGGTGTGGTCCGGAGGATGAGACCGCTGTGTCCCGACCGAGCCGGCAGGACGACCCTCCTGCTGGGCGTCGCCGGGCAGCAGGAAGTCCGGAACCGCCCCCTGTTTGACCAGCACGCGTCCTGGTCACAGCCTATCGGCATGGGTAGTCTGACGGGGGTGTGACCAGGAAACACGTCCCGCCGAACGCAGACGAGATGGGGAGGGCATCCGGGTACCGACGAACGGCAGATCGACCGTGATCTGGGGCGTCAAGTCGCCTGTCGGGAGTATCCCCGACCCGTTTTTGCCTACAATCCCCGACATCCTTCTCGACGTCATCGAGATACCATCGTCTCTGTGGTTCAGGGTTCGATACTGATCGACGCGGAGTTCATCTCCGCTCCGCTCGTGAACCGAGCCATCCCGACAGGGGTGTCGAACCTACTGACTCATCCCCGAAACCGCTGGAAACCAGGCGGAAGCTGCTGGCTTGTCCGGGTCGCAATCAGACTCCCTTACAGGCCCTGACACAACCTCCCGCAACCCCGGGTTTCCAAGGTGTTTTCGAGGTTGTGTCAGGGCCTGTTAGTACCCGGCTAGCCGGGACCAGCATGCACGGCGGACTCGCCCGGCTCATCCGCTCAGGTCGCCCGCTCGCACTGCTGGCATGCGTTGCGTCTGGCCGGCGCTACACTCAGTTGGGCTGGCTACCCGGTACGAAGCATCACTTCCACCTCTGGTGGGAGCCACCGAGAGAGGACTGCCGTGTTCCGCCGCACCAAGCGAGCTGTCGGCCTGGGCCTGTTCGCGGCCCTGACTATTGCGGTCGTCTGCTTCTTCGTGTTCCGCTCGCTGACCCCCCCGGACGTGGCGGTCAGCGGACCACCCCCGGCGGACACGCCCCCGCCGCCCCCGCCGTTCCCGCCCGCGGCCCTCATCCTGGCCCCGATCGACCTGGCGGATGGGGCGTCCTTCCTGTACTCGGGCCCGCAGCCACGGCAGACCGGTGTTGATCCCCGGGCCCTCCCGCGGGACCGGGTCGCCGTGTTGCGCGGGCGGGTATTCGCCGCCGACGCGCAGCCGACCGATCGCGTCGCCGTCTCCGTCCAGCGCTGCCCGGAACTCGGCTCGACCACCACCGGCCCCGACGGGGTCTTCGACCTGGCCGTTCGCGGTGGCGAACCTCTCGTCGTCGTGTACCAGAAGCCCGGCTGCCTGCCCGCGTTCCGGTCGGTCACCCCACTCGTTCAGGACTACACCTGGCTGCCGGACGTGACCCTCCTGCCGCCGGACCCGCAGGCCACCACCATCGACCTGGCGGCCGACGCCCCGTTCCAGGTGGTCCGGGCCAGCCGGGTCGGTGACCGGGACGGGACGCGGCGCGCCACCCTCCTCGTGCCGCGCGGGACGAAGGCCGAGATGCTGCTGCGCTCTGCCGGGCCGGCCGGCGGGGAGCGCCAGCCGGTGGCCCGGCCCAGCATCCGCCTGACGGAGTACTCGGTCGGCCCGCGTGGGCCGTCGGCCATGCCGGCCCCGCTGCCGCCGACGAGCGCCTACACCTACGCCGTCGAACTGAGCGTCGATGAGGTGGTCGATAGGGGCGTCAAGGTCGGCGGCAAGGACCTGTTGCTGAGCCAGCCGGTCTACTTCTACGTCGAGAACTTCCTCAGGTTCCCGGCGGGCACGGCGGTGCCGGCGGGGTATTACGACAACGACCGGGCGGCCTGGGTGCCGGCCCCCGGCGGGCGGTCGGTGACGGTCCTGGCCGTCCGCGACAGTCTGGCCGAACTGGACGTCGACGGCGTCGGCCGGCCGGCCGACGCCGGGCGCCTGGCGGCGCTGGGGATCAGCGACGACGAGCGGCGGCAACTCGGCAGCGAATACGCCCCCGGTCAGGGCCTGTGGCGCGTCCCCCTGACGCACTTCAGCACCTACGACCTGAACTGGGGGGCGGCGCCGCCGGGCGACGCGACCCCGCCCGGCCAGGGGCCGGGCGCCGGCGGCCCGAACGAGGACCCGTGTGTCAAGAACGGCTCCATCATCGAGATCCAGAACCAGGGCCTGGGCGAGTCCGTCCCGCTCGCCGGCACGTCCCTCGGGCTGCACTACTCCAGCACCCGCGTTCCCGGCCGGACCGCCGCCTACACCCTCGATCTCCCCCTCAGTGGCCCGGACGTGCCGAAATCCCTGCGGCGGATCGAACTGGAAGTCGTCGTCGCGGGGCAGCGGCTGCAGAAAACGTTCCCACCCGGGCCCAACCAGAGGTTCACGTTCACCTGGGACGGCAAGGACGCCTACGGCCGGCACGTCCCTGCCCAGCGGCCGGCCACCGTGCGGATCGGCTACGTCTACGGGGCCGTGTACGAGCAGACGCCGGCCTTCGCGGCGCCGGCCACCGGCACCCCCGTCACCGGCGACGCCGCCCGCCAAGAGTACACCTTCTGGCAGGAAGGGCGGTACCCGCTCGGCGTCTGGGACGCCCGCCTGCAGCACCTGGCCGGCTGGACGCTGACCGCGCACCACGGCTACGACCCCATCCAGGGGACCCTGTACCGCGGGGACGGCCTCACCCGCCGACAGGCCGGTCTCGACGCGGTGCTGCACCCGCTCGTCGGCCCCGCGCCCGCCGCGCCGTCCGCCCCCCGGCCGACGTTCCCCCTGGCCCTGAACCGGATGTCCGGGTTCGCCCGCGCGGCCGACGGCAGCCTGTACGTGACGGGCGGGTGGGAACATCAGGTCCGGCGGATCCGCCCCGACGGCCAGGTCACCATCGTGGCCGGCACGGGGCAGGCGGGCTTCAGCGGCGACGGCGGCCCGGCCACCCAGGCCCGGCTCAACACGCCTACGGGTCTGGCCGTGGGGCCCGACGGCAGCCTCTACGTCGGCGACCACCTCAACTTCCGCATCCGCCGCGTCAGCCCGGACGGGCGGATCACGACCGTGGTCGGCGCGGCCGACCCGGGGAAGCGGTGGGCCGAGGGCGTCCCGGCGACGGAGGCGTACCTCTGGGACGGGTTCGAGGGCTTCGTCGTGGGGCCGGACGGTAGCCTCTACCTGCCGGAATCGCGGACGGTGCGCCGCGTCGGCACCGACGGCGTGATCACGACCTGGGCCGGCGACCACAACGAGCCGGGCGCGGCGGTCGGCGACGGCGGGCCCGCGGCCCGGGCCCGGTTCGACGGCCTGACGTGTGTCGCCCTGGGGCCGGACGGCACCTTGTACCTGGCCGAGTCGGTCCACCACCGCGTCCGCTGCATCCGCCCCGACGGCCGGGTGTTGACCGTGGCCGGCACGGGGCAGGCGGGCTTCAGCGGCGACGGCGGCCCGGCGGCCCAGGCCCGGCTCGACTCGCCGCGTGGCCTGACCGTCGGACCGGATGGCAGCCTGTACGTGATCGACTCCGGCAACGGCCGCATCCGGCGGGTCACGTCGGACGGCCTCATCGTCACCGTGGCCGGCACCGGCAAGACGCCGCAGGAACGTCTCCAGGACCGGGACGGCGGCCGGGGCCCGGCCCCCCGGGACACCGACCTGGCCCTGGAGGGGACCGTGGACCTGCAGGCGGCGATGGCGATCGACGAGCGCGGGCGGCTGCTGTTCTCCGAGCCCGTCAAGGGGTGCCTCTGGCACCTGCGTCCGGCGTTCGAGGGACTCCCGACCGGGGAGACGGCGGTGCCCACGGCCGACGGCGCGGCCCTCGACGTCTTCAACCAGCGCGGGCAGCACCTGCGCACCGTGGACGCGGTGTCGGGGCGGACCGTCCTGCAGTTCGCCTACGACGGCGAGGGGCGGCTGGAGTCCGTCGCCGACGACCACGGCAACCGCCTGCGCGTCGAGCGCGACGCCCAGGGGCGGTTGGTGGCCGTGGTGGCGCCACACGGCCAGCGGACAGAACTGCTGGCGGGAGAGAACGGCTACCCGGGCCGCGTCGGCTACCCGGGTGGGGCGGTCGTCGAGTTGACCTACGGTGCCGGCGGACTGCTGACCGCCTTCCGGGCACCGGGCGGGGCCGTCTCCCGCTTCCACTACGCGCCCGACGGGCTGCTCGTCCGGGACGAACACCCGGACGGCGGCGCGACCACCCTGGAGCGGTCGCCCCTGCCGAACGGGTTCGAGGTGTTCGAGCGGACGACGCTGCGGCGGGCCAGTCCCTACCGCATCGAGCGCCTCCGCACCGGCGAGGTGGTCCGCACCAACGTCTGCTGCTGCGGCGGTGAGACGCGCACCGTACTGGCACCGGACGGCACGCAGACCCTGACGGTCCCGGACGGCACCGTGCTGACGCGGCGGGAGCGGCCCGACCCGCGCTGGGGTTTGCAGGCCCCGCTGATCGGCCTGCTGACTGCGACCACGCCCGGCCGGCGGACCTTGCGCGTCGAGACCGAGCGCACGGTCCGCCTGATCGACCCCGCCGACCCGCTCCGCCCGGCCGAGCTGACCGAGATCGTCCGCGTCAACGGGCGGGCCTCCACGAGGACGTTCCAGGCGGCCGACCGCCGGGTCACCTCGCGCTCGCCGGCCGGCCGGCAGCAGGTCATGCTGTTGGACGAGCGGCACCGGCTCAGCCGCCTGGAGCGGCCGGGTGAGCTGCCGGTGGAGTTCGCCCACGATGACGAGGGCCGGCTGACCGGCGTCCGCCAGGGGGAGGGCCCCGCGGCCCGCGCCCTGGCCCTGCGCTACGACGCCCGCGGCCGCCTGGCCGCGTTCACTGACCCCGTCGGGCGCATCTCCAGCCGGGAATACGACGAGGCGGACCGGCCGGTCCGGGAAGCGCTGCCCGGCGGCCGCGTCGTCAACTACCGGTACGATGCCGCCGGCCGCCTCGCCGCCGTTCAGCCGCCGGGCCGCCCGGCCCATACCTTCGGCTACACCCCGGGCGGCCTGCCGGAGTTCTACCAGCCGCCCGGCGGCAAGCCGACCCGCTTCAAGTACGACGCGGACCGCCGGCCGACGCGGGTCGAGCGGGCCGACGGTTCGGTGGTCGAGCTGAAGTACGACCCGGTCGGCCACCTCGAATCGCTCACCTACCCCGGCGGCACGGTCGGCTACCAGTGGGACGCCAAGACCGGGCAACTCCGCGACCTGACCGCCGAAGGCCAGGCCCTGCGGTTCCGCCACGACGGCTTCCTGGTGACGGAGATCGAGGCGGACGGGCTGGTCAAGGGGCGGATCCGCCACGCCTACGGCGCGGACCTGCGGCCAACCTCGTACACGGTCAACGACGACCCCCCGGTGACCTTCGCCTTCGACGACGACGGGCTGCCGACGCGGGTCGGCCAGATCGCCCTACAGCGGGACGCGGCGACCGGCCGGGTCTCGGCCACCACGCTCGGCGGCGTGACCACGAGCCAGGAGTGGGGCCGGTTCGGGGAGCCGCAGCGGGTCGCCGTCACGGCCCAGGGCAAGCCGGTCTACGCCGCCCGGTACGAGCGCGACGCCCTCGGGCGGATCACCCGCCTGGACGAGACGGTGCTGGGGCAGACGGCGACGCTGGCCTACGAGTACGAGCCGGCCGGCCGGCTCGGCGACGTCCGCCAGGGCGGTAAGCTGGTCGCCCACTACGAATACGGCCCCAACGGCAACCGCCTCCTGTACCGCGGCCCGGAGGGGGAGGTGCGCGGCCAGACCGACGACCAAGACCGGCTGTTGCGATACGGCCCGGCAACCTGGACGTACGCAGACACCGGCGAGTGGGCGAGCAAGGTGGTGGACGGGAAGACGACGACCTACGTGTACGACGCCCTGGGCAGCCTGCGATCGGTGGCGCTACCGGACGGCACGAGGGTGGAGTACGTCCTCGACCCGGACGGGCGGCGGATCGGGCGGCGGGTGAACGGCCGGCTGGTGCAGGCCTGGCTGCAGCACGTGGGGCAGGCGCCGGCACTGGAGCTCGACGGCGACGGCCAGGTGGTGAGCCGGTTCGTGTACGCGACGCGCGGCCACGTGCCGGACTACCTGGAGCGGGGCGGCCGGTCGTACCGGGTGGTGACCGACCACCGCGGCAGCGTCCGGCTGGTCGTGGACGCGGCGACGGGCGAGGTGGCGCAGCGGCTGGACTACGATCCGTTCGGCCGGGTGCTACGCGACACCAGCCCGGGCTTCCAACCGTTCGGGTACGGCGGCGGGCTTTACGACCCGGCGACGGGGCTGGTCCGCTTCGGGGCTCGGGACTACGACCCCGAGACCGGCCGCTGGACGGCGCCGGAGCCGCTGGGCTTCGCCGGCGGCGACACCAACCTGTACGCCTACGCCGCCAACGACCCGGTCAACGGCCGGGACGTCAACGGGCTCAACGTCGCCAAGGAAGTCTGGTGGATCGTGAAGAGGTTCCCGTCCCCGACTGGCCCGGGGGGAAAGAATGTCCCGAAGCTGGGTCACATAACACGGCTTGGCGAAGGCGCGGCAGGTCGAGCGGCGGCCAAAGCCGAGTCGATGAAGGGCGTGGACGTTGGGTCGAACGAATGGAAACACGCCAAGGAGCTTGCCGAGGAAATTAGCCGGGACATTGGCGGCCCGGGAACTGCCGATGTTCATGCCGCCCACCCGAAGCTGAGACATGGGGAAATCCCGCACCTTCACTCCAACACAAAGGGGGGAGGGCATCGCAACCCTCACATCTACCACGACAACAAGTTGACCGGGGTGTCCCCGCCTTCCGGGGGCGGCCTCGGGGACTGCGACGACTCGGAGTTGTGGGAAGGGCTGTTCGATGCTCTCCTGCCGCCCGGTTTCGTGGAGACGCTGGGAGAGATTGATCCGGGCCTGCAGCAGCAGTGGTTCCCGCACACGGCGCCCGGACCGGGGCCGGGGGCCTGGTACTAAGGCGTGTTGACGTTCGAGGTCTATGGGGCGAAGAATGTTGCGATGTATTCCCAGCCCTGTGAGGTCCTGACGGCGTGCGGTACATGCTCACGGACGACCTCTGGACGGCTC
The DNA here is from genome assembly GCA_028288765.1 of Gemmataceae bacterium. GTDB lineage: Bacteria > Planctomycetota > Planctomycetia > Gemmatales > Gemmataceae > Urbifossiella. The sequence goes on along the minus strand of JAQGHQ010000311.1, from coordinate 3,845 downwards.
TTGGCCCAGTGGTTCGGCAGGCCAAGCGTTACACCTGCGGGCAACCGCCCGTCCTGCCCGACCGGATGTTCTTCGAGGCCCTCCTGTACTGGGCCCGGACGGGCATCCCGTGGCGGGACCTCCCGGACGTGTTCGGGGCCTGGGACGCGGTGTACCACCGGTTCCGCCGGTGGGTCGGGTCCGGGAGTCTCCGGACCCTCTTCGAGTTGCTGACCGCCAACCCGGTCTTCGGGGAGGTCCGGCGGGTGCTGCTCGACTCGACCATCATCCGGGCCCACGCCCACGCGGCCGGGGCCCGGCGGAAGGTGAAGCGGATCGGGGCGGCCCGGTCGGCGACCCTTCAGGGGCTCGGGCGGAGCCGGGGCGGGCTGACCACCAAGGTCGTCGTGACCGCGGCCGACGAGGACACGGCGATCGCGGTGGAGGTGATCCCCGGGCAGGCGGGCGACGCCCCCCGGCTGAAGCCGATGTTGAACCGGACGATCGCGCGGGTACCGGGGATCGAGGAGTTGACCGGGGACAAGGGGTTCGACGGGGACGCCCAGCGGGAGGCGTGCCTGGACCGGGGGATCTTCCCGAACATCCCGAACCGGAGGAACCGGTTGGATCCGTGGCCGTTCGACCCGGACGGGTACAAGGAGCGCAACCGGGTGGAGCGGCTCTTCGGCAAGGTCAAGCAGTTCCGCCGGGTGGCCACCCGGTACGAGAAACTCAAGCTGACGTTCCTCGGGGTGGTGCACTTGGCCCTCGGGTTCATCCGCCTGAAACGGCTCAAGCGGACTTCAATCGTCAACACGGCCTAGTTCCACCTCGACGCAGAGGCCAAAGAACCCGGATTGGATCACGTCTTCCGTGACGACCGCCGGGCGGAGCGAGTCTAACCAGGCCGCATATTCGGCTTCCGATATCTGCCCGTCGGGGATGAGTGTCTGTGCGAAAACGCAGTGTAAGCCCGTATAATGGGTTATGAGAACCCGACGCTATCCAACCGACCTAACGGACGCACAATTTGCCCGGCTTAAGACGTTCCTGTCAACGCTCACTCGAAACTGGGTCAGTTTCGAGTGAGCGTTGACAACGGGCGAGCTGGGCACTCCGACGACCGGGGTCGGGGCCCGGGTGTCATACGCGGCGGCCTACTACGACGCGGCGGACCGACTGACCGCCACGGTGGACGTGGGGACGAACGGCGGGAATGCGTACACCCGGCCGACTACGGTCCCGGCGCGGTCGAGCACGGTGTTGGTGACGAGTGAGTCGTATGCGGCGGACGCGGTCCAGGCGGTCCAGCTGACGGGTTCGCCGACCGGGGGGACGTTCACCCTCACATTCGGCGGCCAGACCACGTCCGCGATTGCGTACAACGCCACCGCGGCGACGGTCCAGACGGCGCTGCAGGCGCTGTCGACGATCGGGGGTGGGAATGCGGTCGTGACGGCCGGGGTCGGAGGCGGGTGGCAGGTCCGGTTCGCCGGGACCCTGGCCGGGACCTTCCAGGCGGCGCTGACTGCGAGCGGGGCCGGGCTGACCGGGGGGACGTCCCCGGGGGTGAGCGTGGCCGTGGTGTCGGCCGGCGGGGACGCCGACCGGACCCAGGCGGTGACCGACCCGCTCGGGTTGGTGGCCAGGACGTACTACGACGCGCTGGGCCGGACCACCCAGACCGTGGCGGACTTCACCGACGGGGGGATCACGAACTCGTCGAACAAGACGACGGTGTACACGTACAAAGGGCCCGGGATGACGTCGCTCACCGCCGCCCTGGCCGGGGGCGGGGTCCAGACGACAGCGTGGGTGTACGGGGTGACGACGGCCGGCGGGAGCGGGGTCAACTCGAACGACATCGTCGGGATCACCCAGTACCCGGACCCGACGACCGGGGCGGCGAGCGGCAGCCAGCAGGACGCGGTCACGGTCGACGCCCTCGGGGAACCGATCACCGGCACCGACCGGAACGGGACCACCCACACGTACACGTACGACGTCCTCGGGCGGGTGGTGAGCGACGCGGTGACGACCCTCGGGACCGGGGTCGACGGGGCCGTCCGGCGGGTCGAGACGGCGTTCAGCGGGCAGGGCCAACCGTACCTGATCACCAGTTATAACGCGGCGTCCGGCGGGTCGGTCGTCAACCAGGTCCAGAGGGACTTCAACGGCCTCGGGTAGCTGATCACCGAGTGGCAGGCTCACGCCGAGGCCGTGTCGCTCTCGACAGTCTTGCCCGGTGTCGGAAATCGGTCGTTCACACGAGCTGTCCCGGCTTCCTCCCCTTCTCATTCGTTTCACAGGTCGGGCTGCTCTTGCCCCCCGCCGAAGAGCGGCTGGTGATCGGCATTCAGTCCCGGCTCTCCCGCAGTCTTGGCAACTGGCGCGGGCCTCCCGTGCGACCGAACCCCGGGGCGGATTCGGTCTACCCCGCGTTCGTCGCCCGGGCGTGAGCCGGTCGAAGTTGACTCGGCCGTACAACTGCCGCTTGATCCCCGTCCGGCGGTTTCCGGACCCTTCGACCGCCCCGTCCGACCATTCCCCCGGGATAGCGGCCCGGCCCGCGCGGCCGAGGGCCCTCCCGTCTCGACCATCCGGGATCGCTAACGAAAGAACGGCCCGCCCCCTCCTGGGGCGGGCCCGGTCGTCACCGCCGGGCGTGGGCCAGCCGGATGTTCCCGCCCACCAGGTTCAGCCCGACCAGGACGCCCAAAACGACCGCGAACAACGCCCAGGACTGGAACACCGCCCCGACGAACGCGGCCCACACCACCGACCCGTACGCATACGCCGCGTTCAGCTTGCGTCGCGCGCTCATGTTGTTCTCCCCTTCATCTCGGGTTCCGGGACCGGACACACGCACGCCCGCGGGTCAGCCGCCGCGGGTCTTCAGCTGCTCGAGGGAGGCCAGGGTGGACCGGACCACCCGGTCCTGCCGCCGCTGCCGGCGGGCCCCGGCGATCACCGCCCGGAGCCGCCCGAGGGTCGCCCGCAGGACGTCCCGGACCGCCACCGCCTCCTCCACCAGCCCGCCCCCGCCCGGGGGCCGGGCTGCCGCCGGCGGCGGTGGGGTCGACTTCGGGCCCCCCGGCCCGGCGGGGGCGGACTTCCCCGCCCGCCCGGCCGCCGGCTTCGGCGGGCGGACCCGGGTCGCCCCGGCCGCCGGCTCCACCACCGCGTCCGCCGTCAGGGGCATGAACACGAACGTCCGGGCCCCGTCCGGACAGGCGACCGGCTGGTCCGGGGCGGTCACCCGGAGGACCCGGAACCCGAGCCCCAGGGCGTGGGCCAGGTGGCGGCGGTCGCACCCCACCCGGACCGCCCGGCCGTCGACCCGGGACCGGGCCAGGACGAACTCGGCCGGACGAGCCCGGTTGTCCCCCGCCGCCCGGACGACCACCCGGCCGCCCAGGTCGAGCGTCACCGGCCGGTTGGGCTCGTCCACCCCGGGCAGGGTCGGGAGGGCCGCCCGGAGGGCGTCCGCGTCGGCCGGGTGGACGGTCAGGGTGGTCGCCTCCGCCCCGGACCGGGGGACCACCTCAACGACGTCCGGGAACCGGCCCTTCGGATCGACCGCGACCGCGACCGCCCACGGCCCGGCCGCGACCCAGACGCTGGCCCCGGTCCGGCCGACCCCGACCGGCCCCGGGGCGAGCCCGCCCAGGACCCCGAACACCCCGGACCGGGCGACCAGCACGTCGTCGGCCCACGGGAAGACGAACCCGCGGTGGACGAGGAGTTGCTTCCCGTCCGTCCCGACGACCGCCCCGTCTTTTCCCCGGAGCTGGACCCGGGTCAGGGCGAATCGGGTCGTCGCCGCCGTCGCCCCGGTCCGGCCGGCGGCGTCGAGGGCCGCCAGC
>JAQGHQ010000310.1 GCA_028288765.1 Gemmataceae bacterium | reverse complement strand
GAGCTCCTGCCGCCGTGCGACGGGCGGCGGGCTCCGCCGTTCGTCGACGCGGGGGCGCAACACCCCGGCGGCCCGCGGTCGCCGACCCCGACGGTCCGCTGGTGCCTTGGCCGTTCGCCGACTGCGGTGATCGGGCGATTGGCGACGACCTGTTAGGACGGAGGGGAGGGATAAGCCCCGTTGTCCACCGGCTCGGCGGGACGTGCCCACCCGGGGTGCGAGACGAAGGCCTGCTGACTCGGCCGAGATCTGTGAACGAGTCGAGTGGGTCGGTCGCTCGGGCGAGTCTCCGAGAGTTTCGGGGCGAGAAATTCGGGGTCCGAGGGCAACCCCCGCCGGGTACGGCCGCGGTCACGGTTCGCTCGCCATCGCCGCCGACAGGACCTGGGGGACTTCGTCGAGCCGGACGAAGCGATAGGCCCGATCGAGCAGAACCGGCACCAGCTCCCGCACGGCGTCGTCCACCCGGTTCCCGGCCCGGGCCGCCGGGTCTTCGGAACCGTCGTGCATGAGGATGATCCCTCGTCCGACCTCTTCCACCGCGGCCAGATATGCGGCCGCGCACGCTTCTCCGGAATTACCCCGCTCCCAGAACTCCCAGTCGCAAGCACAGATATCCCAGTTCACCGGGCCGACGTACCGCCGGGCGAGTTCCGTCCGGTTGAGCAGACCGGCGACGACCGACCGCGGGCAGTCCGGCCCGCCGGGCCGTTCGGTCCCCCGCCAGTTGCCGTACGGGGCACGGAAGTAGACGACCGGGCCGGAGATCGCCGACCGGAGGACGGCGTCCGCCCGGGCCAGTTCCCCAACGACATCCCCGCCGGCACAGGCCAGCGCCACCAGCCCGGGATGGGTGTGCGTGTGGCTGCCGACGAGGTGACCCCAGGCGACCAGCTGTTCGACCACCCCGGGGGCCTGTTCGGCGTGCGACCCGACGGCGAAGAAGGTCGCCCTCACACCAACCTGGTGGAGGAACCGGCCGAGGGCGAGCGTCCGCGGCCCGGGGCCGTCGTCGAACGTCAGGCAGAGCGACTTCGGGGGGAGCTGGTCGCCCTTGATGTCGGTGTCGAAAAACATGGGATCCTCAGCCCCCGGCCGGCCTGGGCACAGGCGGGCGGGCGGGCGGGCGCGGCGCGGCGGTCAGCAGGTTCAGGGCCGCATCCACGTGTCGGGGTATCACCCGCCGGTTTCGAAGAACCCAGGGCACTCCGGCCACGGCGGCGAGGACCCCGCGGAGCGTGGCCGCGTCCCATTCCCAGGAGGCGGCCAGCCGGGCGGTGTGCCGCACCGCCCCTGGGATCGATCGCCGGAGCCACGTCGCCCACAGGGCGTTTCGGACCACCGTCGTCCGCCGTCTATCCGGTGACCGCCGCGGGGACGGGTGGTGGTGGACGACGTAGGCCCGGTCGTAGCACACCCACCACCCGGCGGAGACGAGGTCGGCAGCGAGCACTTCCTCTTCCCCGCCGACCTGGAAGCGGGGCTCGAACCCGCCGGCCGCGAGGACCGCGTCCCGGCGGACGACGGACGCCCCAGCCAGGAACCCGAGGAGGGCCGGCCCGGGCATTCCGGGCTCGGTCGGGAGCGGGCTCGCTTCCATCTCGGCACAGATCGGGTCTTCGTGATTCGCCGGCCCGACCAGGACCAGACCGCTCAGCAGCGCGAGCTTCGGGCACGTGTCGAACGTACCCGCCGCGTGTCGCAAGCAGCCGGGGTCGGGCCACGAGTCGTCGTCGAAGAACGCGACGTAGGGCGTCCCCGCCTCTGCGACTCCGAGATTTCGGCCGGCGGCACCGAGATTCGCCCCGGCCTCGATAACCCGCACCCCCGGGAACCGCTCGCGGACCGTGGCGGGCGTGCCGTCGGACGAGCCGTTGTCGACCAGGATGACACGCGGCCGGTCCGGTAGCCGGTGGATGTGTTCGAGCGTGCGAAGGACTTCTCCCCCGCGGTTGTGGGTGATCATCACCCCAGTGACGCGGGGTTCGGTGGGGTCCATCCGGTGCTCCGGCCGGTGGGACGAGGGAGATTCGACCGCTCCCGCCATGGATGGGAAAGTCCGGATCGCGCGGTGGCGCGGCCCCGGTCGAATAACGGGTGTCGCGTGCAAGGGGAGTGCCGAAATTGGGCTGCCGGCATCGCCGGGCCGATCGCCCGAACCCTCCGAAACGAAACCCATTCCGGTGCCGGGCGTGAGCGTCCGGGTGAAAGAATAAGTCCGAACGATCCGCCGGCAGGGTCCACCGCCTCCGCCGCGACTCACGCCGCCGGACGGCAGAGTCGGGCCAGCTCGGCATACCGCCCGCCCCGGGCGAGCAATTCGGCGTTCGTCCCGCGCTCGACCACCCGCCCGCCGTCCAGCACCAGGATCTCGTCGGCCCCACCGACCGCGTCAGGCTTATGAGACACGACGACCCGCGTGACGTCCGGGAGGAGGGCGTCGAGGTTCGCCCGGACCTTCACCTCGGTCTCCGCGTCGAGCGCGCTGGTGCAGTCGTCGAGTAGGAGGATGGCCGGCCCGGAGAGAACTGCCCGGGCCAGGGCCAATCGCTGCCGCTGCCCGCCCGATAGCCCGGCCCCGCCCGGCCCGAGCGGGGCGTCGAGCCCGCCCGCCCGGGACCGCACGACGTCCCCCAGGGCGACCGCCTCCAGCGCGGCCCAGAGCCGGGACTCGGGGGCCTTCGGCGCCGCGTAAGCCAGGTTCGAGCGGATGGTCCCCTCAAACAGGACCGGCCGCTGCGGGACGAGGACGACGGCCCGTCGGAGGTCGGCCGGCAGGTACTCGGTCACGTCAACGCCGTCGAGGAACACGGCCCCCGGGCCGGGGGGGTACAGGTTCGCGATCAGGGCCAGCAGGGTGCTTTTGCCCGACCCGCTCGGGCCGACGATTCCGATTGTCCGTCCCGGCCCGACCCTCAGGCTGACATCGGCGAGGGCCGGCCGCCCTTCCGCCCGGTAGCGGAACGTGACGCCCGTCACCTCCACCGTCCCGCGGACCTCGGGCCGGGGTACGGCCACGGTTCCGGCCGGCGGGGGCGGCTCGTCGAGCAGTTCGACCATCCGCTCGACCGCCACCCGGGTAGCGGCCATCCCGGTCTGGAACTGGGCCAGCCGGACGACCGGCGCGTAGAGCAGGGCGGTCAGGGCGTAAAACGCGAGCAGGTCTCCCGGGGAGAGCCGGCCGGCCGCCACCAGCGCGGCCCCGGCGGCGACGACCGCGGTGGTTCCGACCCCGCCGGCCAGGAAGGCGACCGCGGCCTGGGCC
>JAQGHQ010000290.1 GCA_028288765.1 Gemmataceae bacterium | reverse complement strand
CCCTCGTCATGGCCGGGGCGGTCGTCGTCGCCGACGGGCCGGGCGGGCCCGGGCCGGCCGCCGGCCCGGCCGCGGCTGCCCCGGAAAAGGACACGCCCCGGGACACGCCCGACAGGCTCCGGTTCGTGGCGGTCGACGGGTTCGACGGTCGGCTCGGGCTCAACTGGAAGCCGGTCCGCCCGGACGGGTTGCACGTGTCGCTCAGGAAACACCCCGGGCGGCTGACCATCACCACCCAGAAGGGCACCATCCACGAGCAGACGGAGAAGGACGACCCGGCCCTCGCCGCCCGGAACATCTACCTGATCGACAACCCGCTCGCCCCCGGGGGCGACTTCGTGGCCGCCACCTGTCTCGTCGGCTTCAGGCCGACGGCCGAGTTCCACCAGGCCGGGCTGATCCTGTACGACGACGACGACAACTACCTCAAGTGGGTGGAACAGTACAACTGGAAGAAGGAGGCCGGGGAGTGCTTCGCCCTGGTGGTCGAGACCGGCGGGAAGCGGCAGCCGAAGTACGACCACACCGACGCCGACCCCGGGCTCGACAAGGTCTGGCTACGGCTGACCAAGCGGGGGAACACCTACGACTGCGCGGTCAGCACCGACGGGGTGCGGTTCGTCACCCACACGACGGCCGAGTGGGGCAAGGGCGGGCCGAAACGGCTCGGGCTGATCGCCAAGAACGGCGGGCGGGACGTCCCCGAGATCGACGCCCAGTTCGAGTTCTTCGAGCTGAGAGCACCGTGACGAAGGTCTGGTCCGGGTTTTGAAGACCCCGAAGGGGTCGCCAGATAATAGCCCAGGGCGTGAGCCCTGGGCTGCTCCGCGCCGACCACCCAATTTCCCGTTCCCGTTTCCCGATGAGGTGTCCCGACCCATGACCCTCCCCAGCAAGCTCGCCGCGACCGGGCTCGTCGCCCTCGCCGCCGCGGTCGTGACCGGCGCGGCCACCCGCGCCGTCGCCCCGGCCAAGGAGAAGGAGCAGGGCCCGCTCGACAAGTTCCGGTTCGTGGCCTTCGACGGGTTCGACGGCAAGCCGGGGCTGAACTGGAAGCCGGTCCGCCCCGACGAGTCGCACGTCTCCTACAAGAAGCACCCCGGCCAGCTGACCATCACCACCCAGAAGGGCACCATCCACGGGGACGCCGAGAAGGGCGACCCCAAGCTGCCGGCGAAGAACATCTACGTGGTCGACAACCCGCTCGCCCCGGACGCCGACTTCGTGGTGACCACCTGCGTGGTCGAGTTCAACCCGACCGCCTCGTACCACCAGGCCGGGCTGATCCTGTACGACGACGACGACAACTACCTCAAGTTCACCTACGAGTTCAACTCGGTGAAGGGGTCCGGATCGTACGTCGTGCTGGTCAACGAGCAAAACGCCGAGACGAAGCACGATTCGGCCGAGATCGACCCGGAGGTCTCGAAACTGTGGCTGCGGCTGGTCAAGAAGGGCGACAAGTACGACTTCGCGACCGGCACCGACGGGGAGCGGTTCTACACCCACGGGACGAGCGAGTGGGGCAAAGGTGGGCCGAAGAAGATCGGGCTGATCGCCAAGAACGGCGGGGACAAGGAAATCCCCGAGATCGACGCCCGGTTCGAGTTCTTCGAGCTGAAGTCCCCGTGACCGGCCCGGCATACACTGACACAACGGGCGGCGGGGTCCGGCCCCGCCGTCGTCGTTCTCCCGAGGTGTGTCATGTATCGCTGCTCCCTGACCACTCTCCTGGCTCTGTTCGCGACCGCCGGGTCCGCCCCCGCCCAACCCGACCGGCAGTTCCCGCTGTTCGTGTACCTGACCGGCGAGCCGGCCGCGGCGGTGATCGCCTACGTGCCGTCCGAGCTCGACCCGCGGCAGGACGTCAACAACCGCCGGCTCGCCACCAGCTCGATCAAGGCCGACCTCGCCGCCCTCCGCCCGGCGTTCGACGGGCTCGTCCTCTACGGCTACCACGAGGCGGCCACCCCCCGCATCCTCGCCGTGGCGAAGGAGCTGAAGTTCCGGGCCGTGATCCTCGGCATCTGGGACCCGAAGTCCGCCGCCGAGCTCGACGGCGTCGTCGCGCTGGCGAAGCTACACGAGTCCGATTTCGCGTTGGGGTTGATCGTCGGCAACGAGGGGGTGACGTTCAAGCGGTACGAGCCGGCCGACGTCACGATCGCGCTCGCGCGGCTGAAGCCGGCCCTGCCGAAGTCCGTCGCGGTCGCGACGAGCGAGCCGTTGTTCCAGTACAAGGAGGCGTTCGCCTGCGAGTTCGGCGACTTCCTCGCCCCGAACATTCACCCCGTCTTCGACAAGAAGGACCTGCCCCCGGCCGAGGCCGCGGCGTGGGCCCGGGAGGAGGCCCGGAAGCTCGCCACCCGGACGAGGAAGCCGGTGCTGGTGAAGGAGACCGGGATGCCGCACGCCGGTTCGCGGGAGGGGGTGCGGTACACGCCGGAGATGCAGAAGCAGTTCTGGGAGGCGTACCTCAAGCCCGGCCGGGTGGCGAAGGCCGACGGCGGGGTGTGGGTGTTTCACGGGGTCGGGTTCGAGGCGTTCGACCTCCCGTGGAAGGCGGCCGAGTCGAAGCTGGAGATCGAGGCGTCGTGGGGCCTCCTGGACCCGAAGCGCCGGCCGCACCCGGCGTTCGCCGCGTGGAAAGAGGCCGCCGGGAAGTGACACTTGGGTCTGTCGGGGCTCGGGTCTGTCGGGTATCGGGAAACACAACCAGACGCTGGCCTGCCGGGTTTATCGGTATCTGAAACCCGAGCCCCGACAGACCCGACCAACCCACGCCTTACTTCTTACCCTCGAGCGAGTCCTTCAGCTTGAGCAGATCGATCTCCGCATCCGCCCGGGTGGCGGTGGCGAGGTTCGCGTCCGTCGGCGGGCTCGCGCCGGCCTTTGCCCGTTGTTCCTCCAGCTGCTCCTGATCCCGCAACACGTCCACCCGCATCTGGAACCACTTCACCCGGTCCGCCGGCCTGTCTTCCAGGTCCGCCCCGTTTTCGGCCAGTCGGACGATGAGGATGGTCACGTCACGGGCGGACCCCGTCCCGGCCTGGACCGCCTTCGCCTGGAGCTGGGCCGCCGCGAGCCTGGCGTTGAACCGCTCCTTCTGGAGCTTGCGGATCGGGCGGTCGGCCCGGTCCGCGGGAGCCGGTTTCAGGTCGCCGATCCGGACGATCACCGGGCGGGAGTCGTCCGGGTCGGCAGCGGGCAGGGTGGCGACGGGGGTTGCGGCGAGCACGAGGGCGACGGGCCAGCACCGGGGGAAGGGGGCGCGCATGACCGGCTCCGGAAGTGAAGTGGGGCGCGGCGATCGGTCGCCGCGCCCCTCGATTTTACCGCATCCCGCCCCGAGTCAGTTCGCCGATTTCGCGTCCGCCGGGAGCTTCAGCACCGTGCCGCCCGGTACCCCGTCCGGCGACACCTGGGGGTTGAGGTCGTAGATCTCGCGCCAGCGGCTCGAGCTGCCGAGGGCGTCCCGGGCGACGGTGGTGAGGTTCGCCCCGCCCGCCGGGACCGTGTACGTCTTCGGCCCGGTCGCCCGGAACGCCGGGCCCGTGTCGCCCGCGGAAACGGCCGACAGGCCCCACCCGTCCGCCCCCGGGGGCGGTGCCGCGCGGCCGGTCGGCGCCTGGCCGCCGAGGAGCTGGGAATACTTCTTTTTGAGCACGTGAATCGGCGGCACCTCGACCGGCCCGGTCCCCGGGATCGCCTTGCGGCGGTTGAACTCCTTCAGGGCCGCCGCGTACCGCGTGTCGTTGTAGAACTCCCGGCTGATGCTCTCGTAGCTATCGGCGGCCCGCGGCTCGTACAGGTCCACGTCGAACGACGTCTGCGGGGCGCGCTCGGTCATCTCGGGGGCCTTCACCTCGCTCCCGACCGGCTTCACCTCTCCCGTGTTCGCCGGCTTCGTGAAGTCTATCGTCGGCCGCATGGGAGTCGGGCCGGCCGGCGGGGCCGACGGCCCGGCCGCGGGCGGTACGAAACTCGGCGGCAGTAGGGGCGGGTTATCGTTGCCGGTCGGCGCGGTGCCCGCTGGCTTAAGAGGCGTGGGCGATACCGCCCCACCTGTCGGGCCCAGCGGTGCGGCAGGCGCATCACTCGGGGTAACGGGTTGACCAACCACGGGCTTCATGGGAGTCGGCGGCGCCGGAGTCGCTGGCACCGGTCCGGCCGGCGGGGTCGCCGGTCCGTTCGACCCGGTCAGCGGTGGCACGACCGGGGCCGCCGGACCACCCACTGCGGGCGGCGGGACGAGAGGAGCGGTTGGCGCAGCTGGTCCGGCCGGCGGCACGAGCAAGGTTACGGAGGGCGGCACCTCCGGTTTCGCCGGAACTACCGGACTCGAAAAGGGATCCGACGCGGTGCCTGTCGGTGGCTTCGGCGGGCTCGCGCTCGGGGTCAGGTCGGTCGGACCCGGCAGGGAAGGGACCGCCGGGCCGCCCGACGATAGCGGCGGCACGGTCGGGGCGGCTGGTACTCCGGGCGGGGTGGTCGGCGCGGTCGGGGGTACCGCCGGGACGGGGAGCATCGGGACAAACGCCCCCGCCGGGGTCACTGGTGGGGCGGATAGTGTCGGACCGGTCGGGCCGACCACCGGGGGGGTGATCGGGACGAGGTCACCCGGCGGTGGAACTCCGCCCGCGCGGGCCACACTCCCCGGTGGAGTTGGCAGAGGGAGTTTCGGCAAGTCCGAGGCCGCCGCACCCGTGGAGCTGCGGGGCTCGACACTGAGGGACGGCGGAGGGAGCGGACCACCCACCGTGGGAACCGGCGGCAATATCGCCAGCGCCCCGGACGAAGAACCCAATGCCGGTGGGGTCGACCGCTGGAGCAGCCCGGTTCGCCACAAAGAAGCGACAAACGGCTCGGTCATGGCGAAGATGAATCCAGGCTCCCGGGTGTACGAAACAAGTGATCGCGGCCCGGGCTTCAGTATCGCGGCCCGGTAGGCCAGCTCCTCCATCGTCGGGCACAGTAGGGGATAGGTCAGGGTGTCTCGCGGGGACAGCGACAGATTCGCGAGGAGATCGCTCGGCGCGATGGGAGGAAGAAGTGCTTCCGGAGCGGGGGGCTGGGTCGGGGGAGCGATCAAGGCCGACTCGCTCTTTCGGAAGGGGTATTTGGGTTCTTCCGGCGTGAAGGGCGAGGGGGCAACGGGAAGCTTGCGCGTCGGCTCGACGGGATCGATCAGTTTGGGCTGCGGCTCGGCGGCCGGGCTGGCGGAAGTGGGCAGCTGGGCGGTCGGGGCGTCTGCTTTCGTTTCGGACGATCCGGGCGAGAGCAGCCTCATCCCGGCGATCCCGGCGACCAGGCTGAACACCGCGGACGCGGCGATCGTCACCTTCCGCTTCGACGGGTAGAACCCGACCTTCCCGGGCGACGACGGCGGCACGGCCGGCGGCGCGACGGCGGTTTTGGCCGCCGGGGACTCCGTCTTGGGCGGCGCGGCCGGTTCCTTCGCGGTCGCGGTGGGCGCCGAGAGGGATGGGATCGACGGGCGGGGCCCGGAACCGGTGGCCGACGGGGCTGTCACCGGGAGATCGACGGCGATCGGGTTCATCCGTGAACACCCCCGTGGGGACTGGCGAGCGGTGGACGGCCCACCGGAGTCGGGAACCGGTCAGCTCATGCCGGCCGCTCGCCGGGATTCGGTTTTCGCACCGCCACCCGTAGCTTCGCGCTGCGGGCCCGCGGGTTACGGGCCACCTCGTCGGCGGCCGCCTCGACCGGTTTTTTCGTGACCGGCTCCCAGACGGCCGCGGTGCGGAACGCCTGCTTCACCCGCCGGTCTTCGAGCGAGTGGAAGCTGATCACGCCCGCCTTCCCGCCGGGCGTCACGACCCGGGGCAGGGCGGCGAGGAGTCGGTCGAGCGCGCCGAGCTCGTCGTTCACCGCGATCCGCAGGGCCTGGAACACCCGGGTGGCCGGGTCGATCCCGCCGGCCCGCGGGACGCTCCGCCGGACGAGGTCGGCGAGGTCGGCGGTGGTCTCGAACGGCCGCTCGGCCCGCCGCTCGACGATCCGCCGGGCGACCCGCCGGCTGTGCCGTTCCTCGCCGAACTCGTAGAAGATATCGGCGAGCCCGGCCTCGCTGACGCGGTTCACGAGGTCGGCGGCGGTCTCCCCGGCGGTCGGGTCGAGCCGCATGTCGAGCGGCCCGTCTTCCCGGAAGCTGAACCCGCGGGCGGCCCGCTCGATCTGGTCGGAGGCGAATCCGACGTCGGCGAGTACGCCGTCGACGGGCCCCCCCCCGAGGTTCCGGAGCACGTCCGCCAGCTGGTCGAAGTTGGCGTGGACGAGCGTGACCGGGAGCCCGGCGAGCCGGGGCCGGGCGAGGTCGAGCATGGTCGGGTCCTGGTCGAGCCCGATCAGCTTTCCCGTCGGCCCGAGCCGGTCGGCGATGAGCCGACTGTGCCCGCCACCTCCGACCGTGCAATCGACCCAGGTCTGGCCGGGCTGCGGGTCGAGGAGACGGAGGACTTCGGCCGGGAGCACCGGGACGTGTCTCGGCTCCGGGGGTAGGGACATACGGTGATCCGGGGAGGGGGTCAAGGCGGAGTGAAGCGGGGCCGGGGCGCGGGCAGGGCAGTTCCTCGTTTCAAACTGGGTAAGCCATCGCGGGCTGGCGGCGACGTAACTCCTTAAAATTCGCTGGGAGACTTGCCCAGTTTGAGACAAGGAACTGCCCTGAGGGCGCGGGCGCCGGGTCGTGTCGGGCTTCGGGAGTCATGTCGCTACCTCCACGAGGACCGGGGTCTCCCGGTCATCCTACCCGTTTCCGCGGCTCCGGACTTCGACCGGCGGAACCGTATCCGGGGACAAGCCGATGGAGGTTCTGCTGACAGCTCATCCGGTGTGGTGAATCACCGTGACATCGCGTCCCCTCCTCCCACAATTTTATGCCACCCCGCGATACGGGATCGGCAGCTTTCCCCGTCGTCCTGTCCCGCCACCTGCGTATCATGCTTATGAAGAACCCGTGATCGACCGTGGGTTGGCCCTCCGCCACGTGAAAAACAAGGAGCCTCGTCATGCCGGCCATTGTCGACGACATTTCCGCCGAAATCCTTGACCTGAAAAAGCAGATCGGCGCGACCATTCTCGCCCACTACTACCAGGACGGCGAGGTCCAGGCCCTCGCCGACATCACCGGGGATAGCCTCAAGCTCGCCCGCGAGGCCACGCACGTCGATTCGCCCGTCATTGTCTTCTGCGGCGTCCTGTTCATGGCCGAGACGGCCAAGATGCTCAACCCCGCCAAAAAGGTCCTCCTCCCCGACCTCCAGGCCGGGTGCAGTCTCGTTGACGCCTGCCCCGCCGACAAACTCGAACGCTACCAGGAAATGCTCCGTGCCAACGGCCGGACATTCCAGACCGTCTGCTACATCAACAGCTCCGCCAAGGTGAAAGCCCTGTCGGACTGGGTGGTTACGTCCGGGAACGCCGAGGACGTGGTCCGCAACAAGGTCCCGCCGGGGTACGAGATCCTGTTCGTCCCCGACAAGCACCTCGGCCGGTATCTCCAGGAAGTGACCGGCCGCGAGATGATCCTGTGGGACGGGTCGTGCATGGTCCACGAGATCTTCAGCGTTGGGGACCTGTTGAAGATGAAGCGGCAGCACCCGGCGGCGAAGACGATCGCCCACCCGGAGTGCCCGCAGAACATCCTCGAACTGGCCGACTACGTCGGCGGCACGGAGGCGATGATCAAGCACGTGGCCGGCTACAAGGACCCGACGACGTTCCTGGTCGCGACCGAGCCGAACATGATGTGGCAGCTCCAGCAGCGGTTCCCGCGGCACACCTACCTGCCGGTCCCGGGGATCACGTGCGCGTGCAACAAGTGCCCGCACATGGCCCGGAATACGCTGGAGAAGATCCGCGACTGTATGCTGAAGGGGGAGCCGGAGATCACCTGGCAGCCGGAGTTCGACCGGGCGAAAGAGGTCCTCGCCCGCAGCCTGCTGAACCCGCCGCCCGCCGCGCCGGTCCCTGTGGCGGGGGATTGAAGGGAGGAATCGCATGAATCCGGCTTTAATTGGGAATGACCCGTTAGTTTCGACTTCCGGTTCTGGATCGGGCGCATCTGAACTGCCGTTCGTGCTTTCCGTATTGGATCCGAAGGCAGCGGCAGAATACCTGCGTGTGTCCGAGTCGACGGTGATCGCGGAAGCCGAGAACGGCAGACTCCCCGGACGGAAGATTGGTCCGGACTGGCGGTTCTTGGAGGTGGCTCTCGCCGACTGGCTTCGAACGGGGCAACTGCCCATGCCGGAAGCGAAACCAGTATCTTCCAAGGAGCGGATGCTCGCGCTCGCGGGGATGTGGAAGGACGACCCGACCGTCGACCCCATGATCGAGGAGATTTACCGGAAGCGAAAGGCGGGCCCTGAGGTGCTGACACTGACACAGGCCGCCGAGTACCTGCAATTGCCCGAAGACGCCGTTCGGGCCGAAGCGGAGATCGGTAGTTTGATAGGACAGAACGTTCGTGGTGAGTGGCGATTCGCCCGAGATAGCATTCTCGCCTGGCTCCGAACACCACGAATACAGGCTTTGCAACCGCGGACGACTTCCGCCGGGTCACCAGAAACGCCCGAGGAGCAGGAAGCCTTCTTCGCGAGCATCCGAGCGTACCGGGACGAGATCGATCGTGCCACCGGTCACGGGAAGTACGCACCGGAATGACTTACCTCCTCGACACCGACGTGTTCACGCTGGCCTACTTCTCAAGACACGGGCTGCGCGAGCGGATCGCCGGCGAGCGGGCAACCGACGATGTTGTGATCTCGCTGATCACCCGGATCGAGGTTCTCCGCGGAAGGTTCGACGCAGTGTTGAAGGCGTCGGACGGGGTCGTTCTGGAGCGGGCACAAGCAGCCTTGAGACTGACCGAGACGTTTCTCGCGGAGTTCCGCGTCCTTCCGTTTGATGCCGCCGCGGGGAGCGAGTTCGATCGGCTTCGTGAAGACAAAAGGGCCAGGAAGGCAGGTCGCAACGACTTGCTCATCGCCTGCATCACCCTTGCCCATGACGCCACTCTTGTCACCCGAAACACGAAGGACTTCGCCAACATCCCGGGTGTGAAGTTCGAAAATTGGGCCGACTGATCCCGGAAGGACTCCCCGATGCCGCCGATCGTCCCGAACCGGTTCCTCGTCCGCGTCTGCCACCCGTGCCCCTACGTGAAAGACGTCCCCGCGGTCGCGGAGGACGCCGATCATCTCGTCGACCTGCCCGAGACCGCCAGGCTGAACAACTTTGCCGACCTCGACGGGCTCGCCAACGTCGCCGACGTCAGGCTCGCGTGGAACGAATTCGGGCTCGCCGTCCAGGCCCAGGTGAAGGGGAAGCAGCAACCCCCGGCCGGGGACGCCGCCCGCCCGTGGGCGTCGGACGGGCTCGTCCTCTGGGTCGACACCCGCGACGCCCGCACCAGCCACCGCGCGAGCCGGTACTGCCACCAGTTCCACTTCCTCCCGGCCGGCGGCGGGGCGGACAATGAGGAGCCGGTCGCCGTCCAGTCGAAGATCAACCGGGCCCTACAAGATGCCCCGCTCGCGACCCCCGGGGACATCCCGTTCCGCGCGGTGCGGACCAAGGGCGGGTACCGGGTCGAGGCCTTCCTCCCCGCCGCCGTGCTGAACGGGTTCGACCCGGAGCAGCACCCCCGGCTCGGGGTGTACTACGCCGTCCGCGACCAGGAACTCGGCGATCAGTTCCTGAGCGTCAACGGCGACTTCCCGTTCGCCGACGACCCGTCGTTGTGGGCGGTGCTGGAGCTGGTGGGTTCAGAGACCAGAAGTCAGAGGGCAGAGGACAGAGATTAGAGGTCAGGGGTCAGGGGTCAGACTTCTAATCTGGTCTGATCTCTGACCCCTGACCCCTGGCATCAGTCCAGCCTGATCCCGAGCTTGTCCGGGTCGGGTATGGCGACCGCGGGCGGGTCGGGGAGCTGGATACCGAGTTGCTCGGGCGGCGGCACCTCAACCGGTCGGACCTTGGGTGGAGCGACTGCGACCGGTTGCCGCGACTGCGGCCTCGGCGTCATCGCCACCGGCTGCCGCGGGGCGGTCGGCGGTGCGTAGTACGGCTGGGGCGCCGGGTAGACCGGCTGCATCCACGGTTGAAACGTCATCGGCAGACCGCCGACGGGGCCGCAGCCCGCGGGCGTTCACCCCGCCCCCGACCGGCCCGGGATGAGCGTGAACCACAGCACCACCCCGGCGACCACGGCCCCTGCCGGGACACCGCTCCACAACACGACCTTTCGCATCGGCTGCACTTCCTGCGCGAGACCGGGGGCGGGATCGGATAACGGGTCCGCCCGGCGGGATTCGTTCCCGACCGCGGGCGGCATTTGTACCCCGTTTCTTCCCGGCCCGGAAGACCACTTCCCCGTCCGCCGGTACACTGTCGGGCGTCGCCCGGTCGCCGGAGGAAGCCGATGCTACTGCTCGCCGCGCTCCTGGTCGGGTTCGCCCCGGCCGAATCGAAGCTCGCACTCAAGCCGGGGTGGACGGCCGCCAGCTCCCTCCCGTCCCCGCACGCCACACAGGCTGCGGCGGCGGACGAGAAGGCCGTCTACGTCGTCTCGAACACCACGGTCGCGGTGTACGACCGGGCGACCGGGAAGCTCGTTGCCACGAGTGAGGGAAAGGCCGAGCACCTGAACAGTGCGTTCGTCTGGAAGGGGAAGGTGTACTGCGCCCACTCAAACTACCCGAAGAAGCCCGACACGAGCGAGATCCGGGTGTACGACCCGGCGACAAACAAACTGACCGTCTTCCACGACTTCAAGGACCCGCCGGGCAGCCTGGTGTGGAACGTCCA
This sequence comes from Gemmataceae bacterium, assembly GCA_028288765.1. Classification (GTDB taxonomy): domain Bacteria; phylum Planctomycetota; class Planctomycetia; order Gemmatales; family Gemmataceae; genus Urbifossiella. The sequence continues at coordinate 9,483 of JAQGHQ010000290.1, read as the reverse complement.
CGACGGGAAGCACTGGTGGTGCAGTTTCGCCCACTACAAGGCCGAGAACGCGAAGACGGTGCTGATCCGGTACGCCGACGGGTTCAAGGAAGAGCAGCGCTGGACCTTCCCGAAGGCGGTCGTGGACGACTGGGACGGGATGAGCGCGTCCGGCGGGATTTGGGACGGCGACATGTTGCTGGTGAGCCACCACCACTTCAAGGTGCTCTACCGGCTGCGGGTGCCGAAGGACGGGACGGAACTCGAGCTGGCGGAAGCCCTCTCCTGCCCGTTCCCGGGCCAAGGGATCGCCGCCGACCCGGAGACCGGCGGGCTCGTCGGGATCGACCGGGCTGGGCGGAAAGTGGTGTTCGCCGAACGGGCGAAGTAGCCGTCGACGGCCCCGCCGGGCCGGGCGTCATTTGCCGGCGCGGGCCACGCCCAGGATCTCCTCCGCCCCGGCCCGGATCGTTTCGCAGTACCGTTCGAGCGGCAGGTCGTCCCCGTCGAAGCCGAACGGCTGCTCCACCTCCTCCGCCGTCAACTCGACCCCGAACAGGAAATAGACCAGGACGGCCTGGGCCGGGATGGCCCAGGCCCCGAGGGTGATCGCCAGCTGCCACGGCGCGAGCACGAGGGCGAGGATCAGCCCGTGGCGCAGAAGCGACAGGTACGACCCCGGGAGCGGGGTCGTCCGGATCCGCTCGCACGCCCCACACACGTTCATCAGCACGGACGTGTGGGCGTCGAGGATCTGGTGCCCGTGCCCGTCCAGCCGGCCGGCCGTCCGCCACCCCGCGACCAGGGCGATCGCCCGGCCGGCGAGGTAGGCCGGGACGTGCGCCGGGCGGTCCGGGGCGGTCTCGAACCCGGGGACCTCCGGGAGCGAGACCGCCCCGCGGAGGTGCTTCATCAGGGCGACCGGGAACCCGGCGATCAGGGCGGCCAGGGCCCGCCGGTCGGCCTCGTCCGGGGCGGCCAGCGCGACCGCCTTCAGGCAGAGGTTCCGGGAGTGGTTCGTCAGCTCGCCCCAGAGGACACGGCCCTCCCACCACCGGTCGTACGCGGCCTTCGTCCGGAACCCGACCAGCACCCCGACCACCACCGCGTTCGCCACCCCGAGCTCGTCGATCCAGACCGGCTTGTCCGGCTGCAGGACGGCGCACGCCGCGTACACCGCGCCGGTGTAGGCCGCCGCGACCGCCACGGCGAGCCAGAGCCGGCGGGCGATCGCGGGCGGGGGCCAGACCCAGGCGACGAAGGATCGGCGGGGGTAGGGCACGGGGGGTCTCGGGCCGGGGGTCACCCGCGGAGCAGGTCACGGACGGGCGGGGACGTGGCGATCGCGATGCCGAGATGGTCGAACCCGGTCAGGTCGGTCGGCGGGGAGACGAGGCCCGGGGTGAACCGGCTCTCCCCCGGCACGCCGACCGGGACGCCGACCTGGCGGGTGAGCAGGTCGTACACCCCGTACACGATCTCGAGGCCCGGGCCGAGCTGATCCCGAAATTCCTGCCGCAACGTCGCTGCGGTGAGGGCCGCGTTCAGCCCGACCGCGACCTCGATCAGGGCACGGCGGTAGCCCGGTTTCATCGCCGCGGCCACTCCCCAGGTCGCTTCGACCGCCAGGTGGGCGGCCCGGACCGGGACCAGGAGCCGGTCGACCACCGCGCGCAGCGGGTGACTCGGGGCGAAGGCCAGGTACCGGGCCGGGTCCAGGAACGAGTCCACCGCGGCGGTGACCGCCCCACACCGGGAGTGGCCGAGCACGACCACCAACTTCAGGTGGGCGCCGAGGTTGGCGAGGGCGTAGTCGAGGCTACCGAGGCACTCGCTCCCGAGCACGTTCCCCGCCACCCGCACGACGAACAGGTCGTTACACCCCTGGCCGAACACCATTTCGGTCGGGACCCGGGCGTCGGCACACCCGAGGACCGCGGCGAACGGCTGCTGGGCCGGGGCCGACCCGTCCTCGCCCGGGAGCCCGAGGTCGTCCGCGTCGAACCGGACCACCCGCCGGGTCTCGCCGGCGGTGCGGGGGTCGAGGAGGACGGCGAACTCGTGGTTCCCGGCCTCCAGCCGGTGGCGGGCCGCGGCCGGGTCGGCCGGCGGGTCGGGGGTGTGCCGGCCGGTCGGGTCGAACCGGTAGACGATTTCGAACGTGGGTGGCATGGCGTCCCAGGGGCCCGGGCGAAGGCGATTATACCGGCTGGGTGTCGCCGAGGCGCGGCAATTCGTCGAGGCCGGTGAGCCCGAACACCTGGAGGAACCGCGGGGTAGTCCCGTACCGGACCTCGCGGGTCCCGGCCTCCGCCCGGTGCTGGACCACGACCAGCCCGAGCCGGACCAGCTGGCGGAGCACCCCGCCCGAATCCGTTCCCCGGATCGCGTCCACCTCCGCCTTCCCGACCGGCTGGCGGTACGCCACGACCGCGAGCACGTCGAGCGCCGGCTGGCTCAGCCGGGCCTCCCGCGGGCCGCCGAACAGCTGGTCCCTGAGCCCCCGGTGCGCGGGGAGGACGGCCAGGACGAACCCGCCGTCCCGGGGCTGCACGGCGTACGGCCGGCGCTGCCGCCGGTACCGCTGGTTCAGCGTGTCGACCGCTTCCCGGAACCCCTCCGGGGTGAGCCCGCGGACCGTCGCGCACGCCACCCCCGCGGTGAGCGGCGGCCCGCCGACGAACAGCATCGCCTCGATAATCTGCCCGGGCGACGGCGGCGGGTCGCCGGGCGACGGCGGGCGGAACGCGGCGTAAGGGCCCTGCGGCGACGGATGGCCAGCCCCGGCTCCCTTACCGTCCAGGCCCGGGTGGGTGGTGGGCCCTGGGGGTGGGTCCGGCGGGCCCGCCGCCGGTTCGTCGGGGAGCTCGACCTCGACCTGCCACGCGGTCCCGCCGAGCTGAGCCGCGGCCGCCCGCCCGAGTTCGAGAGGGTCCGGCGGGGGCGGGTCCGGGGCGGCGGGTTCTGGCATGAGGACGAGAGTGGGATTGCGTTCCGTACCCGGGCGGGTTATCCAGGCCGCCACGGCCTCCGGAACTACGCGGGTTGGTCAGTCGTGCGGCAGGAAGAACACCCCGGTGACGAACGTGCCCGTCCACAGGGCCCCGAACACGATTCCCAGGGCGATGTGCAGGCGTTTCCGCCCCGTGTGGCCGGTCGCGAGCATCGCCGGCAACAGGATAGCCGACGGGACGGCGAAGTACAGGTGGACCCGCAGGGCGTCCCGGGTGGCCGGGTCGAACGCCGCCTTCACGTCCACGAACTGGAGCAGGACCTCGAACCCCGCGACCGTGATCATGGTCAGCGCGAAGAACACGGTGTTCAGCCGGCCGTGCAGCCGCGGCCGGCCCGCGGCCAGGGCGGCGAGTGCCGCGAGCAACAGGACCGTGACCGCGGTCACCAGGACCTTGAGCGTCAGGATAATGGTCTGGCCGGTGGGCAGAGGACGCTCCGGGGTCTGGAGGACGGGCGCGGTCGGCTCTGACCGTTTTACACAAATCCCTTCAAACCGTCCGCACACCCGGGTGACGGCCGGCCCGGCCGCGTCGGCGGCGTGCGGACTGTTGTGAAAGACCCCGTCCCGGGCGGAGAGAGGCCCCTCATGTCGTCCGGAGTGATCACCCGCCCGAGACCGCGTCCGGGTTCCGGCGCCGCCCGCCGGCGCGGGACGGGTACCGCGTTCCCCCAGCTCTCGGTCGTCATCCCCGCGTTCAACGAGGCCGGCCGGCTCGGGGCTTACCTCGCGGAGGTCCGGGCCTACCTCGACGCCGCGTACCCGGGCGACTACGAGGTCCTCGTGGTGGACGACGGGAGCGCGGACGACACCGCCGGGCTGGTCCGGCGGGCGGCGGCCGGGTGGCCCCGGCTCCGGCTGGTCCGGCACGCCGCGAACCGGGGGAAGGGGGCGGCGGTCCGGACCGGGGTGCTGGCGGCGGCCGGCCGGCGGGTCCTGTTCGCCGACGCCGACGGGGCGACCCCGATCGCGGAGGAGCGCCGGCTGACGGCGGCGGTCGCGGCCGGGGCGGCGGTCGCGGTCGGGTCCCGGTACGCTCCCGGCCCGGGCGTGACGCGAGAGCGGAACCTCCGCCGGGCGGTCGCCGGGGCGGTGTTCCGGTGGGCGGCCCGCCGGCTCATCGGGGCCGGGGTGAGAGACACCCAGTGCGGGTTCAAGATGTTCGAGGCCGCGGCGGGTCGGGCCCTGTTCGCGACCGGGGTCGAGACCGGCTACCTGTTCGATCTCGAAGCGCTGGTCCTGGCGAAGCGGTTCGGGTATCCGGTGGCCGAGGTGGCGGTGAACTGGGCCGAGCAGCCGGGATCGAAGGTCCGGGTCTTCCGGGACGGCTGGCGAATGCTCGGCGGCCTGTGGCGGCTCCGCGACCGGGTCCGGGGACTACCGGCCCCGCCTACTCCTCGTCCTCACTCCCCCCGCGGAGGTTCCGCCGCTCCTGCCGGGTGAGCGGACGGGTGCAGATCAGGCTTTTCGGGTCGTTCCAGATCACGACGCAGGGGATCTTCGGCCCCTCGATCCGCTTCTCCGGTAAGTGATCGCGATAAACGAAGATGTGGGCCAGGTACACCTCCTTGCCGCCGGTCAAGCTCCGGGGCAGCTCGTCCCGCCGCCCCTCCACATAAGTCTCATCGCTCATCCACCCGGCGATCTTCGCCTCGGCGTCGGTGGCGCAGTCGTCCGGGTCGGCGCCCTTCAGCTCCATGATGCGTTCGGCGAGGTCGGTCATGAGGTCTTCGTCCTTCGCCGTGCCCGGGTCCGGGGAAATGAGGACCAGCGCCGGGAGGTCCATCATCCCGTCCTCGAACAGTTTCGAGTTCGCCTGGACGAGCCACCCGGTCGTGGACTCGCCCTCGTCCAGCGCCCGCTTTTTCTTCCGGCTGTCGAGGATGGCGAGGTAAACGACCCCGGCGACCGCGAGCAGGACCAGCCCGCCGCACCCGAACCCGACGATCCACCAGATATTATCCATCGGCGCGCCTCCGGGCCGGGCGGTGTCAGGGCCGAGCTCGACCGCCGGGTATCCGACGACCTGAGGGGCACGGGTCCGGAGACCCCTGCCGGGAGAGAAAAGACGATCACCCGCCGATCGCGGCGACGACCGCGTTGCCCATCTCGGTCGTCGTGTTCGTCCCGCCGAGGTCGGGCGTCTTCACCGTGCCGGCGGCGAGCACCCCGGCCACCGCCTGCCGGACCGCGGCGGCGGTCTTCCCGAGCCCGAGGTGGTCGAGCATCAGCGCGGCCGAGAGCACCGCCGCCAGCGGGTTCGCGATCCCCTTCCCGGCGATGTCCGGGGCGCTCCCGTGGACCGGCTCGAACATGCTCGGGAACTGCTTCGTCGGGTTGATGTTCGCGCTCGACGCCAGCCCGATGCTCCCGGTCACGGCCGCGCTCAGGTCGGTCAGGATGTCGCCGAACAGGTTGCTCGCGACCACCACGTCGAACGCCTCCGGCTTCCGCACGAAGTCCATCGCCGCGGCGTCCACCAACAGGGACGCGCTCTGCACGTCCGGGTAGTCCGGCCGGACGGCGGCGAACACCTCGTCCCACAGGCCCATCCCGTACACCTGGGCGTTCGACTTGGTGATGCTGGTGAGCTTCCGCCGGGGCCGCTTCCGGGCCCCCTCGAACGCCGCCCGGAGGATCCGCTCGCACCCCCGCCGGGTGAACACCCCGGTCTGGACCGCCACCTCGTGCGCCGTCCCGGGGTACAGGTGCCCGCCGACCGGGGCGTACTCGCCCTCGGTGTTCTCGCGGTACACCAGCATGTCGATGTCGCCCGGCTTCTTCCCGCCGAGCGGGCACGGGACCCCGGCGAACAGGTACGCCGGCCGGAGGTTCACGTACTGGTCGAACCGCCGCCGCATCGGGAGCAACAGCTCGTGGACGGTCACCTTGTCCGGGACCGACGGGTCGCCGACCGCCCCGAACAGGATCGCGTCGTGCTGCCGGAGCGTGTCCCACCCGTCGTCCGGGAGCATCCGGCCGTGCTGCTTGTAGTAGGTGGTGGACCAGGGCAGCTTGTTCCAGATGAGCTCGGCCTTGTCGATTTTGCGGGCGGCGGCCTCGGCCGCCCGGATGGCCTGGTCGATGACCTCCGGCCCGATCCCGTCTCCGCCGATCACCGCGATCCGATGAACCGCCATTGAACCCGCCTCTCGGTTACGGTATGCCGTCCGCAAAATCCCCACCCCGGGCACCGGCCGCGCCGGCGGCGCCCGCGGCCGCCCGAAACCGCGGTTCTTGGGGTGGACGGTTGCGGCCGGGTAGGGAACAGTACACACGGAGAACTAGCGTTCCTCGCTTGTGTAGCCGCCCCCGGAGGCGGGTCAAGATGACGGTCCCAGTCCCACACCCCCGACACCCCCCCGCCCGCCGGCCTATCCGGTCCGGGCTGGGGGCGCGTTTCTACCGGTGCGTGCCGGCCGGGGTGCTGGTGGTTCTCCTCGTCGCCGCCGGGTGCCGGAGCAAGGACGGGAGCGGGGGCGGGTCGTCGCGGGCGTCGGACCCGCTGGTCGTCGGCCCGGGGCGGATCCCGAAGCAGAATATCCCCATCCCGGACCGCGGCGGGACGGCCGGCGGGAAGACCCGAGACGACCCGCTGCTCGGCTCGCCGACCGGCCGGCCGGGCGACCGGACCGGGGCCGGGTACACCGATGACCCCGAACGGTGGAAGGGCGGGCCGTACAAGCCGGGCCTGGGCGGGACGCCGGCCGCCCTTGCCGGTCGCCCCAAGGACGACGGCGAGGGGCTGAAGATCGACGCCCTCCCTGGTGGGGTCCCGCTGACCCCGGTCGGCGGGGTGATGCCGGGCGGCCCCGACCCGGCGGGCATCTCCGACCCGCTGCTCGGGCAGCTGGCGCGATACGGGGTGAAGCGGGGCGACTACAGCGTCTCCCACGATAACGGGCAGGTGGTTATCCGGGTGAAGGTGCCGATCAGCTCCGACGGCCCGGTCCGCAGCTACGCGGGCGTCGGTCCCACCGAAGCCGAGGCGGTCAAGCAAGTCGTCGATCAGATCAAGGCCGGTGGGAAGTAGGCCCTCTCAGATCGGCCGTCCGGGTTCGTAAGCGTCCGCCGGTAGACATTTTGCGGCGTCACTTCTGCCGCCGGTATCCATGTTCACGGGTTCCTGGATGAAATGCTCTCGTCGTCGGGGTGGCGGACGATAATCCGGTAGTAGCTTGTCGACCCGCTCGGGCGAAGCGGCCTTTCCGTGAGGTCGTCGTGCATTACCTCCTCATCTACGACGTGGTGCCGGACTACGTGGAGCGGCGCGTGCCGCTCCACGCGGAGCACCTGGCGCTCGGCCGGGCGGCCCACGCCCGTGGGGAGCTGGTGCTCGGCGGCGCGCTGGCCGACCCGGTGGACGGGGCGGTGCTGCTGTTCCGGGGCGACTCCCCGGCCGCCGCCGAGGCGTTCGCCGCCGTCGACCCGTACGTCCGGCACGGGCTCGTCACCCGGTGGCGGGTCCGGGCGTGGACGACGGTGGTGGGCGACGGGGCCGCGGTTCCTATCCCGCCCGGACCTTCACCGGGTTGACCGGCCGGTTCGCCGTGCCGGTGAGATACCCGCTCGCGGATCGCCTGGCCCCTACCACGCCCTGGCCGGCTCACCTCTGGAACGGCTTGTTCACCTCGTCCTCGGCGACGGTCAGGGTACCCGTCGGGCCGTCGTCGAGCAGGATCTTTTGCGCGAGCAGGGTGGTTGTCGGGGCCAGGACGCTGAAGTGATCCGCGCCCGGGACCGGCAGGAAGTGGGCGTTGGGGTTCTCCGAGGCCCGGGCCATCGCCTCAAGGGCGTCAATGTTCCCCTTCGACTTGCCCTCGAACACGAACGTCGGGCTCTTGATCGATGCCAGCCACCGACCGGGCGACCGGAGCCGGAGCTCCTTCCGGTTCGACCGGTCGAAGGGGGTGTACTGCGGGGGATACCCGGAGACGTCGTCCGCCGGCCCGAACGAGAAGACCGCCCGGAACCGGTCGGAGCACTCGGCCACCAGGAGGACGAGCGTGCCGCCGGTGCTGTGCCCACCCAGGTAGATGCGGGCGGGGTCCACATACGGCTGTTTCCCCAGGAACTCGGCCGCCGCGAGCACGTCGTCCACCTCGCCGAGGAACCCCTCCGCCCTGCCCGGGTTGTCGTTCCCCCCGCGGAGCGAGGGGAACATCATCACGACCCCGGCCTCGCGGAAGGCGCTCGCGGACTGGTCGTTGCTGGGCGGCCCCTTCTTCCAACACCCCTCGTCGATCGAGTTGCAGTCCCCCCCCTGGATCCACACGATCGCCGGGTGTTTCTTCCCGTCCTGCGGGTCCGGGCTGAGGTACGCGGCCAGCTTGCCGGGCGGGGCGTCGTAGCGGACGGCCTGAAACACGTTGGCCGGCGGAACCGGGGCGGGCTGCTTGTTGGCCGGTTGCGCGGTGAGCTTCGACTGGAACCCGCGCCGGGCGTCGACCAGCGATCCACTCTCCTGGCGGTTGTTGCACCCGGTGAGGACGAGACCGCCCAGGAGGGCAAGCACACGAACAGGGTTCGAGATTGGCATGTCGGTCCCCGAGATGGAACGCCGGCCGCCGGGTCCGCCCGGCGGTCGAGCCACCGGGCACGATACCCGCGCCCGATCTCGGCCCGCAAGGAGAATCCGGCCCCTGCGCCGGGCCCCCGCGGGCCGGGTCGACACGCGGACGCCCCGTCCCCGGGAAGAAGAGACCGATGGGCGAGAACGCGACCGGGGACTACGTCCCGAAGAAGTACAACTCCGCGAGCACGCTGACCGCCGAGGTCGGCTCCGGCAAGACCGAACACAACTTCGACCTGCCGAAGTAAGGCGATCGGCCGGAAGACTCGTCCAGGACCCCACCCCGACTCTCCCCGCAACCGGGGAAGGGGGGTCAGATCTCCCCCCGATGTCGGGCCCGTCTCGCTGGACGCGACACCGGCTCTGCTTCCCACGTTCCCACGCGGGGCGCTATGCCTTACCCACGTCAGCGCCGCTTTGACACGGGGACCGGCCCCGGCTTTACCGGCCGTTACCCCGGAGGGGTTGTGGACTCCAACCCCTCCGGGGTAAAGAGACCTCCGACCAGAGGTTCTCGGATGTGGGTAAGGCAGAGCGCGGGGCATGGGAACGTGGGGGAGGGGAGCACCGGGGAGAAGGTGGGGTGGCGACCGAGACGGGTCGGTTTCCTCCTCTCGCGTCGCGGGGCCCTGAGCAACCGGGCTGGCCCCGGTCGCCCGGTCCGTTCGACTGTCGTTCGGCGAGCCCGCGGTACACGCCCGGTCCGGCCGCTCTCCGACGGACCCAGCGCCGGGGAGCGGGTCGTGGCAGGTTTTGTCAGTGTTTGGCAGGCCCGGGGCTTGTTTCTCCTCCTCCGGGGCCTGCATCCCCACCCCCGGCCCGGCCCCGGGGGCGGGAGGGGTCCGCGGACCTCCTGACCCGGGCACTCCGGAAGGCGGGGACGGCACCCCTACCGCGGGCTCCTGGTTCGGCGGGTGGT
>JAQGHQ010000271.1 GCA_028288765.1 Gemmataceae bacterium | reverse complement strand
CACCCTACAAAACCGTGTTAATCTCGGTGGGCCTCGAAGACTCGACCCACCCTACAAGAGCGCCTCTGGAGTGAGGGCCTCAACAAAGCCGGGCGCCGTCTCAGCTCTCCGCTGGCGTCGGTAAGAGCAGATTCAAGCCAGCGCTTCTGTCTCGTCCGCGGACTCAGTGGCTGTAGGCCCGCGGCCGGTTGCCCTGAATTCATCAAGTTCACCTTCGGCTCCAAAACGGACGGGTTCGGTTTTTCCCGCGCAAAACTTGACAAAAAAATGATTAGTCGGGTGGAAATGCTGCTTGGTGGTCTCAACCCGGCAAACCCGACAAGGCGAAGTCTCGTTCCCGCGTCTCGACGTTGCCCGGCTGTTCAGCCGTGGGCCACGATCCTTGCCACTCCAAGCAACGTCAACCGACCCACCATCGTCCCACCGACCGGGATGCCGGGCCCGGAACGCAATGCGTTTGGGTCAAACAACTCGGGGTGCATCATGAGTACGAAGACGGGCGACACGCGGCGGGTCCGGATGGACCTGGAGTCGTTGGCCGGGCGGGTCGTCCCCTCGGCCACCCACTTTTACGCGGTAGGTCAGGACATCGGCGGGTCGGCGATCGTCCGAGTCTACAACGAGGACGGCAGCCTCGCCCGGACGATCAACCCGTACGGCCCCGGGTTCACGGGCGGGGTCCGAGTCGCGACCGGGGACGTCAACGGCGACGGGACGGACGACATTGTGGTCGCCCCCGGGCCGGGCGGCGGCCCGGAGGTGAAGGTGTACGACGGGGCAACCGGGACCGTCATCCGCGACTTCTTCGCCTACGCCCCCGGCTTCCAGGGTGGGGTGAACGTGGCGGTGGGGGACGTGAACGGGGACGGGAAGGCCGACATCGTCACCGGGACCGGGATCGGCGGCGGGCCGAACGTCAAGGTGTTCGACGGCGGGAGCGGCGGGTTGCTCGACAGTTTTTTCGCCTACGAGTCGAGCTTCCGGGGCGGGGTGAACGTGGCCGCCGGGGATGTGAACGGGGACGGGAAGGCCGACATCGTCACCGGGACCGGGGTCGGCGGCGGCCCACGGGTGCAGGTCTTCGACGGGGCAACGGGTGTGCAGATCGGCGATTTCTTTGCCTACAACCCCGGCGTCCGGAGCGGGGTCACGGTGGCCGCCGGCGACCTGACCGGGACCGGCAAGGCCGACATCGTCACCGGCGTGGGGTTTGGCGGGGGGCCGAACGTCAAGGTGTTCGATGGGTCGACACACGACCTGGTCGACAGCTTCTTCGCGTACGACCCGGGGTTCCTGGGCGGTGTCTCGGTCGAGGTCGCGAACGTGAACGGGGTGAACGATATTCTGGTTGCCCCGGGGCCGAGTACCGGCGGGTTTGTGGAGCTGTTTAGCGGGACGACCGGGATCGGGATCACCGAATTCCAGCCGTTCCCGAGTTTCCGGGGCGGGATTACGACCGGCCAGGGGGTTGCCCCTTTGGCGACACCGTTCGGTGCGACCTTTGCAAACCCGAGGGCGCTCGCGAGTGCAGCCAGTTCCGGGGGCTCGTACGCCGATACCGGGTACGACACCTCCAACACCGGCTTCGACACCTCCAACACGGGCTACGTCTACTCCCCCGACCCCGGGAGCTACATCCCGCCCACTCCCACCGATCCCGGAATCGTTTATTCCCCTGACCCCGGGAGTTCCACACCTACCGACACCGGCAGTTCCGGTGATCCCGCCGATTCCGGCTCCTGCGGCTGTGGAGATCCCGGTGCCTCCGGCGATCCCTTCGACACCGGTAACTCCGGCGATCCCGGCGCCTCCAGTGATCCGAACAACACAGGCTTCTGATTGCACGTAACCCGGTGGATCACCACAAAAGAAAGAATCACCACAAAGGCACGAAGGTCACACAAAGATCACAGAGAAGAAAGTCTTCTCTGTGATCTTTGTGTGACCTTCGTGCCTTTGTGGTGAAAATCCTCCGCTCAGCGCGAGAAGTACTCGGTCTTGGCGTACACGCACAGGATCGTGTCGCCGAGCTCGAAGAACGTCCCCTCCTTCTCGTCCTTGGACAGGGCCAGGTCCGGGTACTTCGCCTGGAGCTGGTCGGCGGAAAGCGCCTTCGCCTCCACCTCGTCCGGCAGGAGGCCCGTCGCCCCGACGTAGAACACGAGCGGCGACAGCTTCTCCCGGAACACGTCTTCGGAGCGGGCCTCCAGCTTCTTGCGGGCGTCCGTCAGCGCGTCCACGAACTCCTTCCGGCCCGGCTGCTTCCCCTTCGCCCGGTCCTTCACGATCGCCGCCAGCTTCGTCGCCCCGACGGACTCCAGCACCTTCACCGCCGCCCCGGTCGGCTTCAGCCCGAGGACGTCGTCGAACAGCCCCTTCATGAACTCGTCGATCTTCGTCACCTTCGTCTTGGCCGAGAGCTGTTTGTGCTTGTACGTCACGGTCCCGTCCAGCACGTCCTCGAACGCCGGCTTCTCCAGCGGCTTTCCGTCGGGGCCGACCACCTCGTACATCCGCTCCAGGAACTTGTTCGCGCTGTGGAGCTTCGACAGGTTCAGGATCGTCCGGTCGCCGACGTCGATCTTGTAGCTCGTCCGGGTGTCCACGGAGCCTTCGGCCAGGGCCTGTTTCAGGTCCGTGTACGGGTTCGTCGTCGGGAAGTTCAGGAACAGGCTCTTCGACAAGTAGTGCTTCTTCAGCTCCTCGACCTGCTCCGGGGTCAACTCGGCGGCCTCCTCTTTCAGGTGGGCCGCGCACAGGCTCGACATCACCTTCAGCCTGGCGATCTCGTCGAACACGCCGGTCAGGTTGATGCTCCCCTCGAACGGCGGGACGACCGGGAGCTGGTCGAGCCGGAGCGTGTATTCCTGGGTCGCGTCGTACGCCCCGGCCGGAGCGCCGTCGGCCTCCAGCACGCCCTCCTTCTGCAAGGTGTCGAAGAGCTTCTTGTCGGTGATCTTGAGCTTCAGGTACGGGACGTTCAGCTCCCCGTCGCCGACCAGAGTGTAGTTGTTAAACGTGCTCAGGTCGTCGAGCTTGATCCCGGCCACCTGGGCGATCGGCGGGCCGCCGGCCGCGGGAACGAGCCTGACCTTACGGGTGAGCATCATGTTCAGCGTGGCCGTGTTCCGGTTCACGTCGAACGAGGAGATCGGCAGGTACTCGTCTTCATTCGCGAACTCGGTCTTGAGCGTCGGCTCGACCAGCTTCCCGGCCTCGTCGCGGGTTCCCTGGAGCCGCTTCAACCCGCGGCGGACGTACACGTCCTGGAGCGACTTCCGGTTGATGGCGAAGTTCGCCCGGTTGTCGTCGAGGACCTTGATCAGGCTGAGGAGCGGGATGCGGCGGTTGACCGGGACTTCGGTAAGGATCGTGTGCTCGGCGAGCTGGCCGGGGTTGAACAGGACGAGCGTGTCGAGGTCGCCGGCGAACGCGGCCACCTGGTTGTTGGTGAGGGCCCGGCCATGGGTGGCGACGAGGGTGGCGTCGAACGTGCTGCCGAGGGCGTACTTCGCGGTGTTCAGGTTGCCCTCGGCCAAGTTGCCCCGCGAGAACGCGAACACCGCCTCGCTGGTCTGCATCTCCGGCACGTCGAGGGTGTCGTACTCGGCCCTGGTGAGCTTGCGGTACTTGTACACCACCCCGTCGTCGTCCGCCCTCAGCCCGCGGATGCTCAGGGCCTCGTCCGCCCCGTTGATCCGCCCGGCGGACCGGGACACGAACACCTGGTAGTCGAACCCCTTCTCGAGCGGGACCTCGATCGGCGGGGTGACCGAACTGCCGAGGACCTTGGTGCTGCTGTAGAGCGAGTTGTACACCTGCCCGATGTTCCCGGCCTTGACGCAGGCCCCGCTGCCCGAGTTGGCCACCCGGCTGAGGAGCCGGAAGTCGGAGTAGTCGGTGTAGGCGATGGTGTTGACGAACGCGTCCTTCCCTTTCAGGTCCCCGGTCAGCTTTGTCAGGGTGGTGGCCTCGGTGGTCGCCGACGGGTCGTTGGCGTACCCGTCGCTGTGCAGGGTGATGGCGGTCAGCTCGTCGGCCTTCGTCTTCTCGATCGCCATCCGCAGCCCCTGCGAGATGCAGGTCGCCCCGGTCACCTGGAGGCGGCTGATGTCCTGCTGGTATTTCGACCCCCGCTTCATGATCTCGCGGATCGGGGCCCGCTCGAAGTGACAGGTGACGTCGCCCTCGCTGGAGTACGAGATGAGGGTGACGACCAGGTTGAACTGGGCGTACTCATCAAGGGTGAGGAGCTTGAGGAGGGTGTTGCGGGTGTCGGCCATCGCCGAGTACATCGAGCCCGACCGGTCGACGACGATGATACTGTGGGCGACCGCCTTGGCCTTCGGGTCCGCCGGCGGGCGGGGGAGGTCCATCGGCTCGACGAGGTAGTACGCCCGGGGCTGGCCGAGGAGGTTGAAGAGGGTGAACTTGGTCCGGGTGGTGGGCCGGGCGAGCGGGGCGGCGGGGGCGAGTTCCGGTACGTTCCCCGCGGCCTTCTTCTTCGGGCGGGTGGTTGGGCCCGCCTTCGCAACGCTCTTGGTGGGGGTCTTCTTGAGAGAGGTGCCGGTGCTACCTGACCGGCCGGCGGCTGCCTTTGCCATGAAACACCTTGAGGGTTGTAACGATTGTTACGGTTGGACAGGCTAGAACAGTTTAACGGCTGAGCTCATCGGGGAGGGAAGCGAAAAGCTCAAAGTTTTGAGGAGTGTACTGGTCGACGCGCGGAGATGGCAGGTCCGTAGGTCGGCAGGCAACCCGGAGCAGGGACGAATCCCCTCGCCCCGATCTCTCCTCTGAAAAGGGAGGGGAGAAAGGCCCCGGCGTTTGTTCCCCATGTCTTCTCATGCCTGAAGCCGGTGAGGGTATCAGGGCAACAGAAATTGCCACGCCGGGGGCTGTCAAACCCTGCCGTTCCCTGCCACCCGTCTGCGACCCGCAACTGACAATCCGTGTCGGCTGCTCGATCGAAAGGCTCCGGGCCGGTGGAGGAGGAACCCGGAAGGCAGAACGGTCGGTGATAGCGCTTACGACCTCGACATCCAGTCGAACGCGAACACGAAAATCCTCCTCTCTGTCGGACCCCGAGCAGACTGTTCGTCGTCCCCGACCCGGGCGGCCGCTTGACCCCGTATCTTGGTACAGGGCGTAAAATGTGATGTAGAGGTGACGCCGCATCGGCTCGCCCGTCCGGAAGAGGAGGCACCATGACTCACGCCGACCACGACCGCGAGAACGGGCAGCTCTCCCTCGGCCTCCTCGCCCCGTCCACCCCGCCCGCCATCGACCCGGTATGTGGGATGACGGTCGACCCCGCCGCCGCCGCCGGTTCGGTCAAGCACGACGGGACGACGTACTACTTCTGCAGCCGCCGTTGCGTGGAACGATTCCAGGCCGACCCCCAGGCCTTTCTCACCCACCCCCGGCCGGCGGAAGAGCATTCCTGCTGCGGATCTCCTCCCGCCATCCCCGCAGCCCCGGCCACACCCGGCACCAAGTACACCTGCCCGATGCACCCGGAGGTCGTCCGGGACGGCCCGGGCACCTGCCCGAAGTGCGGGATGGCCCTCGAGCCGATGATCCCGCAAGCCGGGGTGCCGGAGGACGACTCCGAACTGCGGGACATGACCCGCCGGTTCTGGGTGTCGGCCGGCCTCACCCTGCCGGTGTTCGTACTCGCGATGGCCCCGATGATCCCCGGGCTGAACCTGCCGCACCAGCTGGTCGCGGCGGCGAACTGGGTCGGGCTGGGGCTGTCGACCCCGGTCGTGTTCTGGGCCGGGTGGCCGTTCTTCGTGCGGGCCTGGCAGGCCCTCCGCCACGGGACGGCCAACATGTTCACGCTCATCAGCCTCGGGACCGCCGCGGCGTGGGGGTACAGCGTCGTCGCCACCCTCGCCCCGGACCTGTTCCCGGCGGGGTTCCGCGACACCCACGGGGTTGTCCCGACCTATTTCGAGGCGGCGGCCGTGATCGTCACCCTCGTTCTTCTCGGGCAGGTCCTCGAACTCCGGGCCCGACGTAGTACCGGTGCCGCCATCCGGGCCCTGCTCGGTCTTGCCCCGGCGACCGCCCGCCGCGTCCGACCCGACGGGTCGGAAGAAGATGTGCCGCTCGGGGACGTCCGGGTCGGCGACCGGCTCCGGGTGCGGCCCGGAGGAAAAGTCCCAGTCGACGGGATCGTGGTCGACGGAGAAAGCCCGGTGGACGAATCCATGATCACCGGGGAGCCGATGCCGGTGATCAAACGGCGCGGGGACACGGTCATCGGCGGGACGGTGAACACCACCGGGACGTTCGTCATGGAAGCCACCCGGGTCGGGCATGAAACCATGCTCGCCCGCATCGTCCAGCTGGTCGGGGAGGCCCAGCGGAGCCGGGCGCCGGTCCAGAAACTCGCCGACGCGGTGGCCGCCTGGTTCGTCCCGGCGGTCGTGCTGGTCGCGGTCGTCACGTTCGTGGTGTGGGCCGTGTTCGGCCCGCCGCCCGCGCTGGCGTTCGCGCTGGTGAACGCGGTCGCCGTGCTCATCATCGCGTGCCCGTGCGCGCTCGGCCTGGCCACCCCGATGGCCGTGACCGTCGGGATCGGCCGTGGGGCCCGCGAGGGGGTACTGGTCCGGTCCGCGGAAGCGATCGAGATGATGGAGAAGGTGGACACCGTGGTCGTGGACAAGACTGGCACGCTCACCGAGGGGAAGCCCAGGCTGGTGAGCGTCGTCCCGTTTGCCGGGTTCGATGAGAGAGAATTGCTCCGTCTGGCCGCCGCGCTGGAACGCGCGAGCGAACACCCACTCGGCGCGGCGATCGTGGCGGGTGCGGCGGAACGCGGGATCACTCCGCCGGCGGCCGAGGTCTTCGAATCGGTCACCGGGAAAGGAGTCGTGGGCCGGGTGGACGGGCGAACCGTCGCCGTCGGCAACCGGGCGATGTTGAAGGCCGCCGGGATGCACGACCTCGGCGCCCTGGTGGATCAGGCGGAGGGGCTTCGCCAAGACGGGCAGACGGTCGTGTTCGTCGCCGTCGACGGCCGGCCGGCCGGGCTCCTCGGGGTGGCCGACCCGATCAAGCCGACCACCCCGGAGGCGGTCCGGCAGCTCCACGCCGAGGGCGTGACGTTGGTGATGCTGACCGGCGACAGCCAGGTCACCGCCGAGGCGGTCGCGGCGAAGCTCGGCATCGACCGGGTGATCGCCGGGGTGATGCCCGACGAGAAGGGGGAGGTGATCAAGGCCCTCCGGGCCGAGGGCCGCACGGTGGCGATGGCCGGTGACGGGATCAACGACGCCCCCGCCCTGGCCGCGGCCCACGTCGGGATTGCGATGGGCACCGGTACGGATGTGGCCCTGGAGGCCGCTGACGTGACGCTGGTGAAGGGGGACCTGCGGGGGATCACGAAGGCCCGCGCACTCAGTCAGGCTACGATGCGAAATATCCGCCAGAACCTGGTCTTCGCGTTCGCCTACAACCTGCTCGGGGTGCCGGTGGCGGCAGGGGTGCTATACCCGGTGTTCGGGATGCTGCTGAGCCCGATGATCGCGGCCGCGGCGATGAGCCTGAGTTCGGTCTCGGTGATCGCCAACGCCCTCCGCTTGAAGGCCGTGAAGCTGTAGTCACCGGCCCGGGGGGGCAGTCGGGACCGGCCCCCCGGTGGCCCGCTCCAGCGCCGCCCGGCGGCGGGCGGATTCGGCCACGACCTCGAAATAGCGGTCTTTTAGCCCGACGCGGTTCCGCTGGGCCTCGACGAGGTTCAGGAACGGGACCCGCCCGGTGACGTACCCGGCCTGGGCCTCCTTCACGTTCGCCTCCGCCGCCGGCAGGACTTTCGTTTCGTAAAGGACGACGACGTCGTCCATCTCGCGGGCCTGCTCGAACGCCTCCTGGACCTCGAAGTTGACCCGGTCGGTGAGGCGGGCCAGTTCCGCCCGCCGCCGGGCCACGGTCGCCTTGGCCTCGGCGACCGCCCCGCCCCGGCGGGCGTACCGCACCGGGAGGTTCATCCGCGCGCCGACCTGCCACTGGAGCGGCCGGCCGCCCGGGCCCTGCCAGAACCCGTCGTAGGCGGTCATGAACTCGACGTCCGGGTTGTACTCCTTCAGCGCCAGGGCGAGCGCGGCCTCCCCGGCCGCGAGCCGGTCGGCGGCGGCCTTCACGTCCGGCCGTACCCCGGCCGCGAGCGCCCGCAGCTCCGCCGGGTCCGGGAGTGGACCGGCGCGGCGGATCTCGGCGGGCGGGGGCAGTGGGCTGTCCGGCGGGAGGTGCATGAGCGTGTTGATCCGGGCGACGGCCACCTGCCGGGCCCGCCGCAGGCCCACCAGCCGTTCCTCCTGCCGGGCGAGTTCCACATCGGCCTGGAGCATGTCCTGTTGCGGGGCCTGGCCGGTCTTGTACCGCGTCTCGGCGTTCTGGCGGAACTCGCGGAGGAGCTTCGCGTTGGCCTCCGCGACCGTGGTTCCCTTCCCGGCGAGGTAGTAGTCCGCGAGGGCGGCCTTCGCCGCCTCGACGAGGCGCAGCCGGGTGTCGTCGACGTCCCGCGCGGCGGCGGCGGCTTCCGCGATGGAAACCTGGCCTTTCAGCCCCCGCTTCCCGGGGTAGAGGAACTTCTGGCTGAGTTCGACCCGGGTGGCGTAGTCGGCGTCCCGCGACCCAGCGGATACGGGAGCGGTGTTGAACGAAACGACGGGGTCGTCGAGCGAGGTCGATTGCGGGTACCGCGCAGCTGCGGCCTCGGCGGCGGCCCGCATCTCATCCAGGGTGGGGTTGCGGTCGAGCACCGCCCGCACGACGGCGTCGGGTGTCAGCTCGGCGGCCGCGGCGAGGGGCTGGGCGGGCCCAACGGGCCGGGGTGCGGGGAGGTCATCGGGGTCGGCTCGCGATGCAGCCTGAACCACGTCGGCCGAAGGGGGCGGGACGACGGGACCCGGTTGCCGCGCGGATGCCACCGGCCCGGTCACCACCCTGAGTTCGTCGGGTGTCCGTGTGTCGCGGTCGGTCGCGCAGCCGCCCAGGGCAGCGCACACGACCGCACAGCCGATCACCCGTATCCGGCCCGTCGACGTCATCACCGATTCCCCGGTACTGGTGGCATCATCGGTAGAATCGGCAAATCGGGTGTCCTTGGTACAGTAAACCGGCGGGGTCGGGCCGTTTTGCCTTGATGGGGTAAGTGCCAATACATCCCGAACAGGGCGATCAGTCCTGGAAGCCGCGGCTGGGCCGCAGATAATCCACTTCCAGGATCTGAGGCTGACTCGTCGGCTCCTTTGGTCGGAGGGTAACGAAGCGGATCTTGTTCCGATCCAGATCGACTTCACAACGGACCACTGCACGGTCGTAAAGCGGCGCCCCGAACGAATCCATTTCCGGGGTGGGGTTGAAGGGTTTCCGGGACTGCGGGCCACGTCGGAAGCGACGGGGACGACTTCCGGCCCGGCTCAGTTGCTGTCCCCGATCAGGATGAACCCGGCCCAGTAACACGGGTGCGCCGGCCGGTCATCCTTGTCCCCGTGCCGTTCCCGGATGGCGGCCAGCTGTGCCCCCCGTAAGGCGTCAAGCTTTCCCTTTCCGCCGGCCAGTCGGGTGTAGAACTGTCCCATCAGCCCCGCCGTCTCCGTGTCCGGGACCGTGTACAGACTGGCGACGACCGATCTCGCCCCGGCGTGTAGAAATGCCCGTCGCAGACCGTACACCCCTTCCCCGTCTTCCACCTTCCCGAGTCCCGATTCGCACGCACTGAGGACGACCAAATCCGTCCCACGCAGGTCGAGCAAGGCGACCTCTTCGGCCGTCAGCAGGCCGTCCTCGGTCCGGGGACCGAGGTCGGGCGGGGGGCGGTTCGCACCCGCCAGGATGATCGCCGACCGGAGCAGCGGGTTGTCCGCCGCCATCACCCGGGCGGCCGGCGTCCGGAGGTCGGCCGGGGCGAGCCCGGCGACCTTCTCGACGAACTGCCCGTGGGTGGCGAAATGCAAAATTCGCGGGGACCGGACCGCCTTGACCTCTTCCTCCGTGGCGTCCCTCCCCTCGAACACCCGGACCGGGCCGAGGGCGGACCCGGCCAGGGCCTTCCGGATCGCCCCGGCCTCCGCCCGGGCTCCGGCGAGCCGGGTCCACCCGGTCCGGAAGCCGGCGCCCGCACTCCGACCGACCGGCACGGCCGGGCGCTTCCCCGGCCGCACCCGCTGGTCGGGGTCGAGGTCGAAGTCCGGGTCGGCGAAGACGACAACGCCCTCGCCGCGCTCCCCCGCCCGCGGCCGGATGAGGTCGCGGGCGCTGGGCAGGACGGCGATGCGGTACGACTCGATCAGATACCGCCCGCCGGGGCCGACCAGCGCGGCAAACGGGACGTGGTTCAGCGCCCCGTCCGGGGACACCAGTAGGGTTTCGACCCCGTCGAGGGCCGGGGCGAGGTCCTTGAAAACCTTTTCGTAGAGACGGACGGCGGCCCGTTTGTAGAATCGCTCCTCTTGTGCTTCCGCTTCCGGCCCGATCGGCCCCAACTTCTTCCGGACGGCGGCGACCGCGCCGTCCACCTCTTCGGCGGGGCCGAGGTCAAACATCCGGGCCGGCTTTTTCGGGTCCGCGGTGAGGACGAACGCAACGTACCGGGATTCCTCGTTCCTGCCCCCCCGCAACAGGTCGGCCGCGCGGACCCGGACGTATTCGACCAGGGCGGCACGCCGCGGGAGGGATGCGCGGATTTGTGCGAGTCCCCATTCGGTCTCCCGGACCGGCCGGTCCTCGGTGAACCGGCGGCTGATCGCGGCTTGAAGTGCGTTCGCCTTCCCCTCCAACCGGGCAATCTCCTCGTTCCCGTCGGTCGGCCCGGGGCTGAGGGACATATCGACGAATTGCTGGCGGAGTCCCCGATACTCGCGAACCTGGGCGGCCAGTGCCGGGTCGCCCTCGATACTCGATTCCAGGGTCCGATACCGGCAGAGGGTGTCGAGGACGATGCCCTTTCGCCGGACGACCCAGCCGAGAGCGTGCTCGACGGCGGCCGGGTCGTCCGGCCGGTCGGCGACGAGCGCGATTACCTGGAAGAGGCTGGACTGGACCTGGGCGGCGTAAGCCAGCATCTCCGGCTCGGACGCGAACCCGAACACCTGGTCGAGGGATCTCTGTTCGATCCGGAGGGCGGCTTCAACAGCCGCCGTCGCCTCCTTCGGCCGGCCGACCGCGCGGAGCATCATGCCTTGATTGATGATCGTGATCGCCAGGAGGGGATGGTCCGGACCTAGCGCCCCGCGGCGGACGGCCACAGCCTTACTCATCAACTCCAGAGCGTCCGCGCCCTTGTCCTGTCGCCACCGGAGGACGGCGAGACTCGAAAGGGTACCGGCCCGGTCGGGGTGGGGCCGAGAACCCGGGTGAGCCTTGGCATGTTCGTCCCAGAGTTCGAGAGACCGAGTGAGATATTTTCCCGCCTCGTCCCGGCGGTTCAAGGCGTCACATGCCATCCCGAGGTTTTGTAACGCCACCGCAAGTTGTGGCCGCTTCTCGGAACCTGACTTCTCGATCATCGCCACGGCCTCGCGGAACAACGGCTCGGCCTTGTCCCACGCCCCGACTTCGCCGAGCACGGTGGCCAGGTTGTTCACCCCGACGGCGAGGTCCGGGTGCCCGTCGGGGAGCACCGCCCGGCGGATGTCCAGCGCCGCCCGGTAAAGCTCGGCCGCCCGGAGCAGGTTGCCCATCGCGGCGTACAGTTTCGCGTAGTTGTCGAAGCTCTTCGCCGTATCGGGGTGGCGGCCGAGTACCTTCTGCCGGGACTCCGCCGCCCGCCGGAGGAACGGCTCGGCCCGGCGGTAATCGCCGCGGGTCAGGTACAGCACACCTAGCTCGTTGAACGTGGTGGCGACGACGGGGTGGTTCTCGCCCCGGACCCGGACCCGGATGTCGAGGGCTTTGCGCAACAGCGGTTCTGCCCGGGCGTAGTCGTGGGCCGCGAGATAAAACGACCCGAGGGTCTCAAGGGTGATGGCCGCGTCCAGGCCGTCCTTTTCCCGGGCCTGCTTGATCTCCAGGGCGCGGGTGTAGAGCCGCTCGGCCTCCGGGAATTCGCCCCCCTTTTCCCGCGCAAGGGCCAGGTTGTGCAGAAGGGCCGCGTACATCGGATGGTCCTCGCCGTACAACCGCTTGCCCCCCTCGACGGCCCGGATGAAGTACGGGAGGGCGTCACGCGGAAAGCCGAGGTCGAGGGTGACGAGCCCCAACTCGTTCTCGCATGCCACGACCTGATCCGGTGCCGGCGGGTCCGCCTTGTCGAGGACCGCGAGCGCGCTCTTCAATTCGGCCTCGGCCCTTCGGTACCGGCCCATCTTGCGGAACAGTTCGCCGTACCGGTACAGCACCCGCGCGGGCTGTGAACTCCGCGGGCCGTACACCTTCGGGGCGAGCTCGGCGGCTTTTTCCAGCACCGCCTCGGCCTCGTCGAACTCGTACCGGATGATGTGGAACAGCCCCGCGTCGGTGAGGGCGGACACGAACTCGTCACTCAGCTCCCCGTAGTTCCTGGCGGCCGTCTGCCGGACCTCCCGTACCAGCGGCCCGGCCTCGCCCGTGTCCTCCAGTTCCAGGTAGTAAGCCCCGAGCCCGCGGATCATCGAGAACAGCATGTTCGGGGAGACGCCCCCGTCCTTGGCGAGTTCCCGGGCGTCCCGGAGCGACCGGATGAGGAGCGGTTCGGCCTCCCCGGACCGGCCGCATTTCCGCAAGACGGCCCCGAGGAAATACGTGTTGACGGTGGTCTCCGGGTGCGGCTCGTCGTACAGCTCGCGGTTCTGTAGCACCAGACCGGCAAACGCCTCACTCGCCGGCCGAAGCTGGCCGGTCTTCATGTACGCCAGCGCCAGCACTTGGAGTTTTGCGGCGTAGTCGGTGGTCTTCTCCCCGAGGAGACGCTTGCTCTCGGTCACGGCCCGTTTCAGGGGCGTAATCGCGTCACCAGGGGCGCGGCTCTGGAGCAGTTTCATCCCCCCCTGCAAGTCGGATTCCGTGGCTTCCCACTCCTCCCGCCGATTCGCGGGCAGCTGCGCGACGGCCGCCGAGGTGGCTGCTTCCGCCCGGGCGGAGCGCGTCCGCCAGTGTTTCGGGCCGTGCGCCTTTTCGGTGATTTCCGCCATCTCCTTCCGCGCACGGGCGATACCGGACCAGTCCCCTGCCGCCCGATAGAACTCGACGAGAATGTTGAGGGTTTTTTCGACCTCGGGATGCGTACCGCCGAAGATCTGCTTTTCGACCCCGAGTCGTTCTTCCACCACCCGCGTGGCTTCTGTCAGTTTTTGGCCCTTCAACAGGGTACTGGCCTGTTTGGTGAGTTGATCCCGCTTCGCGAGCAGGGTTTCTCGCTCCGGGCTATCCGGGGGGAGTTGCCCGTACCCGACGCCGGCCCCGATCATGAGTACCGCGACGCAGGCCGTTTTGGTAAATCGGTGCATGGGTTGGCCCTACGTTATGGCTGGGCGAGCGGAAGATCGAACGGTCATTAATCGCCGATCGGGTACGACGCCGTCAGACCACCCCGCGGGACAGGCAACAACTGGGTGTTCAAGCCCGGCGGAAGTCGCCTCACGGCCGCGGCCCCGTACGCCGGGTCGGCCGCTCGGCGAAACGGTCAAGAGGTGTGGTGCCGGCCCGGCCTACTTCCGCCAATCGCCGATGAGGACGAACGGGGCCCAGTAGAACGGGTGCCGTGTCGCCTTGTCCTTCAACAGAGAGAGTTGCGCCTGCCGCAGGGCCTCCGCCTTCGAGGCGTCCCCGGCGAACCCCCCGTAGAACACTTCCATCAGGCGGCCGGTGCTTTCGTCGGCCACCGGCCACTGGCTGACGACCACGGCAGGGGACCCGGCGACGAACAGGGCCCACGCCAAGCCGATCGTCCCCTCGCCGACATACTCCCGGCCGAGCGCCGTCTCGCAGGCACTGAGGACGACCAGCTCGGCTGACAAATCGAGGTTCATCATGTCGTGCGCGTACAGACGGCCGTCGTCTCCGTCCGGGGTCACGGCCAGGGCGGAGAACAGCGGCCGGGCCGGGTTCACCAGTCCGTGCGTGGCGAAGTGTAGGACCCGGGCAGCCCCGGCCTCCCGGGCCACCCCCGCCCGGGTCGCGCGGTCCCCGACCAGGATCCGGGACCTCTTGCCGAAGAGCCGGCCGATCGTCTCGGCCTCCGGTCCGCTGTGGGGTAGGTCCTTCAGGTCGCGGGTGAAGTTCACCCCGCCGACCGCGACGACCGGCACCCGGGCCGGCCCGCCGGCCGCCGCCCTCACCCGGTCGCCCCGGCGGCGCATTTCCATCAGGGCGCTCACTGACGGGGCGTAACTGACCGCAAACTGCTCGATAAGGTATGGGCCGCCGTCCTTGCGGAGGGCCTGGAAGGGAAGGGCGATCAGCGGGCGAGACGGAACGATCACCAGCTGCTTCTTCCCCTCGAGTTCCTTCTCGACCGGGGTGATCAGCCAGGCCCACAACTCATCGCTCGTCGGGCGGCCGGCTGCCGGGTTCTGGCACGCCCCCCCGAAGTCCTTCGCCGCCTGTTCCACCGCGGGGTAAGTCACCTTCGCTTCGCGGACGATAACCCGGGCCTGGCCGCCAGGCTGGTCGGCGGCGGTGGCGAGGATTACCAGGGTCCGGTCCCACGCGACGACGTAGGAAAGGACGGCAAGGTCGGGTTGGCCGGCGAAGACCGTTGTCTGGAGCTCGGCAAGGTCGACCGGCGGGAGTTCGGCCCGCTGCCCGGCCAGGCCGGGGTGATCGGCGAACAGCTTCCGCCGGAACTCCTCGTACGTCGCCTCGGCTTCCTGCAGCTGCCTCGCCATCTGGTCGCGGACGGCCGGCTCGTTGCTCTGGAACCGTAACCCGGAATGGAGGCGGCTGGCCGCGGCCGCGACGGCTTGCCGGAGCTGCTCTTCCTCGGCCTGCTCCGCGGTGGTAACCCCCTTTCGCACCCGGACCGGGTTGCGATCGAGTAGCTCACCGAGCGACCGGGCCTTGCCCCGGTCCGAGGCGTCGAACGAGCCCGCGGGGTCCTCCGCCTGGGCCAGGCTTACCGCGATCGCGGTGTAGAGGAACGGGAGCGAAACACTGGAGGAAGAACCGAGCCTCCTGTGGTCGTCGGCGGCCCTGAGGAACGAGTCGCCGATCGCGGCCCGGTACCCTTCGGCGATCCGGACGGCTTCCCGCCACTGCTTCGTGGCCTCTCGCCAGTGACCCTTCATGTAGAAGGCGAACCCGAGGTCCTCGTGCGCGAGGGCCTTCAGCCGTGGATCGCCGAGCCTGATCATCTCCGCGTAGACCAGCTTCAACTCGTCCTCGTCCGAGTAGATCTTGCCGTCGGGCCCGCGGAGTAAGGCCCGGGTGTAACGGAGTTGGACGGCGCGGGACAGGTCGCCGGCCGCCCGGTAATGCTCCTCCGCCAGGCGGAGCGAGTCCTTCGTCTTCGGGATGTCGCCGCGGGCGAGGTGGGCGTCGGCCATTGCCAGCTGGAGTTGGGCCAGCTCGGCCCGGCTACCGCCGGCCTTGATCAACTCCGCGGCCTCGGCCAGGAGCCGCTCAGCCTCCTCGGCCTGGCCGGCGATGATCGGCCGGAATCCGGCCGTCAGCCGCAGGCACCGGGCGATCCCGGCCTTGTCCCCGACCGCCCGGAAGAGTTTCAGCGCTTCCCGGTTGTACCGGTCCGCGTCGTCTTCGGACCCGAGCTTGAAGTGCAGCACCGCCAGGTTGCCGAGTGCCATCGCCTCGTTCCGCCGAAGCTTGTACTCCCGCGCCAGGTCGCGGGCCTCCTCGAAACGGCGGACCGCCTCCGCGGCCCGGCCCTGCTCCCCGAGGGCAAGCCCGAGGTTGTTCAGTACTTTCCCGGCGACCAGGGGTTGGCGGGCCTTGCGGGCGTCCGCCAGCAGCTGTTCGTAGGCCCGGATCGCCTCGGGGTAGCGCCCCTGGTGGATCTGGACGGCCGCCAGGTTCAATCGCGCGTTCCGGGCAGTTGCCGCGTCGCCGGCTTTCGCGGCCAGCCGGAGCGACTCCTCGAGGGTCTTGACTGCCCGGGTGTAGTCGCCCAGGTCCGCGTACACCTGACCGAGGTTGCCGAGGGCACGCGATTCGACCAGTTGCCGTGCGAAGTCGTTCAACCCGGCCTGTCCGGCCCGCACCTCTTCCAGCGTTTTGACAGCCCCGGCAAAGTCCCCCTGCTCGATCTGGCACGCCCCGAGGTTGCTCAGGACGGCGAACTCCAGCGTCTTCCACCCCTTCTTCCGGGCCTCGGCAAGGGCCTTCTTCGATGCCTCGACGGCCTCGTCAACCCGGCCCGCGGCGAAGCTGTTTTTCCCCTTCCCGAGCAGGCACAGCCACTCGTACAGCTCCCGGGTGTCCGCGTCATCGATTGCCCCCGCCGCCGCCTCCGCGACCGTCTGGAGTTGCTCGACCCTGGCGAACTCGCCGGCATCGAGCAGGCGAGACTGCTCCTGGAACAACTTCGTCAAGAACTCGCCGGTGAGGAATTCGTCTGGTTTACCCCGGAGGACGGCGCGCCGCTCCTCTTTCGTCTTGGCCTTGGTGAGCTTGTCGAGCACTTCGAGGTACGACTCTTCCGGGCGCTCGGACCGCGTCAGGCCGGCCGCAGCCACGCTGACAACAAGGAAGCTGAGGGTGAACTTGGGAGCGGTCATGATACCTCCGCGTGATGGGAGGCGGGGGGCACAATCAACTAGGGAGTATACCACCGGCTCGTGGGTCACACTAGGCCCGGGTCAAGCCGTCAAGCCGTCAAGCCGTCAAGCCGTCAAGCCGCCGTACTGGCTGTCTGCCTGGCGGCCCCAACAAGGTTTTTCTCCGCCGGGTGTCACGTCCGCGGGGGGGCCGCGTAACACCGGGCGAAATGAGTCGCGAGTGCGGCTCAGACACGCGACATCGGCCCGAAGAGGCCGCACACCGGAGAAGACTCAGATGCGTACGATCCTGTTCACCCTGGCGGCGATTCTCACCCTCGGCCTGGCCGGCCCCGCCCCGGCCCGGGACGCCAACAAGCCCGGGACAGCCGAGCCGGCCAAGCAAGCCCTGAAGAAGCTGACGGTCGAGGAACTCGGCGAGTTGCTCGACGCGATGGGGTACAACCCCAAGCCGGTCAAGAACAAGGACGGGAAGGTGAACGGGTACTCCACCGAATTCCCGAGTGGGACCTGGACGATCCGGATCGACTTCCTCGTGACAGCGGACGGCTCCCAGGTCGTGCTCGACAGCGGGTTGTTCACCTTCACCGACCAGTCCCAGCTCCCGGCCGAGGCGATTCTCGGGACCCTGTCGGACAACTTCGAGATCTTCCCGGCATCGGTATACTACATCAATCAGACCAAGCGGCTGAGGATGGCGATGACTGTCCAGAGCAGTAACCTCACGCCGGCGTCCCTCCGGGTGCAGGTGGACTTCTATGTCGCGGCGGTCAAGCGGTGCATGACCAACTTCAACCAGGCGGTCGATCAGGCCACGGCGACGAAGGAGCAGGTCAAGAAGCCGGGGCCGGGAGGCAACCCGATCCCGTAATCCGTCCGGCCGGCAGGCTCACGCCAAGCCCGCGGGCGGCCAGACCGCCCGTGGGCTTTTTTCGCGCCGCGCGTTCACCCGCGCCCGCCGCCCGGCCCGAACTCCGGCACGGCTGTCACATCCGGATTCGGCGGGCGTAACACCCCCGGTGCCGCGACCCGACGACCGGGCCGCGGTTTTTTCGCCCGGCGTGTCACAGCTGTCGCCGGGCGGCCGACCCCGGCTGACGGGGTCCGGGGCGGGCCGAGCGGAGTCGGGGTCGCGATCCTCATCGGTCAAATCCCGGTCGCGAGAAGGTAGGTCCCGGCAGCGGTTCTTCTCGCCCGGTCGGCCTTGCACCCCGGTGCTTCGCCGGGAAAGATGAAAACGTAGCACCGGTAACGGACTGCGTAGGGGAGGAACGGCGGCGCCCCTCCCCAGCCTCCCCAGAGAGTAGGCGGGCGGGGTCGCCCGAGGACCCGCAAGCCGGTCGAGAAGACAGTCATTTCCGAGCAGCAGGTGAGGCCGGAGGACCGCGTGCCGCTCGGGAAGGCGGCCATCGACGCCGGGGTCGCCGGATCGTGGAAGGAAGCGGTCTCGCCCCGGGAGAAGGCGCTAGCCATCAGCCCGGGAGGCGTACGGGCCGAAAGCGTCCCTTGTCGTCACCTCCCTCGGGTCCGTCGCCGTACTACTGGGCTGCGTTCGTCCTCTCCGGTGACTGCCGTCAGGATCGAGCCCACGGACGGGTAGCCGGCCGACTCGCGATTTTCTCCCGGCCCGATGTCACCTTCCTCGCCCACCGGCGTACCACGGGTGACCGCCGACCCCTTTCCCGGGAGCAACCCGATGACCCCGCGCATCCGACGGACGCCATCGCCCCAGATAGATCGGTCGCACGTCCGCCGGGTTTTCCCTGGCGGCCGGCGGCCCCGCAACGGTAGCCTATCCCATATGGTTGAGAAGACATCGAGTTCGCTCCTCAGCCGCCTCCGGGACCCGAACGACCAGGAGAGCTGGGCCGAATTCGTGGCCCTGTACGAACCGCTCCTTGTGCGGTACGTCCGCAAGAAGGGGCTCGGCGAGCACGACGCCCAGGACGTCGTCCAGGGCATCTTCGTCGCCCTGCTCCGCAAGTTGCCGATGTTTCAGCTGGACCGCGACCGCGGCCAGTTCCGCACCTGGCTCTGGCAGGTCACCCACAACGCCGTGGTGGATTGGGCCCGGTCCCGAAAGCGGGCCCAGAAGGCCGAGGGCCGGGTCCGGGAGACCTGGCAGGAGACCGGCACCCAACCGGACCAGGACTGGGACGCCGAGGTGCGGAAGCGGGTACTGGAGTTCGCCCTCCAGAAGGTCCGTGGGCAGACCAACCCGCCCACCTGGGTGTGCTTCGAGGAGCACCTGCTCAAGGGCCGGCCGGGGGCCGAGGTGGGGGCCGAACTTGGGGTGCCGGCGAATACCGTGTATGTCTACGCCCTTCGGGTCATGAAGAAAGTTCGGGAGCAGTGCGAGGCCTACCAAGAGGACCTCGGCCGTGAATGACCTCTGCTGCCCGCCCGACGAGGACCTTATCCCCCTGCTGGCAGGGGAAATCGACGGGGCGCTGGAGTCTCACCTCCGCGAGTGCGGCGCCTGCCGCCACCGGCTCGACGTGTTTCGCAGCGACCTGGACGCCCTCCGGTCCGTCCCGCTCGGCGGCCCGCCGCCGGAAGAGGTCCCGTCCCCGCGGCCGGCCATGATCGGGAAATACTTGGTGGTCGGCACCCTGGGCTCGGGCGGGCAGGCGCGGGTGTACCGGGCGGTCCACCCGACACTGGACCAGGAACTGGCGATCAAGCTCAGCCACCGGGCGGTCGGGAAACTGTCGGATCACCGGCCGCTCATGGTGGCCGAGGGGAAGGTGCTCGCCCGGCTCGACCACCCGAACCTGGCCCGGGTGTACGACCTGGACTTCCACGACGACCTTCCGTTTCTGGCGATGGAGTACATCCGCGGGCCGACCCTCCGGCACTACGCCGGCGACTGCCCGCTCCCGCCGCGCCGCGCCGCGGAGATCGTAGCCGAGGTCGCCCAGGCCCTGGCCGTGGTCCACCGCCACGGGGTCGTCCACCAGGACGTAAAGCCGCAGAACATCCTCATGGACGAAGCCGACCGGCCGCGGTTGATCGACTTCGGGATGGCCCGGTTGCGGCACGCCTGGGACGCCAGCGGGGACCCGCCGACCGGGGGGACGCCCGCGTTCATGGCCCCGGAGCAGGCCCGCGGGGAGACGGCCGCCGTCGGCCCGCGGAGCGACATCTTCGCCCTCGGAGGGGTGCTCTACTTCCTTCTCACCGGCAAACCGCCGTTCCAGGCGGCCGACGAGGCGGCCACCCTGGTGCTGGCCGGCCGGTGCGAGTTCGACCGCGGGGCGCTCGACCGGCCGGGGGTGACGCGGCGGCTCCGCGACATCTGCCTGCGGGCGATGGCCCCGAACCCGGCCGACCGGTACGCCCGGGCCGACGACCTGGCCCACGACCTGGGGCGGTTCCTCACCCGCCCCCGCCGGACGGCGCGAGTTGTCGGCGGGGTGGTCGTGGGGATGTTGCTCGTCGCGGCGGTCGGCGGGCTGGTGTCGTGGCGTCACCCGGGGCCTGGCCCTGTACCGGGGCCCGCCCCCGTCGTGCCGTCAGACGCGGCCCATCCCGCGCTGGAGCTGGTGGTCACCCGCGGCGGGCAATCGCTGGATCTGCTCAAGGCGCTTCCGCTCGAACCGGCAGGAGACCGGGTGCAGGTGATCGCCCGGGTTCCCCCAGGGCACCATGCATTGTTGTTGCACGTCAACGGGAATGGGAAGGTGAAGCAGCTCCTGGCGAAGGAATCCCCGGCCGACGCCTACACCCGACTGGTGTTCCCGGGCGACGGGATGCAGATGTCGTTCGAGCCGGCAACGCCGGGGACCGAGGTGGTGCTGGTGTTCGCGGCCGAGAAGGCCGAGGCCCTGGAGGGGCTGGAGGACCTGGTCGGCAGTATGCTCGCCGGGGCAGTCCGGGAGGACCCGGGGGACCCGGTCCACAAGCCGGCCGGGTTGCCGCCGCTGCCGGCGAAGACGGTGGTGTGGCTGGGCCGGGACGAGCCGCAACGACAGGCGTCGGCGTTCGGCGCGGCCGAGCCGGGCCCTGTGGCCCAGGTCGAGCACAAGCTCGACCACCTTCGGCAGCGGCTCCGCGAGAAACCGCTGTCGGTGATCCGCGGGGTGGCCTACTCGCGGTAATCGCCGATGAGGACGACCGGGGCCCGGTAGAACGGGCGCCGCGATTTTTTGTCCTTGAGACAGGGCCAGCTGCGCCTGCCGCAATGCCTCGGCCTTGGTCCTCCCGCCGAGGCGCCTGGCCGTCTGCCTGATCTGCCTCGGCTTCCTCTAGCCTTATTCCATGCCCGTTTCAAATCACGCCGCTGCTGGTCAGGACCGCGCCGGTCACCCGCCGGCCACCCAGTTCCCGGGCCACGTTCTCCCCCGGCGGGTCGTCCGCCCGGGGGGCAACCGCGGGCACGAGGAGCACCAACAGGGCGAGCGGGCTGCGGGTGGCGCGGTACCTCGTGCGAGTCGGGAAGGAGATGAAGCGTAGCGGCCCGGCGCTACGCGTTGGTAAGGCGGTCCGCTCCGCCGATCACTTCCCCTCGTCGACGAACCCTCGGAACTCTTTCTGGAAGTTGAGCCGGTCGCCGTGGGAGATGAAGACCATGTCCGCCATCTGCTCGCCGTCGGCCCCTCGGAGGAACAACGTCCCATTCCGGTACAGGGAGGACGCCCCGTCCGGGTTCTTGCTGATGCCGACGCTCCCGAACCGGATCCGGTCGTTGAGCTCGGCTAGCCGCAGGAGCATCGGGGGCGGCGGCTTAAAGTCGTTCCCGAGCGGGAGGATCTCGCACCAGAGATACGCATACAGGACGTCGTTCCCCTTGTTGTCCTTCCAGCTCGCCTTCTTCTCCTCGACGACGATCACCGACGTCCCGTTCTTCCCCTCGACCACCACCCGGTAGACGCCGTCCTTGGCCTTGCGGTAGTCGAGCTTCGCGTCCTTCAGGAGCTGTTCAGTCCGCTCCCCGACCGGCGGCTGGGCGGCGGCGGTGTTCCCGCCCCAGAGCCCGGCTGACCATCCCACCAGCACCACCGCCGCGACCAGTCTTCCGCTCACCTGGCGCATACTTCCCCCTCCCATGTGGATGCCTTGCCCGCGCGGACGAACCACGGACCCGCCCCTCCCCGGCGGGCACCCGGGGAGGGGCGGGACCGGGCCGGTTAGTACTTTTGCTTCGGGGACGGGATCTGCACGACAACCACCTCAACCACCTGCCCCTTCACCACCCGCAGGGCCACCCCTTGCTCGCGGTAGAACCGGTAGAACACGCCGGCGGTGGTGATCTCGCAAGGCTGGTAGTCGTCGCCGAGCAGGTGCTCGACCTCCTTGGTGGTCATCCCGACCTTGAGGGTGCCGGCCTGCCCGGCCCCGACCGTCTTGCCCTGGAGCGCGACGCCCGGGGCGTCCGGCCCGACCAGGGTGATGGCCAGGACCTCATCGCCCGCCAGAAGCTCGACCCCCTCTTTCTCGTACCGGATCCGTTTCAGGGTAGACGCGGGCACGACGACGGTTTCCTTCCCCTTGCCCAGCTTCTTCTCGACGTCCTCGACGTCCTCGCTCAGGGTGACCTCGGCCCCGGACTTGAGCTTAACCCCGACCACGAGCCGGACCGGTTCCGGGCGGTCCTTCTTGAAGGCGTCCCGCGGCTTCGCCGCCCGGCCCGTCTCCTGACACACCGCCTCGTACCGCTCGTAGGCGACCGGCCACCAGAGGGACAGCGGGCTGCACGTCTTGAGGTACTTCTCGAACATCCCGACGGCCTTCTCCCGGTCGGCCTTGTCCTTGGTGGTCGTCAGCGCCAGCG
Source organism: Gemmataceae bacterium (assembly GCA_028288765.1). Taxonomy (GTDB): domain Bacteria; phylum Planctomycetota; class Planctomycetia; order Gemmatales; family Gemmataceae; genus Urbifossiella. The sequence continues at coordinate 44,786 of JAQGHQ010000271.1, read as the reverse complement.
CCCGGGTGTACAGAAGGGCGGCGTCGAGCGTCGGGACCGCCCGGCGGACAGCCACCGACCCGCCGACCTTGCGGATCAGCCTCTCCCCCTCGTCCAGCTGGGTCAGCCCCTTCTCGACCTTTCCGTCGGCCAGGGTGGCGACCCCGAGGTTGATGAGCAGGCCGGCGTGGGCGACCGGGTCGAGGGCCTTGTCGGCCTTCGCCGCCTCGGCCGCCTCCGTGAGGAACCGCGTGGCCTCGCCCACGTCTTTGCCGTCCGGGTGGACCAGGTAGGCCAGCCCGAGGTTGGCGAGAACAAGGGTCTGGTCCGGTTTGATCTGATTCGACTGGCGCAAGGCCCCGACCGCCTTGAACCACAACTTCGCGTCCCGCATGCGGACCTTGATCGACTGGGCCCGGTGGTAGAACCCGCCGGTGATGATCTGGCCGATCCCGTAGTCCCGCAGGTCCTTTTCGTCCAGCTTGTCGCAGTACTGCATCAGGCAGGCGAACCCGAGGTTGGCCCAGGCCTCGTAGCAGCCGGGAAACTCCTTGGTCACCCTGTCGAAGCACAACTCGGCGGTCGAGTATTGCTCGGTCGCGAGGAACACCACCCCGTTGTTAAACGCCGACATCGCCTTCCACAGATGCGCCTTCTCCTTGTCCAACCTCTTGGCCCGGTCGTTCCACGACGGGTGGGTCGCGTCCAGGCCCTCGAACGACGAGTAGTCCAGGCCCAGGTCCTGCATCTCGGTGATCATCTTCACGCCCTTGGCGAAGGAGTAGCCGGCTTTCACCATCAACTCCAGCCCGGCCGCATCGGCCTCCTCCTCTTCCTCCCGGGAGAAGGTGTACTCCAGCAGCGGGGTCTTCCCCCGGGCCGCGAGCACGTGCCGCTTGAGGATGTGGCCGATCTCATGCCCCAGGACCAGAGCCAGCCGGTCCTCGTCGCCCTTGATGACCTTGGTCATCATGCCGTCGTATATCCGGACGAGGGGGTAAATCTTCCCGTCCTTGCGGACGACGGAGGCGTAGGCGTTGATCTTCGGCTCGTTGGTTAACCCGACCTCCGGCGGCCACTCGATCCCGGCGGGGGCGGCGGCGACGGCCAGGAGCTTGTCCGCCACCTTCTTGATGAGGTCCTTATTCTTCTGCACCTCCTTGTCGTCCGCGGCGCGGGTCGGTCCGGGCACGCAGAGGGCGATCAGGAGCGCGAACAGACTGGTCAGGGCGGTGCGGTTCATGGCTCAGGTGCCTGATTCGGGTCTAGGGGGGCGGCCGTGGGCCGTGCCTGCGCCGGTCGTGTGGCCGGCACCGGTCCGCGGCCGCGTCGGGGCGGTCAGCGGTCGCCCGTCTCGCGCCGGTTCTCGGGGACGGGACGGGTCGCGGGCCAGAGCGACCGGGCGGTATCTTGCCCGGCGAAACCGCGGGCGGCCGCGGCCTCGGGCAATATGTTGCCCGTCTCGTTGGGCTGCAGGCGACCGATCAGCACGTCCCGCCCGTCGGTCGGGGCTACCAGGGTCCGCCGCTCGGCCCGGGCGTCGGACCCTGGTAGCCAGGTTCGCCCATCCGCGTCGGTCAGTGCGAGTGGCCGGTCCGCCGGGGTCTGGACCGCAGACCGGCTATCGGCCCCCTGATTGAACCCCCGGGCGGCGGCCTGGCCGGGGAGCAGGTTCGCCCGCTGGGTCGGGTCGGGCGGGACGAGTGTACGGCTGTCCGCCGGCGTGGGTCGGGGCTTGCCGGGCTGGGCGGGGGCGAGTCCGACACAGAGTACGCATGTCCCCACAGAGAGTAGCCAGAACCGTCGCATGGGATAAGCCTCTTGGAGACGTGGGAAGTGACGATGGAACGCAGTCGAATCCACCGCCCGGGGATCAGGTAACAGCTTGTCCCCGGGACCGTCCCGGCGTCGCCCACATTGGTTTCGCAATCCGGGGGGGAGGCGCCTCCCCCCGCACCCGGATCTTCTGACACGGTCGTCCGACGAACCGCGCGGTCCGGGTGACACTTCCCGGGTTCTGCCAGTGATACGCCGACCGGTGCGGGAAAGTGACAGCGGATTCGCGCGGAGGGTGGGTATCCGCTGCAACCAGTTACGTTCACGTTACCAGAGGCGAACCCTGACTACACGGTCAAATATGCAGCCGTTACACGGAGGCCCGGGCGGGCCTCGGCGCGACGCCCCCACGACCACGAAGCTGCCCCAGTAGAACGGGTGGCGAGACGTTGCCTTCGGGGAGTTCAGCGCCTCGATCTGGGAGGCCCGCAGAACCACCCGGTACGAGATCATCCGGCAGGCAGGAGCGACACCGGGACGAGAAGCGGTGGGTGCTGCGGCAGGAGTTCAAGGCGTTCGGTTTGATCCCCTGCCAGGTGATCCGGACGAGTCGGAAGCGAGTATTGCGGAGCCTGGGATGGAACCCGCATCCATCCACCTTCTTCCGCTTGCTGTCCCGGCCCCGGGAGCGACGGAGTAGGCCATGGAAGTCGGGATCCGGACGTCACGCCCCGCGCCGACGCCACCGGCGCGTACAACTATACGAAGCAGTTCGTGGTCGCGGACAACGGAATGTCACGGGCCTACGGGTATCCGAGCGGGGCGCTGACGACGGGTGGGAAGGTGCTGGTGCTGCTCGACGCGACCGCCGGCAAGGAGCAAAAGGACTGGCCGAAGCCGTACGCGGCCGCGACCACCTTCGCGGTCCCGACGGGAGACCGGCCCCGCCGCCCCTCCACTCCAGAGCGAGGAGAGATATGGCGACCGACCCTCAACACGCCCTCCGCGACCACCTCTTGTACCTGCTCCGCGGCGGCGGCGCCCACCTCTCCTTTGACAAGGCGATTGGGGGGATTCCGCCCGCCCTCCGCGGCGGGAAAGTGCCGCCGGTGCCGCACACGCCGTGGCGGCTGCTGGAGCACCTCCGGATCGCCCAGTGGGACATCCTGGAGTTCAGCCGGAATCCGGAGCACGTGTCGCCCGAGTGGCCAGGCGGGTACTGGCCGGCCGGCGACGCCCCGCCCGATGACGAGACGTGGGACCGAGCCGTCGGGGGGTTCCGGACGGATTTGAAGGCGATGCAGGACCTGGTCGCCGATCCGGCCACCGACCTGTTCGCCCCGATCCCCCACGGGGACGGCCAGACGGTGCTCCGGGAGGCGCTCTTGGTAGCCGACCACAACGCCTACCACCTCGGGCAACTGGTCGTCGTCCGTCGGCTGCTGGGCATCTGGCCGGATGAGGGGTGAGGGTGGGTCGGTGGCGCCGGATCAGTTCGGAACGCGAAGGCCAGTGGAGACCCGCTCCCGCGCTCGGCGGCGACACCATAGCCAGACAGGACGGTATGAGCTGCTGTCAGGGGTCGGTGACGGCCCCCGGGCGCTACCGGTCCCGTCCGGGAAGGTCGCCTGCCGGGAGCAGCTCGGCGGACTGAACGCTTATGAACATTATTATGCCCGCTTGTTTTTTTGAACCTCTGGGTTGCTGGCGAGCCGCCCCGGAGGGCGGCCCCTACAAACCTTGGTCCGATGGGGCCGCTCTCCGTGGCGGCCCGAGCCTTTCAACAAAGCAACGACGCATCCGAGCCGCCGACCATCCCGCCGCTTGCCGCGGACAACATTCCCGCACGAACGAGTGGAGTTGCTCGGCCGAGTACCGTCACCCCGGAACCGACCGGCGGGAGCACTGGCCGTCGTCGTTTCCGCGTTCGTCTCCCTCACTCCAGATTGAGTGTCCGCAGGATCGCCTCGAAGCGGCCCCAGGGGACCGGCTTGGTCTGGACTGGGGCGGTCCGCCGGTCCAGGGCCAGGTCGAGGACGTACATCGTCTCGGCCCACTTGGTTCGCTCTCCCGCCTTGTGGCGACGGGCGATCTCCGCCTGCTCGGCCTTGAACCGGTTCGCCAGTTCCATCAGCGTCAGCACCCGGCTCCCGTCCGACCCGTGTTCGACCCGGATGTCCCGACACGCCGGCCAGGTCTCGAACACGGAGAGGTCCTTGACGGCGATGAGGAGAATCGTGATCGGCTGGTGCTCGGCGAGGTCGGCCGGCTCGCAACACGGGGCCATCACGTACAGGTCGTGTTCGAACGGACCGTTCGCCACCCGGTCGCACACAAAGTTCGTGACCGTTTCAAGAAGGAACGACCCTTCGGCCCCCGCCATCGAGATCAGCGTGTCCCTGGAGGTGACCGCGAACGCCCGGCGGAGCAGGACGGCGGCGAGGTGGCCGTTCGGGACCACGCGATCGAGTTCCGCCTGACCGACCGCGCGAATGCGGAGGACGCCCGGTCCGGTCGATTCGACACCGTCCTTCCGGGGTGCAGGCTCGACGATGTGGTGGTGGATGACGATCGTGTCCCGGGCGTCGCCGCGGAGGATACTCTGCCGTTGTCGGAACCGCCGCCACCGGCCCACCGACCAGGTGATCAGACCACCGGCCAGCAATCCGAGAACGACACCGAACCCCCGCCCGCACAATTCCCGGGTGAGCCAGTCGAACATCGGCCGACCTCCATCGGTTTGCCGCGCGGTGCCGGCCTCTACCGCCATGAAAGTCGAGCAGTCCGTCCGGACGGGCGGTCCGCCCGTGGCTGGTGCGCCGACTCGGGTCCGGTCGTGGGTCCGGAAGCGACTACCCCCCGCCGGGCCCGGACCGTCCGTAAGTACTGGTCCTGGCCCGGGGAGCAGAGCCGACGGCGAATCAGCCCGGCCACGCGTACTCGAACGCGTCCATCCCGGTTTCTTCCTCCGCCGGGAGACCCCGCCAGACCACAGTCGCAACAGCACCGATCACGTCGAGCCAGGCGGGGTCGAGCCCGTCGCGCAGCTGCCCCGGCAACACGACGATCAGCCGCTTTGCCCCGCTCGTTCGGCCCGGCTGAAGTGCGTAGTACTCGTCGAGGTACGTCGGGCGATCGAACCCGGCGGCCGTGAGGGCGTCCAGCAGCCGGCGGGTGACGCTCCCGCCGACCGACCCGGCCTCGGTCGCGGATGTGTCCAACACCACCTGGAGGGTCGTGAACGGGTTGTCCGCCAGGACCCGCCTCACACACGCCGCCGCCCGGGCGGCGTGCCGGTCGAAGCACCCGGACGTGAACCAGATCGTGAACGCCTGGGCGGAGCGGGTCGCGGGCGGGTCGCCGGTCTCGGCCGCATCGAGATCGACCCGCCAGGCCCGTTCGAGCCCGTCGGCCGAATCGAACGCCAGCACCGGCGGCGGGGCGGCGTCGAACTCGACGGCGAACAGGTCCTGCGCCTGGTGCATCAACTCGAACAGGTCGGTCCGCTTCAGCGTCGGGGTTTCGAGGAGGTAGTACGGCGGCCGCGGCTGGAAGCGGAGGCCCAGTTCGGCCGCCTCGTGGCGGAAGGCCGTGCCCGGGAGGATCGCCAGGTTGAAGACCTGCACGTCGCTGTACAAATCGCCGTCGCGCAGGTAGTGGAACGACCGCGTCACGGACCCGGGCGTGTCCCCCGGCAGGCCGACGATCAGATCGACCTTCACCCGGATCCCCTCCTCCCGCATGGCCCGCACCCCGCGCTCGAACGCCCGCAGGTTATTCTTCCGGTCCATCAGCCGCATGGCGTCGGGGTCGATCGACTGCAACCCGACCTCCACCTCCGTGAAGTTCGCCTCCCGGAGCAACCGGGCCGTCTCGGCGGTGACCCCCTCGGCCCGCAGTTCGCCGAAATACCCGAACGCGCGTCCGGGGTTCTCCTCGCCCAGTAGGCGGAGGAAGTCGGCAAAGTCGCGGCGCTGGTTGAGTGTCGGGTCGAGGAGGAACACCTCCTCGACTCCGCGCTCGCGGGCGTGCCGGAGCGCCGCCCGGATCTGGTCCGGGGCGAGGTAGTACTGCTTGTCGTAGCTCTTCGGGTAGTAGCAGAACTTGCACTTGAACACGCACCCGCGGGTGGTCTCCAGCAGCAGCATCCGCTCGGCGGCGGCGTCGAGGATGCCGGCCGTATACGGGGAGCCCAGTTCGTTCAGGTCGGGCAGCGGCGTCCGGTACGCGGGCCGGCGGGCCGGGTCGTACCGGGGGCCCGAGGCCGGCGGCACGTACAGGCCGGGGATTCCGTCCAGGCCCGACCCACCGACAAGGGGCAACGACCAGCGGCTGACAGGCGCGGTCCGGCGGAGGGCATCGAGGAGCGCCGCGAACGTCTGCTCGCCCTCGCCGATGACGGCGAAGTCGTAGTCCGGGGTGTCCAGCACCCAGGCATTGTCCGGCGTGATCTCCGGGCCCCCGAGGACGACCCGCACGTCCGGCCGCAATCGCTTCAGTTCGGCCGCGACCCAGAGCGTCCGTTCGATGTTCCAGACGTAGCAGGTGAACCCGACCAGCCACGGGTCGAGCGCGACCAGGGCCGCGACGAGCGCCCGGTCGCCCAGGGTGTTGGCGTCACGGCCGGGCAGGATCTGGATGTCGTAGTGCGCGGTGAGGTGCTGCTTCTCGGCCCAGAGGGTGAGGTAGGCGGCGGCGAGGGGGACGTTGCCGCGCACCGGGTCCGGACCGAGCGGTGGGATTGGCAGCTGGGCGAGCACAACTCTCCGGCGCGAAAGGATATTCATGCCCTGATTGTAGCCGGCACCCCGCCGGGCAACCCGTCGCTCGTCGGACAACGCTCATTCTCCGGCCGCGGACTCCGCCCGCCCGGCCGCTCGCTCCAGGGTCGGCACCCGGTGTTGTCGCCGCCCGCGGGGTGAAAACCATCAGTGCGGCGGCGGCCCGGGAGCTTCCCGCCCCACTGCCGCCGGTCGCCGCACCGGCCCCCCCGGCAGACCTCGCCGCGGTGCTGGCGACCGTCGCATCGGTGGATCGGGTCACGCTTCATGGGCAGGTCCGTAACTGCCTCGGCACAACCGCCCGCCGGTTCAGCCGAGGCTCCTGAATTTCCGGTCCGAGTGAACGATTCCGTTCCACCCCCAAATCGGGCGACCCGATCCGCAGCCCCGACCTTGACAACCTCCGATACCGTGGGTGAAGATAACCTTCCGTCAATTGTTGAATCTCGCCGGCTCCCTCTCCGACGGACGGATCGGGGTTCCACCACACCGATCGAGCACTACCCCCCCCGTTCAGTCAATTCGCCCAGCTCGACAGAACGACGTATGTCCGTCGTCGGACGCGGTGGGCCCGCTCCTTTCTTTCACCCCGCCGGAGAACTCCTGCCCGGCTCGCACCCGACCAGGTATTGCCCGTGAACCTGACCATGTTTCAGAAGGGGCTGATCCTCATTGCCCTCCCGCTCCTGTTCCAACTGGCCTTCGTCCTCGTGGTCGTCAGGTTCCAGCGCGACCATGTCGAGGCCGGGCGGTGGGCGACCCACACCAAGGAGGTGATCACCCAGGTCCACGTGATCCACACCACCGTCTCCGACGCGGGCGCTGGCGTCCGCGGGTACGTCATCTCCCACGACCCGGCCTTCGCCGGTCCCTTCCGGGACGCCAGCCGCGACCTGCCCGGCCAGCTCGACGGCCTCGCCGGGCTGGTCAGCGACAACCCCGGGCAGGCCACCCGCGCCCGGGCCGTCCGGTCGGCGGCCGACGCCCTGCTCGCCTGGCAGGGCGGGATCGAGCAGCTGGTCCGCGGCGGGGCCGCCGACGAGGCGGCCGCCCGGGTCCGCTCCGGGCATGGGCAGACGCTCGTGGACGACTTCCGCCGGGAGGTCGGGCTGTTCTTGGCAGAGGAGGAACGGCTCGACCGGGACCGACTCGTCGCCCTCGACCAGTCCCGGGAGCGGCTCAACATCGTGTTGGTGGCCGGCGGGGTCGTCGCCGTCATCTGCACCCTGGCCCTTGCGTGCGCGTTCCGCCGGGGCGTCGCCCGGCGGTTCGCCGCCCTGGAGGCCAACACCCGCCGCCTGGCCGCGGGCGAACCACTCCCCCCGCCTCTGTCCGGGGCCGATGAGATCGCCAGCCTCGATCGGGCGTTCCGCGACATGGCCGCCGCGCTCACCCGGGCGGCCGGCGAGGTCCGGGACCTGTACGACAACGCCCCGTGCGGGTACCACTCGGTCGATCCGACCGGGACGATCGTCGAGGTCAACCGGACGGAACTGCGCTGGCTCGGGTACGAGGCGGGGGAGATGGTCGGCCGGGTGCGGTTCGTCGACCTCGTCAGCCCGGCCAGTCGCGACGCCTACCAGCAGGGGTTCGCCCGGGTGCGGGAGCACGGGGCGGTCGCCGCGGTCGAACTCAATCTGGTGCGCAAGGACGGGACCACGTTCCCCGTCCTGGTCAGTTCCTCGTCGGTCCGCGACCCCGCCGGGCGCTACGTCCGCAGTCGCACCACGCTGACCGACCTGACCGAGCGGAAGCGGGCGGAAGACGAGGTCCGGCGGCTGAACGCCGACCTGGAGGAGCGGGTGAGGGCCCGGACGGACGAACTGGGCCGGGCGTACGCCGCCCTGCGCGAGGAGGAGGCGCTGTTCCGCGGCGCGTTCGACAACACGAACGTGGCGATGGTGCTGACCGACCTCGACAACCGATTCCTCCGCGCGAACGCCGCCTTCGCCCGGCTGTTGGGGTACACGCCGGCCGAGGTACAGAGTCTGGGGCTGGCCGACGTCACGCACCCGGACCACCTGGGCGAGAGCCTCGACCGCCGGGAGGTGTTGCTGGCGGGGGCGGGCGACTACTTCCAGATGGAGAAGCGGTATCGGCACCGGGCCGGGCACCTCCTCTGGGGGTTGACGAACGTCGCCCTGACCCGCGGCCCGGACGGCCGGCCGCTGATGTACGTCGGCCAGGTACAGGATATTACCGAGCGGAAGGCGGCGGAGGAGGCCGTCCGGGAGCGGGCCGCCGAGCTGGCCGAAGCGAACCGGGACCTGGCCCAGAAGAATGCCGAGAACGAGATGTTCGTGTACAGTGTATCCCACGACCTGCGGAGCCCGCTGGTCAACCTCCAGGGGTTCAGCAAGGAACTCGAGAAAGGGTGCCAGCAGCTCACCGCTCTGCTCGCCGAGGAGGCCGTTCCGCCGGCCGTCCGGGACCGGGGGCGGACCCTCCTGGGCGGGAAGATGGCCAAGTCGGTCGGATTCATCCAGAGTGCCGTTCTCCGGCTGAGCGGGATCATCGACGCCCTGCTCCGGCTGTCCCGGGCCGGCCGGGTGGAATACCGCTGGGAGGCCGCCGACGTGGGCCGGGTCGTCGGGCATGTCGTCGGGGCGGCCCAGGGCACCATCGCCGAGCGCGGGGCCGCCGTCCTGGTCGGCGACCTGCCGGCCGCGTGGGGCGACCGCACGGCGATCGAGCAGGTGTTCGGGAACCTCATCGGGAACGCCCTGACCTATCTGGACCCGGCCCGACCGGGGGTGATCGAGGTCGGGTGCCTGCCGTCCGGCGCGCCCGGGGTGCCGAACGAGTTCCAGGCCTACTTCGTGCGGGACAACGGGCTCGGGATCGCCGAGGGCCACCGCCAGAAGATCTTCCAGGCATTCCAGCGGGCCCACCCCGGGGTCGGGTCCGGGGAGGGGCTCGGCCTGGCGATCGTCGCCCGGGTGGCCGAGCGGCACCGCGGCCGGGTCTGGGTCGAATCCCGCCCCGGCGAGGGAAGTACCTTCTACGTTACACTGCCGGCCACGCCGGGGGCGGTGGGCGGACGGTAACGGGGCGCGGTCCGCCCGTGAGGGGAGAATTGATGGCCGATCGAGAACTGGTCATTCTTCTGGCCGAGGACGACGAGGGGCACGCCTACCTGGTCCAGCAGAACCTGCTGGACGCCGGACTGGCCAACCGGGTCGTCCACGTCAAGGACGGCCAGGAGGCGATCGACTACATCTACTGCGCCGGGGCCTACCGCGACCGCATGCCGAATGGGCCGCTGCTGCTCTTGCTGGACATCAACATGCCCCGGGTGGACGGGGTCGAGGTGCTCCGCCGGCTCAAGGCGGACCCGAAAACGGCCGAGATCCCGGTGATCATGCTGACCACCACGGACGACCCGCGCGAGGTAAAGCGGTGCTACGAACTGGGGTGCTCGAGCTACGTCACCAAACCGGTCGAGTACGACCGGTTCGTCGAGGCGATCCGGCGCCTCGGCCTGTTCCTGGCGATCGTCCAGGTGCCCCGGGAAGACGCCCAAGCTTAGGAGCCGACCGATGACCGCGACCGTCTCCCCCACCGTCCTGATCGTGGAGGACGACCCGGGCATCGCCGAGCTGGAGCGGGGGCGGCTCGAGGACGCCGGGTACCTCGCGGTGGTCGCCGCCACGGCCGAAGAAGCGCTCCACGCGGTCGGCCGGGGCGGGGTGGACCTGGTCCTGCTCGACTACCGCCTGCCGGGCGGGGTGGACGGGCTAGACTTCTACGCCCGGGTGAAGGCCGCCGGGTACGACCTGCCGGTCATCCTGGTGACCGGATTCGGCAACGAGGCGACGGTGATCCAGGCCTTCCGGGTCGGGGTCCGGGACTTCGTCACCAAGTCGCTCGAGTATCTGGACTACCTCCCGGAGGCGGTCGGGCGGGTCCTCCGGCAGGTCGGGACGGAGCGGCGGCTGGCCGATTCCGAGGCCCGGCTGGCCGGGGTCATCGAGTCGGCCAAGGACGCGGTCATCGTGGTCGAGGCCGACCGCCGGGTCAGCCTGTTCAACCCGGCCGCCGAACGGATGTTCGGGTGTCCGGCCGCGGCGGCCTTCGGTCGCCCGCTCACCGACTTCATCCCGAACGAACTCGTCCACCCGGCCGGGGCGGGCGGCGGCGCCGACCCGGGATCGTTCACCCACCGGCTGCGGATGGGGACCCGCGGGGTGAGGGCGGGGGGCGAGGAGTTCCCGGTCGAGGCGTCGGTCTCCTCGGGCAAGGCCGGCGGGCGCAAGTTCCACACCCTGGTGGTCCGGGACGTGACCGACCGGCGGCGGGCGGAGGAGGCGTTGCGGCGGAGCGAGGAACTGCTCCGGCAGGCCGAAGCCATCGCCCACGTCGCCGGCTGGACGTACGAGGTACCGGGTGGGGTCTACGTCAGCTCGGACGAGGGCAGCCGGATCTGCGAGTGCGACCCCGGCCCGCACACCGGCGAGGAACTGGCCAAAAAGGTCCACCCGGACGACCTCCCGCGCGTCCAGGCGGCGCTGCAGCAGGCCCTGGCCGGGGTGCCGTGCGAGATCGAGCACCGACTCGTACTCGGCGACCGGGTCAAGTGGGTGAACGTCCGGGCGGAACCAGAGGCCGACGCCGACGGGCGGGTCGTCCGGATTATCGGGGTCACCCAGGACATCACCGCCCGCCGGCAGCTGGAGGAGCAGTTCCGGCAGGCGCAGAAGATGGACGCGTTCGGGCAGCTCGCCGGCGGGGTGGCCCACGACTTCAACAACCTGCTGACCGTCATCAACGGGTACGCCGACCTGCTGCTCGACAACCTCCCCCCGGCCGCCCCCGACCGACCGGCCCTCGACGCGATCCGGGAAGCCGGCGAGCGGGCGACCGGGCTGACCGGCCAACTGTTGGCCTTCAGCCGGCGGGCGGTCCTGGAGCCGAGGGTGCTCGACCCGAACGCGGTCGTGGCCGAGGCCGGGAAGATGCTCCGGCGGCTGATCGGGGAGGACGTCACCCTGGCCACCGCCCTGGACCCGGCGGTCAGCCGGGTGCGGGTCGATCCGGGGCAGATGGGGCAGGTGCTGATGAACCTGGCGGTGAACGCCCGGGACGCCATGCCCCGCGGGGGGCGGCTCACCATCGAGACGCGGGACGTCGAGCTGGGCGGGGACTACGCCCGCCTGCACCACGGGGTCCGCCCCGGCCGCTACGTCCTGACCGCGGTCACGGACACCGGCACCGGGATGACGGACGGTGTGAAGGCGCGGATCTTCGAGCCGTTCTTCACGACCAAGGAGCCGGGCAAGGGCACGGGGCTCGGGCTGGCCACCACCTACGGCATCGTCCGGCAGAGCGGCGGCCACGTCGAGGTGTACAGCGAGGTCGGGGTCGGGACGACGTTCAAGGTGTACCTGCCCGCGGTCGAGGGGCCGGCCGCGGGGTCGGGGGCCGACCCGGTGAGGGTGCGGGGCGGGACCGAGGGGGTCCTCCTGGTGGAGGACCAGTCGGACGTCCGGAAGTTCGCCCTGCTCGCCCTCCAGGCGTACGGGTACGCCGTGGTGTCGGCGACGGACGGCCCGGACGCGATCCGGCTGGTCGAGGGCCGGCCGCCGGTGGACATCCTGGTCACCGACGTGGTGATGCCCGGGATGAGCGGTCGTGAGCTGGCCGAGGCGCTCCGAGACCGGTACCCGGGCCTGAAGGTCTTGTTCATGAGCGGGTACACGGACGACGCGGTCGTCCGGCACGGGGTGCTGGAGGCGGACGTCGCGTTCCTCCAGAAGCCGTACACCCCGCTGGCGCTCGCCCGGAAGGTCCGGGAGGTCCTCGACGCGCCGCGCGGTTGACGGAGGAGGCGCGAAAACCACCGGGGCTCAGGCGGACCTTTCCCCCGGGGGCGATACCCCCCTGGTGGCCGTTTTTAGCCTCGCGGCGGTTGCCATCCTGGCCGGGTGTAAGGCGCCGCACGCGATTTCGCAGTTCGGCCGGGACCAAGGGGCCGGGCTGGCCCACGCCCCCGGATTCCGGCGAGCCGGCATTGCAACGGAATTCGGCGGCTCCCGAAGGGCCACCTCGGGCCGACCCCATTTTCGTCCACCACCGTGGATCGGCCGCCGGCCGACCGGCCCGACCGCCGCGTCACCCGTCGTCGCCGGTGCCTCGACCCCCGCCTGCCGTCCGCCAGGTCCTGGGCAGAGCCGACACGTCTTCCGAGTCGGGGCGGCGGCGACCTCGGAGAAGGTGAGAGCCCCCGCCCGCCCGATCCTCCCTATCCCGGACGAACCCGGGTACAATCGTCGGCGTCCGTCCCACCGACCGGCGAGGCCCGCCCGATGCCCCGATCGCTCGTCCTGGCCGCCGTGCTCCTGATCACCCCGTCCCCGGCCCGGGCCGGGGACCCGCCCCCGGTCGCGGTCCGGGTGACGACCGCCGCCGGCAAGCCGGCCGCCGGGGCGAAGGTCTGGGTCTACCCGGACCCCGACCCGGAGGCCCGTCTCCCGCCCGCGGAGCCGACCCCCATCCCGGCCGACGCCGACGGGAAGCTGACCATCCCCGGCGAGACCGGGCCGCGGCGGTCGATCCGGCACCTGTTCGCCCGCGACCCCGCGGGCCGGGTCGGGTACACCGCGGTCGGCCAGTTCTGGGACCCGGACCCGGGCCCCTCGGGCGTCCGGATCGTCCTCGCGGACGGCGCGGCCCGGGCCGGGCGAATCACCGCCGCGGACGGAAACCCGGTCGCCGGGGCGGTCGTCGTCCCGACCTCGTATTCCGCCGAGGGCAACGCCCGGGCGACGGGCGACGGCCCCGCACCGGTCATCGAGCTGCCGGCCTGGGAAACAACCCGGCTCGGCACCAGGACCGGCCCCGACGGCCGGTTCCGCCTCGCCGCCCCGGTCGGGTACGGCGTCTCCTTCCGGGTGACGGCGGCCGGGTTCGGGGAGACGTTGTTCACGGCGCCGGCCGGCGTCGACCTGGACGCCGGCCTGATCGCCCCGGGGACAGTCACCATCACCCCCGCGGGGGTCGAAGCGAGCGCCCTGAAAGGGCTCGGGTGGCATCTGTTCATGAGCGCCCGGCCGGCGGCCGCGCCCGGGGTTCGGCCGGTCCGGTGGAAGACCGGGACGTTCGACGGGTCCGGCCCGGTCACCGTCCGCGACGTCGTCCCGGGTCGGTACGAGGTCGGCGTGTCCGAGGACGGCCGGGTCCCGGCGGTGTTCGTGAAGGCCGACCCGGTCGAGGTCGCGGCCGGGAAGACGGCCGCGGTCACCGCCTCGTTCGGCCCGGCCGCGCGGGTCACCGGCCGGGTGACCGACATGGTGACCGGCAAGGCTGTTCCCGGTGCGGCGCTCCTCGTGAACGTCCACACCGACGACCGGCTGGCCGTCCCGACCCGCCAGTTCCACGTCACCACCGACGGGAGCGGGGAGTACGCCGCCCACGGGCCGCCCGGGTGGTACATCGTCTGGGCGCAGACCGCCCCGGACGGGTACGCCGTCCCGTACGTGGCGAACGCCCGACAGGGGCTGGTCGAGCCGGCCCGGGTCGCCGTCGGCCGGCCGCACGCGTTCGCCCCGATCGCGCTGCCGCGGGCGGTCACCCTCGCGGGCCGGGTGGTGTTCCCGGACGGGAAGCCGGCGGGCGGGGCGACGCTGTCCCTCGGCGGCGTCTGGACCCACACCCGGGCCGACCGGACCACCGCGGCCGACGACGGGACCTTTGCCATCAAGAACCTCCCGCCGGACGACGCGGTGGCGCCGCGGGTCCGCCTCGGGACGGCCGTCAACGTCCCGCAGACGTTCGACCTGGAGAAGACCACCCGGCCGGTCTCGATCGAGGTGAGCGAGGCGAACGCGGCCGGGTTCCGGGGGCGGGTGACCGACGCGAAGGGGGTGCCCGTCGCCGGGGCGAAAGTGACCCTACGACACTCCGTCCCGGGGGTCGGCCGGAACGCCTCGACCGGTACCAACGGCCCGGCCGCGACCACCACCACCGACGCCGACGGCCGGTACACATTCGCCGGGTTCTGGCCGCGGGACACCTACTCGGTCGCCGTGGCGGCGACCGGGTACGCCGGGGCCGGGAGCAAATCGCTGACCGGGGCGGCCGGTGAGGTGCAGGAGTTCGGGCCCCTGAAGCTCGGCCGGGCCGGCCTGGCGGTGCGCGGGGTCGTCCGGGACGCCGTCACCGACAAGCCGGTGGGCGGGGCCGAGGTGTTCGGGGTGGACGGTCCGGCCCGGGTCTCGACCGCCTCGGCGGCCGACGGCTCCTTCACCCTGTCCGGGTACTACGAGGGCGGCGGGTTCGTGTTCGTCCGGCAGCCCGGGTATCGGCCCGCGGCGGTCCCGGTCGTCCCCGGCGGGCCCGACCCGGTCACCGTCCCGCTGACGCCGGCCGCCGCCCCGCCCGGCCCCCAGCCGGCGGTCCCGCCCGCCCACGCCGCGGCCCTCGACCGGTTCACCCGGCACCTGCTCACCCGGACCTGGGAGGTGCGGGCCGACTTCGGGTACGGCAGCCACGCCCTGCTCGGCATGGCCCGGATCGACCTCGACGTGGCGAAGAAATGGCGGGACGAGGAGAAGACCCGGACCGGCGGGACGACCGACCTGACCCGCCATCTCGAGCGGGCGGTCCGGGACAAGACGCTGTTCGATACCGCGAAGGCGGACGTCGACGAGGCCGTTGCGGTTCTGGCCCAGGTCCCCGGGGAGGATGGGTTCACGGAGACGCTCCGGCTCGGCGAACAGCTGCTCCCGGTGGACAGGGCCGGGGCCGCCCGGCTGGCCGAGGAGGCGGTGGTGAGGGCCCGGCAGCGGGAGTTCCCGGCGAAGGTCTGGGCGCTGGCCGAGGCCGGCGACCTGGCCGTCCGGGCCGGGAACGGGGCCGGCGGGACGAAGATCCTGCTCGAAGCCGCCGCCCTGGCGGGGAAGATCGATGCCGCCGGCCGGGACCTGAACGCCTACGCGGTCGGAATGGTCGCCGCCCGCCTGGCCCCCCACGACTGGCCGCGGGCCGAGGTCCTCCTCGGCGGCATCAAAGACCCCGGCGAGTACAACCGCTGGCTGGCCGCGGCCGCCGGCCGGCTCGCGGCCGTCGACCTCCCCGGGGCGAAACGGCTGTTCGACCGGTTCCGGGTGGACAACAGTTCTTACCCGTCCGAGGCCCGCCTGCGGGTCGCGTTCCGGATCGCCGCGGCCCGGCCCGACGAGGCGGTGAAGGTGGTCGAGGGGGTGGCCGAACGGGCGTACCAGTTCCACGGGTACCTGGGGCTGGCCCGGCGGTTCGCCCCGGCCGACCGGGGGCGGGCGGCGAAGATGATCGACGCGGCGTTCGACCTGCTCGACGGGCAGCCCGAGGCGTTCCGGAGCTGGGGGAACTTCGGCGGCCGGGCCGGGTTCGGGGCGACGGCGGTGGTCCGGGCGCGGGAGATCGGGTACCCGGACGTTGCCGGGCTGGTCGCCCGCACCCTGGCGATGCGGCCGACCGGGGCGGACGCGTGGTCGCCCGAGGACCGGGCAGATCAGCTGGTCAACATTGCCGCCGCCCTCGCCATCGTCGACCCGGGGACCGCCCGGGGGGTACTCGCGGGGGTCGCCCCGCCGGACGAGCTGCCCGAGCGGGCGTCCCGTCAGCGGCGGGACTGGCTGTTCGCCCTCGCCCTCGCCGACCCGGAGCGGGCGACGGTCCTGGTGGACAAGCTGATCGACCGGGCGAAGGAGGCCCGCAACGGCGGCAACGGCCTGTCCCAGAGCGGGCTGGTCGAACTGGGGTCGATCCTGACCGACACCGACCGGCTTCGGACGCTGACCGTCTACGGGAGCCTTCTGCGGGAAATCGACGACGAGTGACCCGACGGACCGGTATTTCGTTGGAGTGCGGGGTCCCGCCCCGGGGCCCGGACGGCTCCGGCGGGTAAGCGACCCTGCCCCTCCTCCCGGCCCGGGCCGTGTGAGCGGATCAGGGGTACGCTGATACCGGGCTCGATCCGCTCGCCGCGGTTTTCACCCTGTCCGACCGGTTCGCCGAGACCGCCCTGCGGTACGGCGCGCCGGTCGGCGAGTTCGAGGAGGAATAACGGATGCCCCCCTTGCTGCTGGCCGCCGGGCTGGTCTGGTCCCCCGCCGCCGACCCCGGCCCGCCACCGGCCGGGTGGACGTTCGTGGACGAGGCGTCCCGCGACGGCCGGTCGGTCGTCACCTACCGGACGGCCGAGCTGGCCGACCGCCCGACCCGCCCGCTCCACCCGGACGACCGGCCGCCGGCCGGGGCGAAGTTCGGGTCGGTCGGGCTCGGGCCGGCCGGCCGGCACCGGCTCGGGCTGGTCTGGCAGCCGACGACGGGGACCCTCTGGTTCGACGCCGACGGGGACGGCCGGTTCGCGGCCGGGGAGCGGGTCACCCTCGGGGACAAGCCGTACGCGGCGAAGGTGGCGGTCCCGTTCGGGGGCGGTGCCAGTCAGGAGCGGACGGTCCTGATCCGCAAGCGGGGGGACGGGCTCGCCTGGGCCGTCCGCGGGTACACGACCGGGGCCGTGGAGTTCTCCGGCCGACGGGTCGCGGCTCTGCTCACCGACGGGGACGCGGACGGGTGCTTCGACGGGGCCGGGGCCGACCGGGTCTGGCTCGACCTCGACGGGGACGGCCGGTTCGACCCGCTGACCGAGCAGTTCCCGCTCGGGTCGGCGATCGACGCGGGCGGAACCGCGGTCCTCGTCCGCCCGCGGCCGGACGGGCTGGGCGCGACCGCCCGGGAGCGGCCTTCCGAGTCCGGTACCCTCTCAGTCGAGGTCGCCAGGCTGGCGAAGACGGAAGTCGTGGAACTGGCCGCGAACTACGTCAGCGAGTTCGGCGAGCTGGTGGTCGTGCGGGCCGAGGGGAAGCCGGCCAAAATGCCGGCCGGGAAGTACCGGGTCGATTCGGTCCGGCTGAAGCTCCTGGACCCGGACGGGAAGGTGTGGCACTACACGTTCGCGTCTGCCGACCGATCAACGTACGGGGTGGAGGTGGCCCGGGGGACCGAAACCACCCACCGCTTGCTCGGGGGGGTGAAAGTCACGGTGGCGTTCGACGCCGGCGGGGTGGCCCCGGGCGGGGCGGTGCAGGTCCAGCCGGGGGTCGAGGCCGGGGGGCTCGACCTGACGAGCTGCGAGGTCGCCGAGCGGTTCACCGGGTACGGCCGAGGGGTCCAGGCCGGGATCGCCCTGACCGAGCCGGGGAGCGTGCCCGTCGACCAGTGCGAGAGCGGGTTCCACTGAGGCCGCCTCTGCCCGCACCCGGTCCGGGTGCCCGTGACGGTCGTGGTCGACGGGTTGGAGGTCCAGGTAGTCTTCCCGAGCGGCCCGCTGGCCGGTGACGTGACCGGCACCCGGCCACTGCCGGTGAAGCGGCCGAAGCGAGTGCAGGCGACGCCGCCCCTCCCGCCTGCACGGTGACCGACCTGGCCCCGGCATCGGCATCGGCCGAAGGTGTAGCTCTCTCTTGCCCGGACAGCCGTCAGCCCGATACCCGCGTCTGGATGGTGATTTCGGACGTGAGGGTTCGGTGGACGGGGCACCGGTCGGCGATGTCGAGCGGCCGTGCCAGTTGGTCCGCGGTCAGGTGCCCGGAGAACGGGATGTCCCCTTACATGAGGTCGAGCATCGCCATGTGCGGAAATGTTGTCCGCGGCAAGCGGCGGGGCAGCTGGTGGTTCGGGGGGGTCGTTGGTCATCGGGCTGTCATCAAGCGGGTGTGAGAGGATTGGCCAAAAAAGGCCAGACAGGCGAGGCCGGACAGCGCCGGAGCGGTTCCCGCGCGTGCGGCGGCGGATGACCGGGTGGTTCTTATCCCCGGACGAGTTTGAACGGACGCCCAACCCAATCCACCGTTAACTCCGTGTCCACTTTTCTTGGGGTAGGTCGGCGAGCGAACCGTAGGTTATTATTCCTGGTGATCGTGGGGCCCTTCATCCGCCCGCCCCACCCGGAGTGAACCCGACAGTCGCAGGGGAGCGGGAGGAACGGAATGCCCGGCCGATCGCCGACGGCCGTCAACGCGGGGTCGTTCGTCGCCCGGTATCGCGACGTCCGCCGGTTGACCGGGCGGCTGTGTGAGCCGCTGGAGATCGACGACTACGGGCTCCAGTCGATGCCCGACTGTAGCCCGCCGAAGTGGCACCTGGCGCACACCACCTGGTTCTTCGAAACGTTCGTCCTCGCCGATCACGAGCCCGATTTCCGACCCCATCACCCGCTCTTCCGCTCCCTCTTCAACTCTTACTACGAGACGGTCGGCGACCGGTGGCCGCGGCCGGCCCGGGGGCTCCTGTCCCGCCCCACCGTGGCGGACGTGTACACCTATCGCCGGGCAGTCGACGAGCGGATGACGGGCCTGATCGAGAGGGTGGACGGGCGGACGCTGGGGGCGATCGCCCCCCTGGTCGAGTTGGGGCTGAACCACGAGCAGCAGCACCAGGAACTGCTGCTCACCGACCTGAAGCACGCGCTCGGCCTGAACCCGCTCCGGCCCGCTTATATCGTCGCGCCGGCCGGGGGTGACCCGGCCGGCGGGGTGCTCCCCCTCCGGTGGGAAGAACACCCGGCCGGGGTGCGCTGGATCGGCCACGCCGGCGAGGGGTTCGCGTTCGACAACGAGTCGCCCCGCCACCGGGTGTTCGTCGACGGGTTCGGGATCGCCTCCCGGCCGGCGACCGCCGGCGAGTTCCTCGCGTTCGTCGAGGACGGCGGGTACGACCGTCCGACCCTGTGGTTGTCCGACGGCTGGGCGGCCCGGCAGCAGAAGGGGTGGACCGCCCCGCTGTACTGGGAGCAGACGCCGGACAGCTGGTCCGTGTTTACCCTCTCGGGGCCACGGCCGCTCGACCCGGCCGAGCCGGTCTGCCACGTCAGCTACTACGAGGCGGACGCCTTCGCCCGGTGGGCCGGGGCCCGACTGCCGACCGAGACGGAATGGGAAGTGGCGGCCGAGCCCCGCGAGGCGGCCGGGAACTTCCTCGACTCCGGCCGCTTCCATCCGGCCCCGGACACGGGCGCCGGCCAGTTCTTCGGGGACGTGTGGGAGTGGACGGCCAGTCCGTACACCGCTTACCCCGGGTACCGGCCGGCGGTCGGGGCGCTGGGCGAGTACAACGGGAAGTTCATGTGCAACCAGATGGTCCTCCGGGGCGGGTCGTGCGCCACCCCGGCCGGGCACGTCCGCCCGACCTACCGCAACTTCTTCCCGCCCGACGCCCGCTGGCAGTTCTCCGGTCTTCGTTTAGCTCGCGACTTAGACGAGTGACCGGGATGCCGGAGGGCAGTCGTTCGATTTGGGCGCGACCGCAGCGTGGCCCCGCAGACTGACCAGCCGGTTTGAGATTGACGGGGTCGGCCCCGTCCGGCATAGCGACCACATTCAAGGAGCTGAGACCGCGACGACCGGGATGCCAACCTCGGGGGCGACATGGGCCGAGTTTCACTCCTCGCCCTGACAGCCCTGGGAGGCCTCGTCCTCGCCACCGGGTGTGCGACCCTGGCTGGCGGGGCCGCGGCCATTGAGGACTCGATTGTCTTCCAGCCCCGGCTGTACCCCCGGGGCGACTGGACCCCCGACCCCAGAATTGAGGACGTGTACTTCACGTCCTCGGACGGGGTCCGCCTGCACGGCTGGTTCGCGGAGCCCGACCGCAACCCCCCGCGAGCGGTCGTCCTGTTCACCCACGGGAACGGCGGGAACGTCACCACCCGGCGGCAAGTCCTCCACCTCTTCCGGGACCAGCTGGGCGCCGCGGTTCTGGTGTTCGACTACCGCGGGTACGGCAAGAGCGGGGGCACCCCGACCGAGCCCGGAGTGCTCGACGACGCCCGCGCCGCCCGCCGGTGGCTCGCCGCTCGGGCCGGGGTCCGGGAGGGCGACATCGTCCTGGCCGGTCACTCCCTGGGGGGTGGGGTGGCGGTGGACCTCGCCGCCGCCGACGGCGCCCGGGGGCTGGTGCTGGAGGGCACCTTCACCAACCTGCCGGACGTCGCCGCGAGCCACGTCCCACTGCTGCCGGTCCGGGCGGTCATGCAGGCCCGGCTCGACTCCTTGTCCAAGATTCGGGCCTACCGCGGGCCGCTCCTCCAGGTCCACGGGGACGCCGACCGCATCGTCCCTTACGCCCTGGGGCGGAAGCTGTTCGAGGCGGCGAACGAGCCGAAGCAGTTCGTCACCGTCCCCGGCGGTGGGCACAGCGACCCGCCGACCCCGGAGTATGCGGCGGCGTTAGACCGCTTCCTCAGCTCGCTCCCGGTGTCTGACCCGGCCGTCCCCCGCCCGAGCAACTCGGCCGCGCTCGGCACGACCCGATAGCCTTCACCAGGCTTTGTTGAAACCTTCGGTTGCTGGCGGGCCGCCACGGAGGGCGGCCCCCCTACCAACCCTGCTCCTGTAGGGGCCGCCCTCCGTGGCGGCCCGTGCCACTCCTCTTCCCCGGCCGCCCGATGTCGCCGAAGACTCGCGCGGACCGCGGCCGGTCCAGCGGGCCATCTCTTTGACCCGCGTCTCCCCCCGCAAACTCGGTGCGACCGGTACAGAGTGACGGACCGCTCTCGCCTGCCCGACGAAAGCTTCCCCGGTCCGCTGGCGGAATGCGCCCAGCCGGAATAAAAGACAGAATCGTCAACCCCAGAGGGTCCGGACATGCGCCACCTTGTCCTCGTCCTCGCCGCCGGGTTCACTGCCGCCCTGCCACAGGCCATCACGGGGCCGCCCTGCGAGTGCCCGCCGGCCCACAGAGACGTGGTCGAACGGTGGAACGAGGCAGCTCTCGACGCCGTGCGGGCCGACAAGACACCGCCCCCGCTCGCCGCCCGGAATCTGGCCCTCCTCCACATCGCAATCTACGACGCGGTCAACGCCATCGACCGGACCCACCGCCCGTTCCTGTCGGCCCGGGTCGCACCCCCCGGTGCCTCGGCCGAAGTGGCCGCGGCAGTCGCCGCGCATCGGGTGCTGTTTGCCCTCTACCCCGACCGGTTGGACCAGTTCGACACCGAGCTGGACGAGTCCCTCTACCCGCTCCCCGACGGCCCGGGAAAGACCGGCGGGTTGGCTCTCGGGCAGGCGGTGGCCGAGGACGTGCTCCACTGGAGGGCCGGAGACCGGGCGGACGCCCGCCGCGAGACGTACACCCCACGGTTGGAAGTGGGGCGGTGGCGGCCCACCCCTCCCGGTTACCGTCCCCCACTCCTCCCCGGGTGGGGGAGTGTCCGGTGCCTCACCTTCACCGACCCGGTAGTCTTTCGCCCGCCCGGCCCGCCGGCTTTGGGGAGCGACGATTACACGGCCGCCTATCGGGAGGTGAAGGTGATTGGCGCGACCGACAGCCGGGCCCGGTCCCCGGAGCAGACCGAGATCGCCCGGTTCTGGGCGGACGGAGATGGTACAGTCACCCCGCCCGGGCACTGGAACCGTATCGCCCGGGGTGTTGCGGCCGACCGGGGCACCACCCCGGCCGAGACCGCCCGGCTGCTGGCCCTGCTGAACGTCGCCCTGGCCGACGCCGGAATCGTGTGCTGGGAGAGCAAGTTCCGGTACGACGTGTGGCGACCGGTGACCGCCATCCGGGCCGAAGACCCGGGCTGGACCCCCCTCCTCCCGACGCCCCCGTTCCCGGCATACCCCTCCGGGCACAGTTCCTTCAGCGGGGCCGCGGCCGCCTCCCTGGCGGCGTTCTTCGGCACCGACCAGCTCCGGTTCACCTCGACTTCGGACGGCCTCCCGGGAGTAACCCGGCGGTTCGACTCATTCACCACGGCGGCCGAGGAGGCGGGGATGAGTCGTATCTACGGGGGCATCCACTGGGCATTCGACAACCGGGACGGGCTGGCGTGCGGGCGGAAGGTCGGAGAAAACGTGGCGGCACATCATTTTCGGCCGGTTGGGGCCGGGGTGGAACCAGGGTTCAAGGTCGACTTTGCCGTCCGCCATCGCGACCGCTGACCGACCCGGACTTCGCTCTACGTGAATCGCGGGGCGTGGTAGGTCCCGGGCAGCTGGTGGTAAGCGGCAGTCATTTCGCTCCCGGATTGGCAGGTCGGCCTCCGACTGACGCGGCGGGGTCGGGCGACGCCGACATGGGGTGAGCCAGTATCCATTCCGGGCCGCCGGCCCGCCCTTCCGTTCCAGCCGTGACAAGGTCGGACCTCGTCCCGACGAGGGCGTAGAACTGCCGGGCCGAATCCGGCCCAAGGAACTCGTCGGTATGGAGGACGACAACCGGGTACGCCGCCCCCGCCAGCAGATCTATCCGGGCAGCTTCCCGTTAAGGCGTCCGGCAGATGTAAAGCGACCCGCAGAATGATGAAGACACGGGGGACGAGCCGTCTTGTAGGGCACGCACTGCGTACCGGTTTGCCAGGCCAAAACCGGCACGCAGTGCGTGCCCTACGAAGCGGGTGGAACGAATCGCGGGTCGGCTTTTTCCTGCCGCTCGCCTTAACACCGCCATCCGGTCGGGAACTCGCCGCGTGGACGGACTGCCCCGACGTTGTCGAAGTCCGTTAGCCGGATGTGCGTTGAGCCCGGGTGGAATCTGGACCGGTCCCGCTCGAACACCGGATAGCCTTGCTCGCCTCTCGGGTTTTGCTCGCCCGCCGCCTGCCTATGATGGAGGGCTGAGGGAGTGTCGCAGAAGGTCTTGGCGAAATGGGCTACAGCAGGAAATTCATGTGCAATCAGGCGGTCCTCCGGGGCGGGTCGTGCGCCACCCCGGCCGGGCACGTCCGCCCGACCTACCGCAACTTCTTCCCGCCCGACGCCCGCTGGCAGTTCTCCGGCCTCCGACTGGGGAAGGACCTCTCCACATGACGACCGCCACCGCCACCCCGCCGACCGAGACCGACTGCTTCCTGGCCGACGTGCTCGCCGGGCTCGGTCGGCCGCGGAAGGACCTCCCCGCCAAGTACTTCTACGACGCCGCCGGGTCCCGGCTGTTCGACCGGATCACCGAGCTGGACGAATACTACCTGACCCGGACCGAGTTGGGGATCATGCGGCAGCACGCCGGTCCGATGGCCGCCCGGTGCGGGCCAGGGTGCCTGCTGGTCGAACTCGGGGCCGGCAGCCTGGTCAAGGTCCGGCTCCTGCTCGACCGGCTCGACCGCCCGGCCGGATACGTCCCGGTGGACGTGTCCGGCGCCCACCTGCGGACCGCCGCCGCCGAACTGGCCCGGGACCACCCGGGGCTGGCGGTGCTGCCGGTGTTTGCCGACTTCACCCGGGACTTCCCGCTCCCGGCCGTCCCGGCGGCCCGGCGGGTGGTCTACTTCCCCGGGTCGACCATCGGGAACTTCGACCCCCCGGAGGCCGACACCCTCCTCCGCCGGATCGCCAGGCTGGTCGGGCCCGGCGGCGGGCTGCTGCTCGGGGCGGACCTGCGTAAAGACCCACCGGTCCTGGAAGCCGCCTATAACGACCACCTGGGGGTGACCGCGGCGTTCAACCGGAACCTGCTGATCCGGATCAATCGGGAGCTCGGGGCCGACTTCGACCCCGCCGCCTTCCGGCACCGGGCGTTCTACAACCGGGAGCGGTCGCGGATCGAGATGCACCTGGTCAGCTTGGCCGCCCAGCGGGTCCGGGTCGGCGCGACGGTGTTCCAGTTCCAGGCCGGGGAGACGATCCACACCGAGAACTCGTACAAGTACGACCTCGGAGAACTGGGCCGCCGGGCGGCCCGGTGCGGGCTGCGGACGGACGAGGTGTGGACCGACGAAAACCAATACTTCGCGGTGCTGTATCTGACGGCGACGGGCTGAGCCGCCTGCCTTGAGCCGCGGAGCGGCGCCGGCCGGTAGCCCGGGGTGAAACCCCGGGCGGGCGAAGACGGATCTCCGGGGGCCGGGCCGACGGATGCGGCTCCCGGTGAATCGCAGAGGGACCGGGTGGGCGTCCGTCCGCCCGGGATTTTATCCCGGGCTACCGGCACCCGCCCCGCCGGGGCGAAAACCGCCGCACGCCCGATTGGGAGCCGCGGAGCGGCGCCGGCCGGTAGCCCGGGGTGAAACCCCGGGCGGGCGTGGACGGATCTCCGGAGCGGCGGACGGGTCGGAGTGAGCCGCGGGTTCGGAACCCCCCCCGGGGCGAGACCGAAAGGGCGTTCGTCCGCCGGGGCGAAAGCAATACCGGCCAGAGCGGTCCACCGGGTGCGCCCAATCCAAAACCCAGACACCTCCAGGCGGATCTTGTATGACGCGAACGGAGGACCCATGAAAGCGACCTGGAACGGGGCCGTGCTGGCCGAGTCCGACCGGACGATTGTGGTCGAGGGGAACCACTACTTCCCCCCGGACGCAGTCCGTATGGAGTATTTCCGGCCGAGCCCGACCCACACGGTCTGTGGGTGGAAGGGGACGGCGAGTTACTACTCCATCGAGGTGAACGGGAAGCAGAACCCGGACGCCGCGTGGTACTACCCGGAGACGAAGGACGCGGCGAAGGAGATCGCCGGGTACGTCGCCTTCTGGAAGGGCGTGACGGTGTCGTGATGTTCCAGCTCGCCGGGGTCACCAAGTCCTACGCCGGCCGGTCCGCGCTCGGCCCCATCACGCTCGATACCCTGGCCGGCCGGACCACCGTGCTGATCGGGCCGAGCGGGTGCGGCAAGTCTACCCTGCTGCGGCTGCTGATCGGACTGATCGAGCCCGACGCCGGGACGGTCACATTCGACGGCACCCCGGTCACCCCGGAGACCGCCCGGCCGGTCCGCCGGCGGACCGGCTACGTCATCCAGGACGGCGGGCTGTTCCCGCACCTGACCGCCCGGGGGAATATCACCCTGATGGCCCGGCACCTCGGCTGGGACCGCGCCCGGATCGCCGCCCGGGTGGCCGAACTGGCCGCCCTGACCCGGCTCCCGGCCGACGGGCTGGACCGGTACCCGCACCAGCTCTCGGGCGGGCAGCGGCAGCGGGTCGGGCTGATGCGGGCCCTCATGCTCGACCCGGCCGCCTTGCTCCTGGACGAACCACTCGGGGCGCTCGACCCGCTCGTCCGGGCCGACCTCCAGGCCGACCTGCGGGACGTCTTCGGGGCGCTCGGCAAAACGGTGGTGATGGTCACCCACGACCTCGGCGAGGCCGCGTTCTTCGCCGCCCGGATCGTCCTCCTGCGGGACGGGCAGGTCGTCCAGGAGGGGAGCCCGGCGGACCTCTGGAACCGGCCGGCCGACCCGTTCGTCACCCGGTTCGTCCAGGCCCAGCGCGGCCCGCAGATCCCCCAGGAGGCGACGTGACCCGGCTCGCCATCGCCGCGCTCGTGCTGCTCACCGGCTGCTCCCCCGACCGGGCGGGGTCGGCCCGGCCGGTGGCAGTCGGGTCGAAGAAGTTCACCGAGTCCGTGATCCTGGCCGAGATGGCGGCCCAGCTCGCCCGGCAGGCCGGGACCGACGCCAACCGGGAGGATCTCGGCGGCACCCCGGCCCTCTGGCTGGCCCTCACCCAGGGGGACATTGATGTCTACCCCGAGTACACCGGGACGATCACCCGGCAGATCCTCCAGGCCGACCCGCCGGACCTCGCCGCCGCCCTCGCGGCGCACGGCGTCCGGATGAGCAGGCCGCTCGGGTTCCGCAACAACTACGCCCTCGGGATGCGCAAGGACGTGGCCGCCGCGAAGGGCATCCGGTACGTCTCGGACCTCCGCGCCCACCCCGATTTACGGCTCGGGTTCATCCACGAATTCCTCGACCGCCCGGACGGCTGGCCGGGACTGAAGCCGCACTACGGGCTGCCCCAGACCAACGTCCGCGGGATGAACCACACCCTCGCGTACCGGGCGCTCGTGGAGAAGGCGATCGACGTGACCGAGGTGTACACCACGGACGGGGAGATCGCCCAGTACGACCTGCTGGTGTTGGAGGACGACCGCCACTTCTTCCCCGCCTACGAGGCCGTCTGGCTCTACCGGGCCGACCTCGAAGACCGCCGGCCGGGGGTGGTGGCCCAGCTCCGCCGCCTCGAGGGGCGGATCACCGAGACGGACATGCAGCGGATGAACGCCCGGGTACAGGAGGAGAAGGCGAACGAAGGGCAGGTCGCGGCCGAGTTCCTGACCCGGACGCTCGGGGCGGAGGTGTCGGTCGCCGACGAATCGCTCGCCGCCAGGCTGATCAAAACGACCGGCGAGCACCTGGCGCTCGTGGTGCCGTCGCTCCTGGCGGCGGTGCTGGTCGCGGTGCCGCTCGGGGTACTGGCCGCCCGCCGCCCGGCCCTCGGCCGGGGCGTCCTCGGGGCGACCGGCGTCCTGCAAACGATCCCGTCGCTGGCCCTGCTCCTGTTCATGATCCCGGTCATGAAGTTCTTGCTCGACGAGGGCACCGGGGCGCCCCCGGCGGTGGCGGCCCTGTTCCTCTACAGCCTGTTGCCGATCGTCCGGAACACGTACACGGGACTGAAAGGCATTCCGCACTCCCTCCAGGAGTCGGCCGAGGCCCTCGGCCTGACCCCGTGGGCGATCCTGTGGCGGGTCGAGTTGCCGCTGGCCGCCCCGACCATCCTTGCCGGGGTGAAGACGGCGGCGGTCATCAACGTCGGGACGGCCACCCTGGGCGGGTTTATCGGCGCCGGCGGGTACGGCCGGCCGATCCTCCGGGGGATCGACAAGTTCGACATCCCTCTGATGCTCGAAGGGGCGATCCCGGCCGCGCTCATGGCACTGGCGGTGGAGGGCCTGTTCGAACTGGCCGAACGGGCCGTCGCCCGGCGGCCGTAGGGCGAGCGGGAGGAAGAGGAAGTTGGCAACCCGCGGCCGAGCGACCGGCGCCACTGCCGACGCCCTGCCCGTGTCAGGTCTGGGGCCGCCGTGTTCGCCCGTGCCGCCGCCGCCGGTATATTGTCCGGGTACGGTCCCGGAAGCGGGGACCGGAGCAGGCTTGCCGAGAGCTTTGTCGCGGTGACCGACTCGCGCCCGTGGTGGCTGTGGCCGAACCTGCTCTCCCTCGACGCGCCGGCCGTGGCAGTGGTCTGGCAGCGGTTCCTCGCCGCCGCGGCGGGAGTCGAGGTGCCGGTCGGGGCGACCGTCGCGCTCGCCCTGGTCGTGTGGGGCATCTACCTCGCGGACCGGTGGCTCGACGCCCGCGGCGGGCCTGCCGGCCGCACCGACCGGCACCGGTTCGCCGCCCGGTATCCCCAGGCGGTCGCCGGGCTCGCGGCCGTCGCCCTGCCCGCCGCCGGGGCGGTCGCCGGGGTCGACCTCCCCTTCGCGTACCTCGAAGCCGGCGGGACGGTGGCCGTCGTCTCGGTCGGGTACTTCGCGGTCGTTCATCTCGTGCGGTCCCGGCGGGCCGCGTACCCCGGGCTCAAGGAGTCGTCGGTCGGCGTGGTGTTCGCGGCCGGGGTCGCCATTCCGCTGATCGCGGGGGCTGGCGCGGCCGTCCCGGGATGGCTCCCGGGGGTTGCGGCATTCGCCGGGGTGTGCGGGCTGAATTGCATCCTCATCAGCCGGTGGGAAGAGGTTCCGGCCGCGGCCCCGCCGGGGTGGGCGGCCCTGGCGGCTGGCGGGCTCGCGGCCGGGGCAGCGGTCGCCGCCAGCCCGCCGGTCGCGGCCGCGGTGCTGGCGAGCGTCGGCCTCCTGGCCGGCTTGAACGTCGCGCGCATTTGGGTTTCGACCCGCGGGCTGCGCGTCCTGGCCGACGCCGTCCTGCTCACCCCGCTGGCCGTGGCGGTGCTGGCATGACCCCGCGGCCGTCGTTCGACCTCCTCGCCCCGGTCTACCACCTCCTCGAACGGGTCACCTTCGGCCCGCTCCTCCACCGCTGCCGGACGGCCCACCTGGATCAGATCGCCGGGTGCCGGCGCGCCCTGGTCCTCGGCGACGGGGACGGCCGGTTCCTCGCGGACCTTCTCCGGGCGAACCGACAGGTTCGCGTCGACAGCCTCGACATCAGCCCGGGGATGATCGCCCTGGCCCGCCGCCGGACGGCCGGAATCCCCGGGGCCGCCGAGAGGGCCCGGTTCGTCGCCGCCGACGCCCGGACGGCCCCGCTACCAGAGGCCGGGTACGACCTGGTCGTGACGAACTTCTTCCTCGACTGCTTCCCGCCGGAGGATCTCGAATCGCTGATCGACCGGGTGGCCGCGGGGTGTCTCCCCGGCGTGCTCTGGCTCGACGGCGACTTCCGTCTGCCGGCCGCCGGCCGGCCGCGGGCGGTCGCGCGGGTGATCCTCGCGGGGATGTACTCCTTCTTCCGGCTGACGACCCGGCTCCCGACCCGGCAGCTCACCGACCCCGCCCCGTTCCTGGCGGCCCGCGGGTTTACGCTCGCGGGGGAAAAGACGCAGCTGCGGGGGTTTCTTTCCTCCCAGGTGTGGGTTCGGGGGAACTCGCTCGCGCCACACCGTGCCGGCGGGTAAGCCCCGGGGCCGGCGGAAGAAAAAGTGTATCAGCCCGGTCGCCTCCGGGAGATAACAGGGCGATGGATCTCCACGGTTGCCACCGGACATGAACTGGCTCACCCGCCGCCTGCTGGCCGGACCACGACCCACCCACGCCGACGGGACGGACGACCGCCTGCTCGGGGCCTTCGTCGAGCGGCGGGACGGGGACGCATTCGAGACCCTGGTCCGCCGCCACGGGCCGATGGTGTGGGGCGTCTGCCGCCGGATCACCGGCCGCCGGGAGGACGCCGAGGACGCCTTCCAGGCCGTCTTCCTGGTCCTGGCCCGAAAAGCCCCCGCCGTCTCTCCCCGGGCGATGCTGGCGGGGTGGCTGCACGGAGTGGCCTTTCGGGCCGCGTGGCAGGCCCGTCGGACGATGGCCCGCCGCCGGGCGATCGAGCAACCGGTCGCCCGGATGCCCGAACCGGTCGCACCCGCACCGGTCCCCGCGCCCGACACCGACCTCGCCGCCGTGATCGACGAGGAAGTCAACCTCCTCCCGGACCGGTATCGGTTGCCGGTGATCCTGTGCGTCCTGGAGGGCCTGACCCGGCGCGAAGCGGCAGCCAGGCTCGGGTGGCCGGAGGGGTCGGTCGCCGGCCGGTTGGACCGGGCCCGGAAGTTACTGGCCGGGCGGCTGGCCCGCCGGGGGGTAGGGCCGGCGGCCGCCGTGGGGATGGCCGCCCTGGCCGATGGGATGTTGCCGGCGTCGCTGGCGGCGGCCGCCGTTCGCACGACAACGGATGCCGGTGCGATTTCATTCGACGTGGCCGCTTTGACGGAAGGAGTGCTACGGACCATGATCTGGACCAAAACAAAGTGGGTCGCTGCGGTCGTGCTCACCACCGGGCTGGGACTCACCGGGGTCGGCGTTTTCGGCCAAAGGTCGTCGTTCAAGCCGGTGGAGCCCTCTGGGGCGCCCATCCTCGAACCGCCGCCCGCACCGGTGAAGCAAGCAACCGCCGCGATCCGCGACCTCCAGAAGGCACGCCTGGAGGCCTTGACGAAGCTGGCGGACTTGTTGGAGAAATCCTTCCTGGCCGGATTGGGCACGACAGTCTCTGAGATGGTGGAGGCCCGGCGGCAGGCAGTGGAGGTCGAACTCGAGCTGTGCGATAAGGTGGGGGACCGGGTAGCGGTTCTGGAGCGGTGGGTGGCGGCGGGGAAGCGGCTCGAAGAGATGGCGGTCAGGATGAGGCAGGCCGGTAGCGCGACGGAAGTGCATGTCCTGGCAGCCCGCGCCGCACGACTCCAGGCCGAGATCGCCCTGGCCCGGTCGCGGGAGCCGGGTCAGCCAGACCGGGTCGGACGCATCATTGTGGAGGGGAAGATCGGGGACGACCTAAAGATCATGAAGCTTCTCGGCCTCTACCCCGGACAGGTACTGCCGTACCCCGCGCTTGAGGAGGCACGAAAGCGGCTGGAGAAAGCCTACCCCAATGCGACCAACCCCCCGGAGATCGTGGTCGAGATCGGTGATCCCGCGTCGCGTTACAAGGACATCGTGGTGAGGGTGTCCGAACCGGGTCGGTAAGGTGCCGGCAGGAATACTCGCCCCGGCCGCGATCACCCCGAGTGGTTGTCCCCGGTGGCGGTGTCTTCCGGGGTCGGGTGCATCGTCGCGTGGCCCGGGTTGTAGCCGGGTTCGCCCGGGAGCGGCTCGGCCTCCTCTTCGAGCTTGTTCGGGACGACCAGCGAGTACATGCACGGGACCACGAAGAGGGTCGTCACCAGCCCGGCGAGCAGCCCGCCGAGGACCGCCCGGCCGAGCGGGACGTTCGCCTCGCTCCCCCGGCTCAGGCCGAGGGACATCGGGATCAGGGCGAAGAACGTGGCCATCGCGGTCATCACCACCGGCCGGACCCGGATCGCCGCCGCCCGGCGGATCGCCTCCGTCGGGGAAATCCGTTCGGCCTTCCGGAGGTTCTCCGCGAAGTCGGTCAGCAGTACGGTGTTCGAGACCACGATCCCGATCATGAAGATCACGCCCAAAAGCGACTGCACGTTCAGGGCGGTGCCGGTGAAGAAGAGCACGAGCACCACCCCGGTTACCCCGACCGGGACCGCCGACAGCACCACCAGCGGGGTCAGGTACGATTTGAACAGGGCGACCATCAGGAAGTAGATCAGGATCACCGCCCCGATCATCCCCATCGCCTGGTACCGGAAGGTGTCTTGCATCTTCTGGTACTCCCCGCTCATCACGATCTTCGACCCCTCCATCGGCTGTTGCCGGCCCGGGGCGTCCGGGTCGTACGGGGTCCACGCGCCGCCCGCCCGCTCCTGCCCGTACGCGGCCACCACCTTCATGACGTCGGCGGCCACGTGCCCGAGGTCTCGCCCCTCGACCCCCATCGTCAGGTCGATGGTCGGCTGAAGGTTGTTGTGGACGATCTCGGACGGGACAGCCAGCTTGTGAACCTCGGCGATCTGCCGGAGCGGGATGGACTTGTGCTGGGCGGCACTGGTGATCGGGATGTCGAGCATGGACTCCAGCGAGGTGATCTTCGACTCCTCGTACTGGACCCCGACGAAGTACTGGTTGTGGCTCTTCGGGTCGATCCAGAAGTTTCGCTTGTTGAAGGACACGCTGGAGTTGAACGCGGCGACCAGGTTCTGCATCACGTCCCGCTGGCTCAATTTGAGGGCCGCCGCCTTCGCCTGGTCCACTCTGATCATGTATTCCGGGTAGTTCATCCGCTGGATGATCCGGGCGTCGACCACCCCGTCCACCTTCCGGATCTCGCCGATCATCTCCTCCGCCACCCGCCGGGCCTTGACCAGGTCCTTGGTCGTGATCTGGACGTTGATCGGGGTCGACTTCCCTTCGTTCATGGCCGACCGGATCAGGCCCCCCGAGTCGAACGCGAACTCCAGGTTGACCCGCGAGAACTCCGGGGTCGACGCGTACATCGGGTAGTCCTTGGTGTCCGACAGCCGCCGGGCGAACACCTCCTTGAGCGCCGTCTCGAATTCCGGGTCGGTGGCGAACCCCTTGCGGAGCCGGGCCACGTGCTCCTGGGCCGAGTGCCCCCGTTCGGCGTTCAGCTGGACGTGCAGGACCACATCCATCGGGCCCGAATTCGGGGTGTAAGCGGCCGACCAGTCCGGGGTCACCCCGATCTCGCTGATCACCAGCTTGAGGTCGTCCCCGGTCGTCTTCTTGAGGTAGTTCTCGATCCCCTCGGCGTACCCGTCGGTCACCTCGATCCGGGTCCCGGACGGCAGGCGGGCGAAGACGTCGAACGCCCCGGCGTCGACCTCCGGGAAGAACTCGCGGCGGAGGTTCAGCCCGAACACCACGAC
Organism: Gemmataceae bacterium; assembly: GCA_028288765.1. Classification (GTDB taxonomy): domain Bacteria; phylum Planctomycetota; class Planctomycetia; order Gemmatales; family Gemmataceae; genus Urbifossiella. The sequence goes on along the minus strand of JAQGHQ010000271.1, from coordinate 12,581 downwards.
CACCAGGGTCAGGACCGCGACCGCGGCGGCGACGACCAACAGCCGGGCCCGCATCGCCACCCCGAGGACCCGGGTGTACCCGCGGATGCCGGCGTCGATCAGCCCTTCCCACTTCTCGAACGCCCGGGTGACCAACCACTTCCGGCGGGGGGGCGGGTTGCGGTGTTCGTAGTCGAACGTGTGGGACTCGACCGGGGCGGGGTGGTGGTGGCCCCTCAGCCAGGCCGCGCAGCGGGCCGGGACGAACGTCCGGGAGAGGACGTAGGCGATCGTCATCGCGAACGCCACGGCGAAGAACATCGGGCGGAACAGAAACGGGCCGAGTCCGGGCATCAAGGCCAGGGGCAGGAGGACGAGCAGGGTACACAGACTGGCCACCAGCTCGGGCATGGCCACCTCGCTCGCCCCGAGGAACGCGGCCTCCTTCGGCCGGGCCCCGAGCCCGAGGTGGCGGTGGGTGTTCTCCAGGCAGATGATCGCGCTGTCGACCAGCGGGCCGATCGCCAGGGCCAGCCCGGCCAGGGTCATCACGTTCACCGACTGGCCGAGCCCGTACAGGCAGGCGATCGCCCCGAGGACCGCGACCGGGATGGTCAACACCGCGATCATGGTCATCCGCCACTCGCCGAGGAAGATCAGGATGACCATCGAGCACAGGACGGCCCCGAGGACCCCTTCCTCGGCCAGGCTCTCGATCGCCTTCCGGACGTACACCGACTGGTCCATCACCAGTTCGAGGCCGATCCCCGATTCGGGGAGCCGGGCCTGCATGTCCTTGACGTTGTCGTGCAGGGCGTTGACCACGCTCAGGGTGCTCGCCCCCTGCTGCCGGTAGACCGGGATGTAGACCTGCTTGCGGCCGGCGACCCGGACGATGTTGGTCTGGATCAGGGCCGCGTCCTTCGGCCTGGCCACGTCCCGCAGGAACACCGTCCCGCTCGCGTCGGTCTTGATGGGGATGTCGCCCATCGCGTCGACCAGCTCGTACATCGAGTTCGAATCGAGGGCGTAGTCGGTCGGGCCGAACTTGGCGTCCCCGGCCGGCTGGAAGATGTTGTACCGGTCGAGGGCCTCCATCACGTCGACCGGGGAGAGGTTCCGGGCCTGCATCTTGTCCCGGTCCAGGTAGGCCAGGATCGTCCGGATCTTGCCCCCGTACACGACCGGGGCGTTCGACCCGGGCAGGGCCATGATCATGTTCCGGACGTAGTACCGGCCGACGTCGTACAGGGCCGACTCGCCGTGCGTCTTACTGTTCAGGGCGACCATGCAGACCGGGGTGGTCCCGGTCGGGTCGTACGGGAGGATGACCGGCGGGAGGGTGCCCGGCGGCAGGTTCGGGATGGCCGCGGTGGAGAGCGAGTTCACCTGGGCCAGCGCGGCGCTCAGGTCGACGTCCCCGGCGTAGTAGTTCCGGATGATACTGGCCCCGATGATCGACCGGGACTCCTGCCGCTGGGTCCCGGCCGCCTGGCCGGTCCACCGCTCCATCCGGGCGGTGATGTCCTTCTCGATGTTGGTCGCGGACATGCCGCCGTAGAACGTCAGCACCTGGACGGCCGGGCTGCGGTAGACCGGGAGGATGTCGGCCGGGATCGAGCCCAGAGCCACCGCCCCGGCCAGCACGATCGTCAGCATCAGGACCGTGATCGCCCGGGGGTTGCGGAGGGAAAAGCGGATCAGTCCGTTCATGAGGAGCCCGGGGAAGGACGAAGGATGAAGGATGAAAACGAACAACGAGAAACTCGGGTTCAAGACGAAGGGTGAAGGATGACTGCCTGGGGATTCATCCTTCACCCTTCGTCCTTCATCCTTCTCAGTGCCCGGCCTTCCCGGCGGTGGTGACGGTGACCGGGGTGCCGTCGGCCACGGGAACACTCGTCCGGGTCACGACCTGGTCGTGTGGGTCCAGGCCCGCGAGGATCTCGACCTCGACCCCGTTGTCCATCCCGTACTGGACCGGGAGGGTCTGGATCTTCCCATCCCGGACGACCCGGACCGTACCCTTCTTCACCTCGCCGGACCGTGCCACCAGTGCGTCCGACGGGATCTTGACGGCCCCGGGCGAGCCCGGGCTGAGGATCAACGTGGCCGAGCCGAACATCCCCCGGCGGAGCTGGCCGTCCGTGTTCTTGACGTCCACCTCGACCCGCATCAGCCGGGTCTGGTAGTCCTCGGCCTCGGCCACCCGGGAGACGACCACCTTGTTGTCCCCCTCGGTCTGGTAGACCCGGTCCGGGAGGGCGTCGAACTTGAGGACGGCCGGTTTCCCGGGCGCGACGAGCGGGACGTCCCGGTCTGGGACGGCGATGACCACCCGCAGCACGTCCGTCCGTTCCACGGTCAGGAGCGGGATGCTCCCGGCCTCGTCGGCCGACTTGACGAAGGCGCCGGCCGGGGGGGAGCCGGGCGGGAGTTTGCCGGGCGGGTGGAAGTTCCGTTTGGTGATCACGCCGGTGTAAGGGGACCGGATGACCGCGTAATCGACCCAGACCTGGGCCGTCGCCAGTTCCGCCTCGGCCACCCCGACGTCGGCCTTCGCCTCGTCCAGGTCGGCTTCCGCCTGGGCGATCTTCGCGTGGGCCGCGGCCGCCCGCTCCTGGGCCGTGTTGACGTTCTCCCGGGCCGCGTTCTCGGCCTCCAGGGCGGAGAGGTAATAGTCCTCCTGTTCGTCCTGGAGCCGTTCGGACTCCGCGTGCTTGGCGACCAGGTCCTTGATCCGGCTGAGCTGACGTTCCCGGTACTGGCGGAACGCGGCCTTCGCCTTGACCATGACCCGGGCCAGGGCGATGGCGGCGTCCGCGGCCCGGGCCTCGGCCTCGGCCGCGACCTTGTGGGCGTCCATCTGCTTCACCTTGGCCTCCGCGAGGCGGACCTTGGCCCTGTTCCGCTCGACCTGCTTCTCGTGCTCGGGGGCGGCGATCCGGGCGAGGACCTCGCCCTTCTCGACCCGCTTGCCGATGTCCACGGGCTGCTCGACCAGAAACCCTGACACCTTGGTGTACAGGTCGGCCGCCTCGAACGGCTCGGCCGTCCCGGGCTGGGTCACCGTCCGCTGGATCCCACCCGGCTTGGGAAGGACCACCTCGACCGCGACCCCCGATCCAGACGTCTGATCCGCATCCTCGGCGTGCCTCGCCTCCGCCGTCGATCTGCTCTGAGCGAAGGCGTACCAGCCCCCGGCCCCGACCCCGGCCAGCCCGAGTGCGGCAAGCACCCACCATACCCACCGATAGGCCGACGATTTTGGTCTCACGGACGTACTCCGCTCCCGGCAACAAGGTCCCGTTCACGGAGAAAGAGTTGTGCCGGGGCCTTCGGGTAAAACCCCAGCACGTCGAATGCCGGTCACGGTCACCCGGGCAGTCTTTCAGCGGAACCCCAAAGATCCCAGGATGATATGCCAACACTCCGGACGGACGAACCGGCCCGGGCCGCTGTACATGGAGTGACTCGACGGGGAATGGGTCATCTTGACGGGGAGGAATTCACCGCGCCGGCCTGAGTACCACACGGCGCGATGAGATCACAGATTCACCGCGTGTCGGCGGCCGGAGGTGGTGATGTCGGGCGATCTCGGCATGACAGGTCAGAAGAGAATGTCATCGCCCCGTCGGACCGCGGCAAGTCCGGCGCTGGGGGTAACTGATCCGCGCTGAGGTTCGGCCGCCGTGGGGTGCTCAGCTGGTCGTGTCCCCGTCCTCCGCCCGGTCGGCGACAACCTTGTCCAGGGTGATGCCCAGCTCCCGGAGCTTGTGCCGGAGGGTCGTCCGATTGATCCCGAGCAGGTCGCTCGCCTGGGCCTGGTGCCCGTGGGTGTGGCGCAGGGCCCGGGCGATCAGTTCCCGCTCGACCCGGGCGGTCACCCGCCCGTGGACGTCTTTCTCCCCATCCCGCAGCATCGCCTCGATGGTCGCGATCAGGTCGAAGGCCGGCGGGGGCTCGGCGGCCGGGGCCCCGGCCGGGACCGGGGTCGATGTCGATAACCCCGGTAAGTCGGTGGACCGGATCACCCGCCCGGCCGTCTGGTAGATCGCGGCCTGGACGCAGTTCTGAAGCTGGCGGACGTTCCCCGGCCAGTCGGCCCGCTGGAGCAAGTCCAGGGCCTCCGGGGTGAACCCCCGGACGTCCCGGTTCGCCTCGCGGGCGTACCGGAACAGGAAGTGGTGGGCGAGCTCCGGGATGTCGTCCCGCCGGTCGCGGAGGGGCGGCACCTCGATCGTGACCACCTTCAGCCGGTAGTACAGGTCGTTCCGAAACTTCCCGGCGGCGATCAGCTGATCGAGGTTCTGGTTGGTCGCGGCGAGCACGCGGACCCGGGTGCTGATCGGCTGGTTCCCGCCGACCCGCTCGAACCGCTGCTCCTGGAGCAGCCGGAGCATCTTCGCCTGGACGGCCAGGGGCATGTCCCCGATCTCGTCCAGCAGCAGCGTCCCGTCCCCGCACTGCTCGAACCGTCCGACCCGCCGGCGGTCGGCCCCGGTGAACGCCCCCTGCTCGTGCCCGAACAGCTCGCTCTCGACCAGACTTTCCGGGATGGCCGCGCAGTTGATCGCCAGGAACGGCTTGTCCGCCCGCCGGCTGTGGGTGTAGACGGCCCGGGCGACCAGCTCCTTCCCGGTCCCGCTCTCGCCGAGGATCAGGACGTTCACGTCCTGCGGGGCGACCCGGCCGATCTGCTTGCACATCTCCTGTACGACCGGGGTGCGGCCGACGATCCGGTCGGGGGCCGGGTCGTCGGGCAGGGCGGCCGGCTCCCGCATCAGCCTGGCGGCCTCGAACGCCCGCCCGAGCAGGCTGCTCATCACCTCCAGGTCGATCGGCTTGGGCAGGTAGTCGAACGCCCCCCGCTTCATCGCCTCGATCGCCGTCTCGGTCGTCCCGTGGGCGGTGATCAGGATCACCGGCCGCTTCGGGTCGGCCTGCCGGACCCGGTCGAACAGGTCGAGCCCGGACCCGTCCGGGAGCTGGAGGTCCAGGACGATCACGTCCGGCCGGTCCTGCTGGACCCGCCGCCACCCCTCGGCCACCGTCCCGGCGGTCAGCACCCCGACCTCGGGGGTCGCGAACACCCGGCGGAACGAGTGACAGATGATCGGTTCGTCGTCGACGACCAGGAGCTTCGGCATCAGGGGTCACCCGTCATGATTGATGTTCGGGAATGACTCGGGAATGACGAATGCCCCACCAATGACCCACCAATGACGAAGGGAAGAACCCGAGTCCGGAACCCCGTCATACTCTTCCCTTCGTCATTGGTGGGTCATTGGTGGGGCATTCGTCATTCCCGAGTCATTCCTACTCTCTGCCGGCAAGGTCAGTGTGAACCGCGCCCCGCCTTCCGGGCGGTTGGCGGCGGTGAGGGTGCCCCCGTGGTCCCGGGCGATCCGCCGGGCGATCGTCAGCCCGAGCCCGGTCCCGGTCGGCTTGGTGGTGGCGAACGGGGTGAACAGCCGGCCCGCGATTGCGGGGTCGATTCCCCGGCCCGTGTCGGTCACCTCCACCGTCGGCGTCCCGTCCGGGCCGGTCCCGGCCCGGACCCCGACCTCGCCACCGGGCGGGGCCGCGTCGATCGCGTTGAACAGCAGGTTGGTGAGCAGGGACCGGAGCTGGTCGCGGTCGACGGCGGCCGGGACCGGGCCGGGGGGCGCGACGACCCGGAGGGCGACCGGCTTCGCCTCGGCCCGGCCGCGGGCGGTGGCGGCGGCTTCGGCCACCAGGTCCCGCAGGTCGTGCCGGCGGCGGTCGGGCGGGGGCGTCCGGGCGTAGTCGAGGAGGGCGTCGACGGTCCGCTCGATCCGGACGAGCTCGTGGCGGATCAGCTGGAGATCCTCGGCGGTGAGCGGGGTCGGGTTCGCCGGGCGGAGGGCGGCTTCGACCAGGAACTTGATGCCGGTGAGCGGGTTACGGACCTCGTGGGCCACCCCGGCGGCGAGATGCCCCACCGCGGCCAGCTGCTCGGCCCGGAGCAGGTCCCGCTCCTGCTCCTGGAGCCGCTGGCACACCTCCTTCACCCGCCCGACCACCCGGTCGAGCTGTTCGTCCACGTCGCCCGGGTGACCCGGGGCTTCAACCGTCATCGCCCCGACCTCCTGGTCGAGCTGGGCGTGAACGGCCTGGACGCGGACCGACAGCCGGGCGGCCCGGCGGGTCAGCCCGCGGGCGGTGGCGTACCCGCTTACGAGCCCGCCGAGCGCGCCAACCAGCCCGAGCCCGAGCAGCACCCGGCCGGCCCAGGTGGTCTGGGTCTCGCTCCGCGCCAGGCTGTCGGCCATCCGCTCCCGCTGCCGGTCGGCCAGGGCCCGGCACGGGGCGAGCAGCCCCCGCACCGGGTGGGCGTCGGCCCACCGGATCAGGCTGTCGTTGGTCGGGGTGGGCGGGCTGGTCGGGGTGTCGGCCGCGAGCCCGGCCTCGTACTCGAGATACCCGTGCTCGATCGCCCCGAGCAGCCGGAGGTCCCCCCCGGCGTCGCACTCGAGACGGGCGGCGGCCAGGGCGGCGGCGACCAGCTGGCGGTCGTCGTCCACCAGGTTCTGCCGGGCCGCGGACGGAGCGGCGGCGGCCATCACGGTATGGAACCGGAGCTGGCGGAGCCCGATCTGGAGCTCCTCGGCGGCCTCCAGCCGGGCGACGTCGTGCCGGACGGCCCGGGCGAGGTCGGACTGGAGCCGGTTGATGTACCAGGTACTGGCCAGGCACGCGCCCGCGACCAGCCCGCCGAGGGCGACGAACGGCGCGGAGTACCGGCCGAACAGGAACTGCTTCATCGTCGGACCCCGTTACGCCGGACCGGGCCGCCCATCGGGGACAGCTCCATTCCAGTATAACGGGGCCGGATGACGGCGAGCGGCCGGCCGCGTTCCGGCGGCAGATAACCCTACTTCCCGCTCGCGGCCTCGGCCTTCTGGTCGTGGAACAGGCACTCCGCCGGGACCGGTTCGTCGTCGCCTCCGTGGGGCGCCCATCTCAGCTTGAGGGCATGAGCTGCCGCGTTGGGCGCGGTGTAGTCGACCACGACCGACGTCGGCCGCTCCGCGAGGAGGACCGTCGCCTCCGGTCGACCGGCCCCCTTGATCGTGGTGTCGATCACCACCTTCCCGTCCACCCGGACCCGGACCGGGTCGTTGCTGTCGGCCGTCAGCTTGTACAGCCCGCCCCGCGGTGGGACGACCGCCCCGGTCCACTTCGCGGTCACCTCGGCCGCGCCGGCAGTCGGGTCGGCGAACGAGGCCGTGGCGAAGTCGAGGGTCGGGTCGACCCGGGTCTTCTTCACCTTCACGACGCCCCCCTGCCGGGACTGGAGTTCGGCCAGCAGCCCCGGGCGGTACGCGATTCCCCCGGCGGTGAACCCGAGCCGGGCCTCGGCCTTGGCTTTGGACAGCCCGGTCAGCCCGGCGGCCACGCGCACGTCCCAGTACCGGCCCCGTCCGTCGGCCGCCCACTTGTCGGCCTCCGGGGCGGCCGCGGCGTACTCCCGCCAGGCGTCCGCGACCTTCAGGTCCGCGGTCCCGGCCTGGGCGGCCAGGTCCGCCTCGGCGGCGGCTTTCAGGCCCGGGTGGCTGCCCTTCGCCAGGTGCTTCAGTCCCTCCTCCCACTTCCCCTGGACGAAGCACCGGTAGCGGCCGACGGCGAGGTTGGCGGCGGGGTCGTCGGGGGCGGTTTTCAGCGCCTCCCGGGCGGGCTTGATCGCGGCCAGTCCGTCCGCCCACTTCTTCGCCTGGGCGGCCAGCAGGTCCATGTCCTGGGTCAACGGCAGGCCCAGGCTCCCCTTGCGGGACGCGGCCCCGGCGACCGCGGCGAACCGCGCGGCCGCGGCGTAGTCCTCGGTCCCGAAGGCGGCGTCGGCCGCGGCGGCGGCCGCATCGTACACGGCCCGCAGCGCGGCCGGGCCGGTCGACCCGGCCGAGAGTTTCTCCAGGGCGGTCGCCTTCAGCCCCAGGGCGTCGACCTCGTACCACCGGGCCAGCCCGTCGACCGCCGCGGCGGCGAGGGCCGGGTCGCCCGCCTCGACGGCCAGGTCCCCGGCCTCCCGGAGCATGATGTACCGGCCGGCGGGGTCGTCCGGGGTTTCGTCGGCCAGGGTCATGAGCTTCTGGGCGAGCAGTTTCTTCTCGGCCGGTTGCTTCCGGGCGAAGTCCTCCTTGAGCGCCTCCCGAACGATCTTGTGGGCCTTCTCCAGGGCGTCGTCGGTCGGCACCGGGGCGCGGGCGACGGCCGGGCCGGCCGGAGTCGGGCCGGCCGGCCCGCCGGCGGGGAGGTCGAACAGGTAGCCCTTTTTCTCGACGGAGTCGTAAAGGGCGAAATGCCGCCCGTCCGGGGACACGGCATATCGCCTCGTCGAGACCTTGGTCGGGTCGAACGGCGCGGCCGCCCGGGCGACGACCGCCCCGGTCGCCACCACCGCCACCTCGTACATGTCGTCGGTCGCGGTCCGGGTTCGCCAGTAAGCGGCCAACCGACCATCGGCCGAGACCCGTACCGGCGAGTTGGCAAAGCTCGGACACGGAAAGAGAACCTGCCCGCTCTTTCCGTCGAGTACGAAGGCACCTCGACTCTGGGGATTCCTGTCCTTGCCGCTGCCGGTATACCCCAGCACGCGCCCGTCCCCGGACATCCCGGTGACCTGGTGGGGAAAGCCTGGCACGGGGGGCTCGAACGACCACTCCCCGTCCGGCTGACCGGTTGGAAGTTTGAACCACCGGAACCGGCCAACGGTCTCGGCGAGCAGGAGGCGCGACGAGTCGGTCGTGAAGTGGCTCGTTCCGCCCTTCCAATCGAGTTTCAGGAGAGGTTTTCCGGTGGTCGTGTCGAACACCTGGACCGGCGCGTCGAGACGGACCCCGTTCACGTACCGGCCGAAGCTGGAGACCACCAGGTAGCGGCCGTTAGGGGACAGGTTGACACTGTTGTTCAACCCGTCCCCGGGGATTGGGGGGACTGCGATCTGGGGCGTTTTCGGCGCCGGCCGGCCGGTCTTTGCGACCCACACCCGGATCACCGGGTCGCCTCGGCCGTGGGTCGCAACCCGACCTCGATCGAGCGGGTAGGCTTCGATCCGCGAGAACTGGCCGACCCCTTCGAAACCCGGTCGGGTCGCCCCGGTCCGGAGATGGAGGACGGTCGACCCGATGTAAACGGATTCGGTCTCCGGATCGATCGCCAGCACGGGGTTTCCGTTTTCGTTGGTCTCGAACGTCCAGCGGGGCTTGAGCTCGATCGGGTCGCGGGGCTTCGGGTCCGGCTTCTGCGTCGGGGGCACCACCACCGGGTCCTTCGGCTTCGGCCCGGCGGCGACCAGCCGTCCGTCGATGTCGACCATCAACAGTTTCTGGCCCTGGTGGAGGGCCAGCGCGCGGCCGTCGGGCGAGAACGCCGGGACCGCCGTGCTCGAACTCCCGAGGTCGAGGCGGATCGCGGTCTGCCGGTTGTCGACGAGGTCGACGAGGTCGACGACCGGCACGCCGTCCGGGGGGACGTCCTTCCGGGCCGCCGCGACCAGCCGGCCGTCCGGGGACACGGCCCCCAACCGGATGTGACACCTCGTCCCGAAGTCCCGGATGACCTTCCCGGTCCGCCCGTCCAGGGCGAACACCCCGCCCCCCTTCGCGGGAGTCGGGCCGGAATAAAGGATCACCCCGCCGTCCCCGGACACGTCGATCGTCCAGTTCACCAGTTGGGGGTCGGGTAAGGTCGATCCCGGAAACCGCCACTCCCCGTCGGACTGGCCGGACGGGAGCTGGAACCACCGGAACCGGCCGCCATTTTCGGCGAGCAAGATCCGGGACGAATCGGCCGTAAAGAAGACCCGCCCGTCCAGCCAGTCGGTCGCCAGAACGACCTTCCCGGTCGCGACCTCGGCCACCCGGAACGGACCGGGCTCGAAGACCTTCTTCTCCTCCTCCAGGCGGAATGTCCCCGGCCCCGAGGTGGCGGCGTAGCGGCCGTCCGGCGAGACGAACCCCCGGGCAAGCCCGACCGTCCCGCCGCCGGGCGGGGGAGCGGGCGGGGGACAAGGTGGGAACGGGATCTGGCCGGTCGACTGACCGGTCTGCACGTCCCACACCGTCGCCGCCCGCGGGTTGGCCGCGTCGTACGAGGCGATCCGCGCGCGGTCCAGGCCGACGAGACCGTGGACCGCGCCGGCGTGTCCGGCGAACCCGGGGAGACGGGCCCCGTCTTCGGACCGAAAGGCGAGGACCGGGCTGCTCTTGGCGGACGACCCGACCACCACTCCCCGGCCGTCCCGGTCGAACGCCAGGTGACCAAAGACCCCGGCGGGCACGTTGGCCGTCCACCGTTTTTTGACGTCGAGCTGCCCGAGCGGGCCCGGGTTCTTGGGTGTCGGAGCTGGGTTGATATTCGGGGGATCTTCTCCCCCGGTCCCGCCCGGGTTAACCGGCATCGGGGTCGGTCGGGTCGGGGTTCCTGGGTCCGGGTCTTTCGGTTGTTTCGAGCCGGAGGCCGGCTGCGGGTTCGGCTGGTCCTGTTTCGGGTCCTCAGGCCTCCCAGCCTGGGCCGTCTCGGTCGACTTCTTCCCGCCAAGCAGGAGCACCCCACCGACCCCGGCGCCGGCCAGGAGCACCACCCCGGCCACGACTCCGATAATCAGAGCCCGCGACTTCTTTCTCGGCTCCGGTTCCAGCTCCCGGGTCCCCGTCCGGCGGGTGCCGGGATTCCGGGCCGGCTCCGGCGTCTCCAGCTCCAGGACGCGGGTGCCGACCCTCCGGGCGGCGGCCTTCGGCGGGGTTGGCTCGGAGTCATCCAGATCCAGCCCGGCGAACGCCTCCGCCCCGCCGGTCGCGGCCGGTTCCGCGGGTGCCGGCGGCACCTCCGCCGGGACGGCCACGACCGGGGCGGCCAACCCGAGGGCCGCCGTGGCGTCCCGGGCGGCCTCCGCGTCGAGCGGGATCGGCTGGCCGGCGGGGGCGATCTGGTCGAGCCACGGGGTCCGCGGGATCGGCTTGCCGCACGCCGTCGCCAGCCGTCCGACCAGCGCCTGGAGCGCCGGGTCCCCGGAGTCCCACAGCGTTCGCATCAGCAGGGACTTGGCCGGGGCCCGGAAGTCGTCCTCAACGAACAGCAGGTTGTCCCCGGTGTCGTACCGGTCCCACACGGCCGGGCCGCAGACTTCCAGGGCCTTCAGGGCGGTCGCCACGACCAGGTGTGGGAACCGGTCCAGGTCCGGGGAGTACGCCCGGGTCGAGATCCGGGCCGGGTGCTGGAAGTTCGGGTGCCCGGCCTCCCCGGACGGGGTGTTGGCCAGGGCGGGGGTGTACATCCCGTCGTAGTCGATCAGCTTCAGGCTGAACGCCCCGGGCCTGGCCCCGGGGACGAGGAGGACGTTCCCGTGTTGGAGGTCGCCGTGGGCGATCCCGACTTCCCGGAGCCGCCGGCACAGCTTCCCCCACATCTGGGCGATGGCGATCAGGGTCCCCGGGCGGCCGGCGTTGTCCCGGACGAACTGGTTCAGGAGGAACCCCTCGACCCACTCCATCTTGACCACCGGCCGCCATTCCCCGCGGACCAGAATCCCCTCGGGGAGGAATGTGAACCCGACCCCGAACGGGAGGTTCGCGCCGGCCAGTGCCTTGGCCACCTTCGCGTACCGCTCCCCGAGCCCGAATACCTGGCGGGTGAAACACTTCGCCGCCCAGTCGCGGCCGTCCGGGCCGCGGACCTGGTAGACGTCGGCGAAGTTCCCGGACCGGGGGAGCGGCAGTCCCTGGGCCCCGATCGCCGGCCGCCCGGCCTTCAGGTCCGGGTCGGAGAAGGAGTTGGCCGGGTTCTGGACGGCCTCGTTGAAATCCTGGGGGAGGGGCCAGTTCATCGCAGCTCCGGGGCGTCGGGGATGCGGACCACGATCGCACGGGTTGTTGTTTGATTGGTTCAGTAATGCAAGTGATGATGATACCAGCCCGACCGGGCTGGTGGAAGTGATTGCGCCCGTCGGTCGAGAAATGAGAAGGGCGTAACTGATCGGGCTGGCGAGCGTGTGGTGCGTTTCCCCCCGAACTCGAAGGTAATACCACCCGGTCGAGACCAGTTGCTTGCCTCCCAAAAACGCCTCCGGAACCTCCAGCCCGCCTGTGCTTTCCGGCGAGATAACCAAGTTGATGAGTTAAGATTCGTTAAGAATGTCTCGTTGCCGAACGATGCACGGCCTCAGGTGCTCGGCCGGTGATGATTGATCATCGTATTATTATGATATTTTACTGATAAAATAGAAATAGGCCTATTCCCGGTAATCCGACGTAACTCCCTTATCTCTTCATGCGTTCCGGGTGCGGCTCCGCAACATGACCACACCGATCATCAACGCTCTGGTACGTCGGCGCCCCGGGCGAATGACGTTCCGCCCGGGGCGCGACCGCCATCGGCCGTATCACTTCCGGGCAGTCCCGGTTTCCAGCCGCTTCTCCGCCATCTGCCGGGCCTTCCACTGGAACCGGCCGATCTTCCGCAGCGCCGTCTCGGTCGCCTCCAGCTCCGCCTGCGCGGCCCGGGCCCGCAGGACCTGCCGGTCAGTTTCTGCCTCCTGCTCGGGCGTCAGGAAGTCGTGCCGGCCGACCAGGACCCGGACC
>JAQGHQ010000020.1 GCA_028288765.1 Gemmataceae bacterium | reverse complement strand
GCCAGTGGGACGCTCGACGCCTGCGACACCCTCCATCGCCTGCTCATCAGCCGGTCCGAGGCCATCCAGCTCCGGACGGCGAAGACATTCATCGAGCTGGCGGTGAAACTCCACGACCGGGATCTCCGGGCCGGGCCGGCCGACCCGGACGAGCTCCCCCAGGTCAAGCCCGAGAGCCTCTCACCTCCCGTCTCGTCCCCCCGGGCCGCCGACCTGCAAGAGCCCGACCCCGTTCGGGACGAACCCACCGAGCAACCCCGAACTGTCGCACCGCGTCCGGAGGTCGCCGCCGAACACGTGGAGGGTTCGGCCGGACCCGGTCCTGGCCGCGAGCCGGTCGCCCCTCCCGCAAGTGATAATATTCCTGCCAGTTCCGCTCGGGTTGCCCGAGAGACTGCCCCCACCCCATCTCTTCTGGCAGCTGGTGAGGGAGGCAGGCCGAACAAGTCCGCCCGGAACCTGTCTAACCCTGTCAAAACCTGTCACCGCCCGGCGGGTCGCCCGCCGGTGAGCGAGGTGAATCGACTCTCGATGGGGCTGACGGTCGCACTCGAAGGGGTGGGCGGTGAGTAGTCACCCGTAGGGCCGGCTGTGCCGGCCGGGTGTTCGGCCCGTTGTGCCAACCAGGGGCTCGCGCCCCCGGCTGCGGCTATTTGAGCCACCGGTCGAACCAGGCGAGCATCTCCCGCCGCATCTCCGACGTGTACGTGTGCCCGACGTCCGGGTAGCGGACGCTGCGGAACCGCTCGCCCGGACCGGCGGCCCTGTACACCGCCCCGACCTTCTCCTCGATCACCACGATCCCGTCCGCCGGGCTGCCGGCGTCCAGCTCGCCCGTGAGGAACAGCACCGGCCGCGGGGCGACGAGCGCGATCACGCCCTCCGTGTCGAAGTGCTTCAGTAGCCCGTTCACGAAGTAGTACGTCCCGTGCTGGCGCAGCTGCCCGTGCCGGAGCAGGTTCTCGTAGCGGGTCAGGCAGGCCACCCCGACCACGCACGCGATCCGGTCGTCGACCGCCGCCAGCCACCAGCTCCGGGTGCTTCCCATGCTGATGCCGGTGGCCCCGATCCGCTTCGTGTCCACGACCGGGAGCGAACAGAGGTAATCGAGTGCGATCTGGTCGTCGCGGACGAACATCCCCCACAGCGTCCGGCCGAACCACAGATGGTACTTGTGCAGGCTGTCCATCTGCTCCCGGGTCTGTTCCCGGACGCCCGCCGGCCCCTGCCCGGCGCGGTCCCCGTACCATGCGGCATCCGGAGCGAAGACCACGTACCCCCGCTTCACCAGCGTGACCCCGAGCGGTTCTTCGCCCCCGTTCGTGTTCGGCGTCAACAGCTGGTCGTGGTTGTAGCTGGAGGAGTGCAGCCAGAGGATCGCCGGGGCCGGCTTGTCGAGCCCGTGGGGAACGAGGAGCATGGCCGACATGACGCCGTCGACGCCGTTGTCGATCCGCAGCCGGCGGAGGTCGAACCCGTCGCGATGTTCAACCGAGACGAGCTGGGCCGCTGGCTTCTCCGGGCGTGGGGGCCGGTCGCCGAGCGAGGCGGCCACCTTCGCCTTCACGTCCGGCCGGGCCTGCTCCCACGCCCGCCGATTGAGCGGGAGCGGGAACTCCGGCACCTTCATCGACTTGAACGCCGCGGGCACCAGAGCATCGCCTGCGGCCTCGGCGTCCTTGTACGTCTTCACCGCGGCCGGGCCGCTCGCCGGAGCCTTGAGCTGGGGCGGGCTCAGCACCTTCAGCTGGCGCGAGAGGCAGTCCGCGACCGCGTCGGCGAGCCGGTCGGACCCGGTCGGGGTGTAGTGCGTCCCGTCCTTCCCGAGCAGCTCCGCCGGCCCGCCGTCCTGGACGATCGCGTACAGGTCGTCGACCGGGATGCCGAGCCCGAGCATGGCCTTCGCCGCCCGCTCGTTGTACGCCCGCACGTCCTTGTCGAACCGGCCGAAGTCCGCTTTCCGGGCCGCGTGCCGGTCGTCGATGATCGGGGTGGTGGCGGCGAAGATCACGTGCGGCGTGGCCTTCTTCAGCCGTTCGGCGATCCGCTTCAGGTTCGTCTCGTACTGGTCGAGCGGCACCTGATGGGCCTGCGTCTTCGTGCCGACCTTCAGGTCGTGCAGCCCGCAGTTGAAGTGGACGATCACCGGCTTCGCGTCGGCCAGCCACTGGTCGAGCTGCCCGAGCGTGGCGGCGGTGTCCCCGCCGTTCGCCTCGGGGCTGATGACCTCCGCCCTACCGGCGAGTTTCTTCGCGACGAGCGGGGCGTACCCGAGCCGGATGGAGTCGCCGAGGAGCAGCACCCGCGGCAGCTCCGGCTTCGGTTGCGGCGGCTGGGCGAGGACGAGTGACGGGCCAAGTAGGAGCAGGAGGGGCGGGAGCAGCGTGCGCATGGCGGAACCCGGGGCGGGAGTGTACAACAGGGCTTCGGATCCCGCCCGGCGCGCCGGGCGGGCTTCTTTCACACCAGATCATCGGGCTCCGCTTATGCGATTTCAACAGTTCGCGGCCGCGGTCCTGGTCCTCGGGGGCACGGCGATGACGGCGACCTCGGACGAGGGGATGTGGCTCCTGAACGACCCGCCGCGGGACCGGCTCCGCGAGAAGTACGGGTTCGACCTGACCGCCGACTGGCTCGAACGGGCCATGCTCGCCTCCGTCCGGGTGAACAGCGGCGGGTCCGGCGGGTTCGCCTCCCCGGACGGGCTCGTCGTCACCAACCACCACGTCGCCGCCGACGCCGTCCAGAAGCTGAGCAAGCCCGGCCGGGACCTGTACGCCGACGGGTTCTACGCCCCGACCCGGGACGCCGAACTCAAGTGCCCGGACGTGGAGTTGAACGTCCTCCGGGAGATCGCGGACGTGACCGCCGAGGTGAACGCGGCGGTGAAGCCGGACATGAAGCCGGCCGAGGCGTTCGCCGCCCGGCGGGCGGTGATGGCGAAGATCGAGAAGGAATCGCTCGACAAGACCGGCCTGCGGTCGGACGTGGTCACGCTCTACAACGGCGGGCTGTACCACCTGTACCGGTACAAGAAGTACACCGACGTCAGGCTGGTCTTCGCCCCCGAACAGGCCGCCGCCGGGTTCGGGGGCGACGTGGACAACTTCGAGTACCCGCGGTTCGGGCTCGACGTGGCGTTCTTCCGGGCCTACGAGAACGGCGAGCCGGCCCGGACCCCGCATTTCTTCAAGTGGAGCGAGACCGGGCCGGCCGAAAACGACCTGGTGTTCGTCACCGGCCACCCGGGCACGACCAACCGGCTCGAAACGCTCGCCAAGCTGAAGCACCGCCGCGACGTCACCCTGCCGTACACCCTCTACCGGCTGCGGACGCTGGAGGCGGCACTCACGCAATACGGCGAGCAGGGACCGGAGCACCACCGGCAGGCCACGACCGACCACCACCGCGTCGCGAACGCCCGGAAGGCGTTCAGCGGCCAGCTCCAGGGGCTGCTCAACCCCGCCGTGCTGGCCCAGAAGTTCGCCGACGAACAACGGCTGATCGCGCGGTTCAGCCCGGCGGTCCCCGGCCCGCCGCCGGAGACGTGGCCGCTGCTCCCGCCGTGGCAGACGATCGCCGACGCCCAGGTGAAGCTCCGCGGGTTCGAGAAGGAGTACGGGCTCCTGGAGACCGGCCACGCCTTCTTCTCCGACCTGTTCGCCATCGCCCGGCACTGCGCCCGGATGGCCGACGAGCTGCCGAAGAAGTCGTCCGACCGCCTCCGCGAGTACCGCGACTCGAACCTCGACTCGCTCAAGTTCCAGCTCTTCAGTCCGGCCCCGATCTACCCCGGGCTGGAGCGGGCGAAGCTGACGGCGTCACTCACGTTCCTGGCCGAGAACCTCGGCGGCGAGCACCCGACCGTGAAGCTCGTGCTGAACGGGAAGAGTCCGGCGGCGCGGGCGGACGAGCTGATCGCCGGCACCAGGCTGGCCGACGTGGCCGAGCGGAAGAGGTTGGTCGAGGGCGGGAAGGCCGCGGTCGACGCGAGCACCGACCCGCTCGTCCTGCTCGCGCGGGCGGTGGACGCCGAGGCCCGACGGCTCCGCAAGCGGTACGAGGAGGAGGTCGAGGAGCCGGAACGGCAGGCCTACGCCGAGATCGCGAAGCTGCGGTTCGAGGCGTTCGGCCGCACGGTCGCCCCGGACGCGACGTTCACCCTGCGGCTCGCGTACGGCACGGTGAAGGGGTACGAGGTGGGCGGGGAGAAGCTGCCGTTCCACACCACCTTCGGCGGGGCGTTCGGGCGGTCGGCCGGGCAGGGCGGGAAGGAACCGTTCGACCTGCCGAAACGGTGGCTCGACGGTAAGGACAAGCTCGACCTGAACACGCCGTACAACTTCGTCTCGACGGCGGACACGATCGGCGGGAACTCGGGCAGCCCGGTGCTGAACCGGGCGGGGGAGCTGGTCGGGGTGAACTTCGACCGGAACCGGCACGGGCTGGTCCGGAACTTCGTCTATACCGACGTGCAGGCCCGGCACATCGCGGTCCACTCGCGGGCGGTGCTGGAGGCCCTCCGGAAGCTCTACGCCGCCGGCCCGCTGGTGAAGGAGCTGACCGGCCAGTAGGGCCGGCTGGGCCGGCCGGCTTGGTCACCGAGGCCGGCCCGGCCGGGTTGCGGCAAGAAGCCGAGAAGGTAAACCGCCCACCCGGATCGGCTGGGCCAGGGCCGTCGCTTCCCGCGGCGGTTTCGCACGGGTGAACCGACCACGTAGGAAACCGTTCCACCCCCGCCAGAGGTCGTGCCCCACGCCGGTCAGGAGACGCCGGGCGGGGAGCCCGCTGGCGTTTCGCAGGTCGAGGTCTGCCGGTAGGTCCGGCCGTTCGCCCGGGCCCCCTCCCAGAAGAATTCGTCGATCGAGTTGTACCCGACCCTGGGCGAGAAGGTGCCGACCTCGGCGAGCATCTTGTAGCAGCGGAAGTCTCGCTCGATGTAGATACCGTCCGGGCACTTCCGCCTGGCGTCCGACCCGCCACTACCGACCTCGTCATACGCCCGTTCACGTCTACAATCTCCCTGTTGGTAGGAACCCACCGGCACTGCCGCGGAGCGGACCCGCCTTCATGCCGATTACTCTTTACCTCACCGGCCGCGCGAGCCTTGTGCCCCAGCGTCTCACTCGGGCCGAAGCCCGGGACTGGCTGGCGAACGCCGCCGTCTGGTTCGAAGGGCTCGGGGACGCGGTTCTCGACGCCCGGGTCGTCCGTGATCCCGAGGAGAAGCCGGTCCTCCTGGTCGTGTTGCACCCGGCCTCGCCCCCGGTCGAGGTCCGGCTCGGGGGGAACGGGCGGGTCCGGCTGTCCGCCCTGACCAGCCCGGCCGGGCCGGGCTACCACGTCCACCTGTGCGACCGCGTCCGCCAGTTCGCCGCGGACTTCGACCTCACCTGGGACGACTCGGCGACGAACGACCCGACCGGGTATTTCACCTCGAACGACCGCCCGGGGTGCGAGCGCCAGTTCCTCCGCTGGCTCGCCGGGGTGTGCGGGGCCGCCGTCGACCACCGGTCGGACACGCCGACGTACGTCGGGCTGACCCCCGCCCGGGGCTTCACCGGCCCCGGGCCGGTCCTAACCCCGCTCGGCCCGCGGGCCCGCGATTGGCTCGGGGCCGTCGCCACCGACCCGGCCCGCGGCCGCGACTTCTTTGCGTGGTGGGCCCCCGCCGCGGACGCCGAGTTCTACCGCAACCGCGCCCTCACCCGCCTGTGGTGCGACTTCCCGTGGCGCCCGCCGCTGACCGAGGACGAGGGCGAGCTGACCGACCAGGTGGCGAACGACCTGGCGACCGCGTACAAGCTCGACCCGGCCGGGGAGCTGCCGTGGCGGGAGTGGCTGGAGGTGCTGGCGGCCATCGAGAACGACTCGGACGGACACACGATCACCCCCTCCGACCCGTCGCTGACGGAGGCGGTGACCCAGCGGGCCTGGGAGGCGGACCCGGCGGACCCGGTGATCGGGTACCGGCGGTTCCCGGTCCGGGTCTCGTTGTGCGGCGGCTGGTCGATCGAGGTGCCCGGGGATTTCGCCCGCGAATGGGACGACGAGCGGACCTGGACCGGATGGAACGCGACGCGGACGGTGTGGTTCCACGCCGTCGGGTTCACGAAGAAGGACGGGACCCGGCCGACGTCGGAGGAGACGGTGGGGATGGGCCGGCGGAGCCTGCCGGACGGCGAGCCGGTGCCGGGGATCGACCGGGACGGGCTCCAGGGCGAGGCGGTGTTCGGGGAGGCCGAAGAAGACGGCCGGCGGGTCTGGCGGCTGAGCGGGGTGACCGCCGCCGAGGGGCAGCTGGTGGTGTGCCACGCCTACACCGGCGGTCCCGACGACCGCGACTGGGCCGTCCGAACGTGGCACTCGCTACGGCACGGCAACTGAAGGCAAAAACAAGACCGGAATGTCCGCAAAAAAGCACAAAAATATAACAAATTGTTAACAATAAGATAATTCATTCACTTTCTGCTATTCTTTTGTGCTTTTTGTGCTTTTTTGCGGCCGTTTCGATCTACTGCTTCCCGACCGCCTCCGCGACCGCGGTCCCGATCTCCTTCCGCAGCCGGACCACGTTCCCCTTGTCGTCCGGGTGGACGCGGTTCGTTAGAACGATGACCGCCGTTTTGCTTCGCGGGTCCACCCAGATCGACGTGCCGGTGAACCCGGTGTGCCCGAACCCCTCGCCCCGCGGGAACCTGCCGCCCCGCTGCGCGGTGAACGCGGTATCGACATCCCACCCGTAAGATCGGAAGAGCTTCCGCGCAGGCTCGTCCTTCTTCCCCGGCTTTCCCCCCGCCGGGACCTCGCGTGGTTCCGTGAACAGCTTCACTGTCTCCGGCTTCAGCACCCGGGCCCCGTCGAGATCACCGCCCCGCAGGAGCATCCGGCAGTACCGGGCGAGGTCGTCGGCGGGGCCGAACAAGCCGGCATGCCCGGCAACCCCGCCCATCAGGAACGCCCGCGGGTCGTGGACGTCGCCGAGGATCATCTTTCCCGCCCGCTTGCCCGTCGGGGCGATCCGCTTTTTCAGCTCGTCCGACGGCTTGAACGTGGTGCCGACCATTTTGAGCGGGTCGAAGACGTGCTCCTTCGCGAACCGGTCCACGGGCACCCCGCCGACCCGCTCGACCAGCTCCCCGAGGACGATGAACCCCACGTCACTGTACCGGAACCGGGAGCCGGCCGGGGCTTCGAGCGTGAGGGCGGCGATCCGCTCCAGAGCCTTCGCCCGCCCGTCCTCGTAGTCGGCGGCGGGGTTGTCGGCCGTGAGCCCGCTGGTGTGGATCAGCAGGTGGGCAACGGTCACATCCTCCTTGCCGTTCCCGGCGAACGCCGGCCAGTATTTCGCCACCTTCTCGTCCACCCGGAGCTTTCCCTGCTCGATCAGGAGCATGACCGATGTGGCGGTCGCGATCGGCTTGGTGAGGGAGGCGAGATCGAAAACGGTGTCCGCCGTGATGATCTGCTCCTCGGGCCGAACTGCCCGCTGGCCGTATGCCTTGCGAAACACCACCTCGTCCTTGTGGACGACGAGCACGACCGCCCCCGGACAGTCGCCGCGCTTCAGCGCGGCGGCGACGGCCTCATCCACCTTCGCGAACCGGTCAACCTCGGAAGGGTCGGCCGAAGCCAGAGACAGATGGCCACAAAGAGGCACAAAAAAGCACAAAAATAAAGACTTAATACTTGTTTTCATTTTTGTGCTTTTTTGTGCCTCTTTGTGGCCATTCCTGTTTTTACTCGATCGAAGCCAGCAGACCCTGCATCTCGCCCCGGGCGTGAAGGGCGTCCGGGGTGCCGGCCCGGCCCGCGGCCGCGATCCCGTCCCGGAGCACCGCGCACGCCTCGTCGGTCCTGTCCAGCCGGACGAGGGCCTGGCCGGCCTGGAGGTACGCCGGGACGTACGGGGCCGCGGCCGTCCGGGCGATCAGGTCCCGCAACACGGCCACGCACCCGGCGTCGTCCCCGGCGCTGGCGTGCTCCATCCCCAGCCCGTACCGCAAGAACGCATCGTCCGGGTCCTCGGCGAGCATCGCCTCGATCTGTTCCATCCGCGGCGTTTTGGCCATCACCAGTGTTCCTGTAATGTTTCCGGCGATTTCGCCCGGGTGTCCCGGACGGGATATGTCGGCCGTGTGTCGTGTAACGGTCGCGCGGGCGGGCGATTCGCCCGCGGGGCCCCGCACGATTTCCCCGTCCGGCAAAGTGTCACCGTATAGCGTCGACTTCCGACGGACAACCGGCCGCGCCACCGGCCCAACCGTCACCCCCGCACGGACCGGCCCGACCCGCGGCCCCCGACCGACGGGCGCGGCCGGCGCAGCCGGGCTCCGGCCGGTGAATCCGTTCGCATCCGCCCTCGCCGTCGTGCAGCCGAAACCGACCCCGGTCCGAACTAATGGGCTGTCCTGATCCGTCGGCACGGACCGCCGCCACCATCGGGGAAGTGCGGCCGGCCGGTAGTCCTGGGGGCACCATGCGTCCAGCGAGCTCCTCGCTCTCGATGGCCAAACTTCTCGTGTGGGCCCGGCGGCGGTTCCTGATCCCGGCCGGGCTCACCGCCGCGGTCGGGCTCGGCACCGCCGGCCCGGTCTTCCACACCCCCAAGGCCCACGCCGAGGTCGGCCTGCCCGAGGTGGCCCCGGCCGGCCGCTCCTTCACCCCGGGGAAGCGGCGGGACGAGGTGGTCGACGTCTACGAGAAGGTCAAGGACGCGGTCGTCAACATCCACAGCGAGCGGACCGTCACCGCCCCGGCCGACGACCCGTTCAACCGCTCCCCGGTCCGCCCGCAGCAGGTGAATGGGATGGGGACCGGGATCGTCCTCGACCCGCGCGGGTACATCCTGACGAACTTTCACGTGGTCGACGAGGTCCACGCCCTGCGGGTCCGGCTGCACGACGGGGCCGGGTACACCGCCCGGGTCGTCGCCACGGACAAGGAGGCCGACCTCGCCCTGATCAAGATCGACCCGGCCAGGGCGCTGCCGGTGATGCCTTTCGGTACGTCCTCGGACCTGATGGTCGGGGAGCCGGTGATCGCGATCGGGAACGCCTACGGGTACGAGCACACGGTCACCCACGGGCGGGTGTCGTTCAAGGGCCGGGACGTGTCACTGAACAAGGACACGGGGTACAAGGGGCTGATCCAGACGAGCGCGCCGATCAACCCGGGGAACTCGGGCGGGCCGCTGCTGAACGTCCTCGGGGAGCTGGTCGGGGTGAACGTGGCGATCCGGGCCGGGGCACAGAACATCGGGTTCGCCCTACCCATCGACTTCGTGGTCGGGCGGGCGGCGGAGATGGTCGGCCGGCGGCGCGGCGGCCCGCGGCACGGGCTGGTCGTCAAGAACGAGGTGACCCGGGAGGCGACCGAGAGCCCGGCCCGGCGTGTGGTGATCGTGGAGGCGGTCGAGACCGGGTCGGTGGCGGCGGCGGCCGGGTTCAAGCCCGGCGACGTGGTCGACCGGGTCGAAGACGTGGCCGTGTTCACCTCGATCGACCTGGAGCGGGCTCTTCTGGGCAAGGAGACCGGGGCGAAGGTGCCGGTTAAGGTGTCGCGGGGCGGGGCGCCGGTGGCGCTGGAGGTGTCCTTCGACCCGGCGGTGAAGGTGGTGGCGACGTCGACCCCGGCGGACGTGGCATGGAAGCGGCTCGGGGTGAAGGTGCAGCCGGTGGGCCGGGAGGCGGTGGCGAAGGCGAACGACCAGCTGCACGGCGGGCTGCTGGTGACGGAAGTGGTCGTCGGGAGCGCGGCCGCGACCGCCGGCATCCAGAAGGGGGACGTGCTTGTCGGGCTGCACCAGTGGGAGACGCTCCGGCCGGACGACGTGGCGTTCGTGCTCAACCACAAGGACTTCGCCAGCTTCCTCCCGCTCAAGTACTTCCTCGCCCGGGAAGGGAAGCTGAAGGACGGGTGGATCAACGGGACGCCGTGATCCCGACGACCGACTTTCTTCGCGCCGCCGGCCCGGGTCTCGCCGCCCGGGCCGGCGGCTTTTCATTCCTCAATCCCGGCTTCGACCCGCTCAGGGACGATCAGTCACCGCCCCGACCCGCGCCAGCTTGTCCGGGTTGCGGACGACGAAGACCGACGCGACACGGCCGTCGACCACGTCGAGCGTCGTCACGTTGAAGACCTGCCCGCGGAATAGCGTCACCCACCCGGGCTGACCGTTCACCCGGGCCGGACGCACCTCGACCCCGGCGGGGGCGCGTTTCGCCAGGCCCAGGAAGAGCCGGGCCACCTTGTCGGCCCCGCGGATCGGGGCCAGGGCCGCCGGCACCTTGCCCCCGCCGTCGGAATACGCCACCGCGTCCGCCGCCAACAGGTCCACGAGCCCGTTCAAATCCCCGGTCGCACACGCCTTTGCGAACGCCGCGGCGATCCGCTCGGCCTCGCCCGGGTCGGGCTCGAACCGCGGCCGCCGCTGGGCGTCGGGTGCGCAGCTGCCCCGTCGACCAGGAACGACCGGCCGGGCGACGGCACCCGGCCGGTGAAGGGCACCCGGAGCCCGGTCAACAGCGGGAAGGCGTGCCCGTGGCAGTACAAAGCGTGTGCGCCGAGGTTAAAGTTAATGCCGTCGCGGACATGGGTTGCGGCCCGCCCGCCGAGCCCGCCGGCCCGTTCGAGCACGACCACCGACCGCCCCGCCCGGGCGACGAGCGCCGCCGCGGTGAGCCCGGCCAGCCCGCCCCCGACCACGATCGTGTCCACAGGCCCGTCCGCCACGGGTGTCTGAGAATCCATGTACCGTCTCCGGATCGCGTGCGAAGGGCGATTTACTCCCCAGGACGGAACCGACGTCGAATTTGTGACAGGGGGATGTGGAAAACCTCAGGATTCGCCGCCCCGGCCGGCCCAGAGGGCCTTCACACACCCTTCGCGCCGGTCGGGGTAGACGGTCGATCGGTCGGCGATACGATACAGAATTGAGCCGGAACGCTTCCGCCCGCCCGCGGCGGTGCCGCCCGAAATGTCGCCGCCCCGCTGAACCCGGGCGGCCTCAGGCCCCCTCTATATCTTGACTTCGATCCCTGCGCCGCCCGACGGTCGGACGGCCGATCTCCCCAGACCCCCGGAATGACGCCGGGCGGATAGAAACGATGCTCGACAAAGTACGCAACATCGGGATCATGGCCCACGTGGACGCCGGTAAGACCACCACGACGGAGCGGATCCTCTATTACAGCGGCACCAAGCACAAGACCGGGGACGTCGACAGCGGGGACACCACGACCGACTTCGACCCGCTCGAGCGGCAGAAGGGGATCACGATCAATTCCGCCGCCGTCTCGGTCGACTGGGTCGACCGGGAAGGGAACGACGTCGCGATCAACATCATCGACACCCCCGGGCACGTGGACTTCACCGCCGAGGTCGAGCGGTCCCTCCGCGTCCTCGACGGGGCGGTCGGGGTATTCTGCGCCGTCGGCGGGGTCGAGGTCCAGTCCGAGACCGTGTGGCGGCAGGCGAACAAGTACAAGGTCCCGCGGATCGCGTACGTCAACAAGCTCGACCGGATGGGGGCCGATTTTTGGGCCTGCGTCGACCAGATCCGGGAGAAGCTCATGGCTACCCCGGCGGTGGTCACCATCCCGGGCGGCCAGGACTCCGCGTTCGAGGGGCTCATCGACCTCGTCAAGATGCAGTTCATCACCCGGGACGAGACGGACCCGACCCGGCGGAAGTTCTTCGTCAACGAGATCCCGGACAAGTTCAAGGCCGAGGCGCAGAAGCGCCGCGAGGAGCTGCTCGACACCATCTCGGCCGCGTCCGACGAGCTGACCGAGCTGATCCTGGAGGGCAAGCCGGTCCCGGAAGACGTGATCCGCCAGACGCTCCGGAAGGGGACGCTCGGCGGGGCGTTCACCCCGATCCACTGCGGGTCGAGCAAGATGTACCAGGGGGTGCAACAGCTGCTCGACCTGGTGGTCGACTGCCTGCCCAGCCCGCTCGACCGGCCGCCGGTCGAGGGCCTGCACCCGAAGACCAAGGAACTGGTCGTCCGGAAGCCGGACACGAAGGAGCCGCTGGCCGCGCTCGCGTTCAAGACCGTGGCCGAGAGCACCGGCGACCTGGTGTACATCCGGGTGTACTCGGGCGAGATGAAGCCCGGCGAGACGTACCTGAACACGACCATCAACAAGACCGAGCGGGTGGTCCGGTTCTTCCGGATGATGGGCGACAAGCGGCTCGAGATGGGCACGGCCAAGCCGGGCGACATCGTCGCCGCGATCGGGCTGAAGCAGACGTTCACCGGCCAGACCCTGTGCGACGAGGACCACCCGGTCGCCCTGGAGTCGATCACCTTCCCGAAGCCGGTGATCGCGTCCGCCCTGACGTTCGCCAAGACGCTCGACAGTGGGAAGGTCGGGGAGTCGCTCAGCCGGCTGGTCCGGGACGACCCGACCCTGAAGCAGCACACCGACGAGGAGACGAAGGAGACGATCCTCAGCGGGATGGGCGAGCTGCACCTGGAAGTGAGCATGGAGAAACTCCGGCGGGCGCTGAACATCCCGCAGTCGGACCCGCAGATCCAGCTCGGCAAGCCGCGGGTGGCGTACCGCCAGACGTTCGCCCGGGCGGTCGACCTCGAGTACTCGTTCAAGAAGCAGACCGGCGGCCGCGGGAAGTACGCCGTGATCAACGTGAAGTACCGGCCGCTGACCCCGGAGGACGTCGAGGCCAAGGTCAAGGAGATCGAGGAGCTGAAAGACCCGAAGGTGAAGCCGGACCCGAACAGCGTCTACTTCGTCAACGCGATCTCCCAGGGGACGATCCCGAAGGAGTACATCCCGAGCGTGGAGGAAGGGCTGCGGGAAGGCGCGAAGAAGGGGTACAAGTACCCGTTCCCGTTCGTCGACCTGGAGTTCGAACTGCACTTCGGGAAGTACCACGACGTCGACTCGTCGCAGGACGCGTTCTACCTGTGCGCCCTGGAAGCGTTCCGGGACGCGGAGGGGCGGGCGGGGATCACCCTGCTCGAGCCGATCATGAAGGTGGTCGTGATCTGTCCGAAGCAGTACCAGGGATCGATTTCCGGCGACATCAACCGCCGCCGGGGGCTGATCGAGGAAACGGCCGAGGACAAGGGGATCGCCCAGGTGATGGCGAAGATCCCGCTGGCGAACCTGTTCGGGTACACGAGCGACCTCCGCAGCGCGACCGCGGGCACGGCGAGCTTCTCGATGGAGTTCAGCCACTACGCCCCGGTCCGCGAGGAACTGGCCGACCTGCCGAAGAAGGACGAGAAGAAGAAGTAACGAGTTCGAAGTGCCGAGTGCTGAGAACGAACCGGGGGCCGAAAGGCCCCCGGTTTTTCTTTCGGCCCCACTACCTTCCGCGCGCCCGGCCGACTACGATCGAGCCGTGCCCGCGAAAAACCTATACCACGACCCGGTGGTCGACGCCCTCGTGGCCGACGGGTGGACGATCACCGACGACCCGCTCACCGTGAAGGTGGGCGACCGGGATCTGCACGTCGATCTCGGAGCCGAACGACCGGTCATTGGTGCCATGAAGGGAAGCGAGAAAATCGCCGTCGAGGTTCAGAGCTTCCGCAGTCCGGCCGCGGTCGCCGATCTCCAACAAGCGATCGGGCAGTACACCATGTACCGCGTGGTACTTGCCGAACAGGACCCCGACCGCCCACTCTTCCTGGCGGTCTCCCTCACGGTGTACGATGGCCTGTTGTCCGAGCCGCTCGGCCAGTTGGTCCTGACCGGCCTGAACATCCGGGTACTGGTATTCGATCCCGCCCGCCGGGAGGTGGTCCGATGGATAAGCAGACCCACTACCGCGAGATCATCCGCCGCGAGCTCAAGGGGTTCGCGGACTGGATCACCAAGCCGAACGGTCCGATCCGATGTGAGGTCGTTTACGACCCGGCCCTCGACCACTTCGAACTCGTCCGCTTCGGGTGGGACGGGCACCGCCGGGTTCATTCGGTGTTATTCCACCTCGACATCATCGACGGCAAGATCTGGGTCCAGTACGACGGCACCGACCGCCCGATTGCCGAGGAACTGATCCGGGCCGGGGTGCCGAAGGAGGACATTGTTCTGGCCGAGCAGCCGGCCGACGTCCGCCCATTCACCGGATACGGGGTCGGCTGAGGTCCGCCGGGGGTTCTCTTCGGTGGCCGCGGGTACCCTGCCGGAATCGACGCCGGAGCCTGACATGACCACCCGCCCGCTCCCCGAGCCCGAAGACGACAACGACCGCAACATCCTCGGGCACATCGCCCGGCACGGGTGGTCGGTCATCGGCATTGAGGCGAGCGACGAGGGCCCCGGGTACTGCTTTTCGGTCGGGATCTACCACACCCTCGGCCGACCGGAAGTCTTGATCATGGGGCTCAACCCCCGGCCCGGCACCGCCTTCATCAACGACGTCGGCGACCGGATGCGGGCCGGGCAGAAGTTCGAGCCCGGCGAGCGGACGCAGGAACTGGCCGCCGCGTACCCGACCGCGATCGTCGGCGTCGATCCCCGGTACTATCGGGAATACGTCGGGTACGCCCGGTGGCTTTACCGCGGGTCCGATTTCCCGATGCTCCAGCTCGTCTGGCCGGACAAGAACGGGCTCTTCCCGTGGGAGCCCGGGTACGACGCCCGGTTCTTCGAACCCCAGCGGGTCCTCGGGCCGACGGACCGCTGGCCCCACGGCTGGCCGTTCCCGGACCCGCCGAACGTGGCCACGTTCACCACCCGGCAGGTGGTCCGCGAGGGGCGTCCGATCTTGTCCGTCTCCCGCGACGCCGACGACGGGGCCTGGCAGTTCCACGGGCCGGGTGAATGGACGGAAGCGGACGGCTTGGTGGTGTGCCTCGAAGAGATGTTCCGTCGGGACGCGAGCCTCGCGGAGCTGGGAAACCTCCCCCGTGGCTGGCGGGCTTCCCGGAAGGACCCGGGCGAAGCGTGGCTGAAGACGAAGGACGGCTAAAACGACACCCGCCAGGGTGGCGGAGGGTTTCTCACTCCGGCCGGACGCTGAGACTGCTAGCCATAATGACCGGCTTATTCGTGGGTCGATTCAACTCGCAGATTAATGGCGCATTAATTAGAATAATCCGGCCGAAATGATGTGGATCGGCTGCCCGACTTCGGTTATTCTCACACAAGTTATCTGATCGGCGGCCGGGTCCGTCCGCCACAACCGGTCCGCTCCTCTCTTCGTCCGGTCCGCCGGAGGACGCCCGCATGTCCGTTCGACGAAATCGCTCGCCCGGGTTCACACTGATCGAGCTGTTAGTGGTAATTGCGATCATCGCGATCCTGATCGGCCTGCTCCTGCCCGCCGTCCAGAAGGTCCGCGAGGCGGCCGCCCGGGCCAAGTGCCAGAACAACCTCAAACAGCTCGGCCTGGCCCTGCACAACTACCACGATGCCGACGGCAAATTCCCCCCGGGGACGATGGTGTCGGTGAACTTCCAGCCCCCGGAATGGCCGTACCTACTCCACTACCTGCTGCCGCACATCGAGCAGGCGGCGTACTACACGACGGTCGGCGCGGGGAACTGGCTGACCACCGCCCCGTGGTACGGCGGCGGTCAGGCCGCGTGGGGGCCGCTCCTCGGGATGGGCATCCCGACCTTCCGGTGTCCGAGCGACACCGGCACCCCCACGTCCACCCACGCCGGGTCGAACATCCCGCTCGCCCGGAGCAATTACCTGGGCTTCTTCTCCGGGACAAAGGACCGGCACAACTGGTCCCCGGACGACCCGAACCTGGGTTATCCGCGGTCCCCCGTCAATCAGCGGGCCCTTTTCACCATGGGCCAGTCCCGGGCGTCGCGGATGGCCGACGTCACCGATGGGACGAGTAACAGCCTGGCGATCGGGGAGTACATCGGGGGAAAGGACAGCGACGATTCCCGGGGATGGTTCTACTCCACCCGGGCCGGGAACCAGTTCCTGTACGCGACCTGGACGCCGAACAGCTCGAACCCGGACGTGATGATCAGTTACCAACACTACTGCTCTTCGGGCTACAACCTGCCGGGCCAGAACCAGCCGTGCAGTGTGGACGACGGCGACGGGTTCGGCGGGAACAACTACGTCATCTCGCGGAGCCGGCATACGGGGGGCGTGAACGCCGTCTACTGCGACGGGCACGTCGGGTTCATCTCGAACGGGATCCCTCTTGCCACCTGGCAGTACCTGGCCTGGATCGCCGACGGCCAGGTGATCGGGAACTACTAACCCTGGGGGACACGCCGATGACGACCGTTCTCCGCGCCGCCGCGGTGGCGCTTGCGACCGGCTTGTTGGTCGCTGCCGGCGGGTGCGGCAACGGCGGGGGCGGCCGGGCCGCCGTCCGCGGAAAGGTGACGCTCGACGGCCAGCCGGTGGAAGCCGGGCTGATCTCGTTCGTTCCGGCGGAGGGGACCAAGGGGCCGTCGGCCGGGGCGGCCGTCAGTCAGGGTGAGTACGAGGTCCAGGGGGATAACCTCCCCGTACCGGGCGCGTACCGGGTGGAGATCAAGGCCCAAAAGAAAACGGGTAAGAAGGTCCCGGTCGGGTCGCCGGCCCCACCCGGCACGATGGCCGAGGAGACGGTGGAGGCGATACCCGCCCGGTACAACACCAGGTCCACCCTCCGGGAGGAACTGAAACCGGGCTCGAACGTCCTCAACTTCGACCTCACCTCGGGCGAGAAGTGACCGGCCGGGTGCGGTCTTCCCGACCCGCGCCGGTCGGCGTCACTTCCCGAGCGCGGCGACGGCGAATTCCTGGAGGGTCTGCCGCATCGGGGAGGCGTCGCCGTTCTGCAAGCCGGTCCGCTGGATGAGCAGGATCACGAACAGGTCCTGCTTCGGGTCGATCCATCCTTGCGTGCCGAACGCGCCGCCGTGCCCGTACGTCCCGGGCGAGAGCACCGCGGTCACCCCCTTCGGCTCCTTCACCACCGCCCACCCGAACCCGAAGCTCATCCCGTCCACGAACCCGGTCTTGATGTCCCCGGTCTGTGTCCGCGTCATCTCGGCGACCGCCTTCTCGGACAGGACGCGCTTCCCGTCGAGTTCGCCGGTGTGCAGCATCATTCGGTAGAGCTTCGCGAGGTCCGCGCCGGACGAAACGAGCCCGCCCGCCGGGATCGGGTGCTTCGGGTGCGGGGGGAGGCCGATCAGCGAGTTCGGGGCGGCGACGAGGTGGCCGTCCCTGTCCTTGCCGTAAGTGACAGCCAGCCGTTTCAGCTGCTCCGGGGTCGGGTAGAAGGCGGTGTCGGTCATGCCGAGCGGGTCGAAGACGCGATTCTTGACGAACGCCTCGTAAGACTCGCCGGACGCGACCTCGATCACCCGGCCGAGGGTGTCGATCCCGGGGTTGGAGTACGACCACTTCGTGCCCGGCTCGAACTGCAGCGGCTGGAGGGCGGCGGCGAGGGTGGTTTCGGCGAGGGTGCGGTTGCGCCTGGCGTACACGTCGTCGACCCCCCGGGGATAGTTGGCGAGGCCCGCGGTGTGGGTGAGGAGGTCGCGGAGCTTGACCGGGCGGGTCGGCTTCGTGAGGGAGAGCGAGTCCTTCCCGCGGTCGGCGACGAGCATCTGGCCGGTGAACTCGGGCAGGTGTTTGGCCACATCGTCGTCGGGGCTCAGCTTCCCTTCGTCCGCGAGGATCATGATCCCGATCGCGGTGATCGGCTTGGTCATTGAGGCAATGCGGAAGAGGGTGTCCTTCTTCATCGGGTCCTTGGCGGCGAGGTCGCGGTACCCGACGGCCTCGTGGTGGACCGTCCCGTCTTTCCGGCCGACGACGGTGACGGCCCCGGCGAGGTCGTCCGATTCGACGAACTTCTGCATCGCCGGCGCGATCGCGCCGAGCCTGCCGCCCGCGGCCGGTTCGGCGGGCGCGAGGGCCGGAACGAGGACCAATACGGAAAGCAGGAGGAGACAGCGTGAGAGCATGACAGGGCTCCGGTGAACGGGCGCGGCAGGCCGGGGCGGG
This sequence comes from Gemmataceae bacterium, assembly GCA_028288765.1. Classification (GTDB taxonomy): domain Bacteria; phylum Planctomycetota; class Planctomycetia; order Gemmatales; family Gemmataceae; genus Urbifossiella. The sequence continues at coordinate 54,823 of JAQGHQ010000020.1, read as the reverse complement.
AGACCCCGGAGTTCACAGAGGGTAAGCGGACCAAAGACTGGCGTCAACCGACAGGTCGTTGATAGTAGTCCGCCGCTCCGCGGCGGTCTTCGCCGGCGCCCCCACGGAGCGGCGGGCGACTATCAACGACCACCGACCCCGACTCGCGACAGCGACCCCGGCGCGAAGCCGTGCAGGTACACGTCCTCGCCGGAAGGAGCGGCGGTGAACTCGGCCGGCCGGAGCGCGTCGGCGATGCGGCCGACACCGGTTCCACCGACGGGCGAAGGGGCGGCGGTCCCGCCGACGAGCTTCGGGCTGACGAACACGTGGAACTCGTCGGCCGCCCCGGCGTCGAGGAAGGCCCCGAGGACGCCGGCGCCGCCCTCGACGAGCACGTTGGTCATGCGCCGGCGGCCGAGTTCGGCGAGGACGGCATCGACCGACAGCCCGGTGTCACTACCCGGGAGGGAAAGCACCTCGCACCCGTCCGCGGCCCAGCCGGCGAGTTTGGGCTCGTTCCCGGCGGCGGTGAAGACCAGGACCGGGACCTCCCGGGCAGTGGCCCGGAGCAGGGCCCGGTCGGGCAACTCGGCCGAGGCGGACAGAACGACCCGGGTCGCGAGGCGAGGGCCGGGGGGCCGGGCGGTGAGCAGCGGGTCGTCGGCGGTGACGGTCCCGCGGCCGACGACGACGGCATCCACCCGGCCGCGCAGCTCGTGGACGGCGCGGCGGGATGCTTCGCCGCTGATCCACTTCGAGTCCCCGGTGCGGGTGGCGATCTTGCCGTCGAGCGTCATGGCCCACTTCAGATGAACCCACGGGCGACCGGTACCGAGGAGCTTCAGGTACGGAGCGTTCAGCCGCCGCGCTTCGCCCTCGCACAGCCCGACGTGAACCTCGATTCCGGCGTCGCGGAGGATCTGAACTCCCCCGCCGGCCACCCTGGGGAACGGGTCGGCCATCGCCGCCACGACGCGGCGCACGCCGGACCGGATAACCGCATCGGTACAGGGCGGCGTCTTCCCCCAGTGGCAGCAGGGCTCGAGCGTGACGACCAGGGTTCCGCCCCGCGCCCGCTCGCCGGCCCGGGCGAAGGCGTTTACCTCGGCGTGGGCCTCGCCGAACCGCTCGTGCCAGCCTTCGCCCACGGGGTTTCCGGCGGCGTCGAGCACGACCGCCCCGACCATCGGGTTCGGTTCGGCGGCCCCCCGGCCCCGGGCGGCGAGCGCAAGAGCATGGCACATCCAGGGTTCGAGATCCCGCAGCGCGGAGGTCACCAGTCGCTCCCGGGTCGGGGAAAAAAATCTCGGATTCCGTGCGAACCACCCTATGGCTCGTGCGTCTATCAAGTGTACGACGCGGCCGGACGACAACCCAGCTGCGGAAGAACAACACACGAGCCACAGTCTACATAACACCCGACCATCACCATGACCCTCTGGTATACGAGTCCTGCTCTTCGCCCGACGCCCGCCGGCCGACATGCCGGTAGCGCGGTCGCGAAGACCCTGCGAGGTGATGAAGGGAGCGGATAACCCCCGGGCGCCAGCGATGGTACACGCGCCGGCCGGGGGAGTAACACCCCCCGGCCGGTTCTCTTTGTTCAGGGGGTGTGGCGAGAAACGGCTCGTTGGTCTACCGGATCGAGGACGCCGGCCTTTCAAGCCGGAGGAAGGGGTTCGACTCCCCTACGGGCTACTGGACCTGAGGTCTAGGTGTTAGCGGCAGCACCTCCGGCTCTTACCCGGAGTGTGAGGGTTCGAGTCCCTCAGACCTCACTGACGATCGGGGGAAAGGCTTGGCGGTAAGCCGCCGGTTTCGGGTGCCGGTGCGTGCGGGTTCGACTCCCGCTCCCCCGACTGCTGGCACAGGGGCGTGGTGTAACGGAAGCACAACTGTTTCCAACTCAGATCGTGTGGGTTCGACTCCTGCCGCCCCTGCTGGTGACCGCACCCGTGGTGTAGTGGGAACATGCCGTCCTCCCACGGCGGCGACGCGGGTTCAACCCCCGCCGGGTGCTCTGACCGACGACCGCGCCCATGATGTAACGGCTGCCTGCCGTCTTGCCATGGCGGAAGTGTGGGTTCGACTCCCACTGGGCGCTCTGTGACCGCCCCCGTGTTGTAACGGGAGCCTGCCGCCCTGGTATGGCGGCAGCGTGGGTTCGACTCCCACCGGGGGCTCTGGCCGATACGCCCTTGTGGAGCAGCCTGGAGTGCTCGCCACCCTGTCAAGGTGGAGGTCACGGGTTCAAATCCCGTCCTGGGCGCCTGGAAGGGTTCAAAGTGAAAAATGAAAAGTGAAAAATGAAAAGTTGAACCCTATATATCGAATTAGTCAATGACAATCGTCCTTGCGCATTGCCAACTTTTCACTTTTCATTTTTCACTTTGAACTGGTCAAGGCACGGTACGCAAACCGGCATAGCGCCCGAGCTCAAACCTCGGGGCCTGTGGGTTCGACTCCCACCCGTGCTACTCCCGGGCCTTCCCGGGTCTGCCTTCGGACGTGCGGTGGGCCGCCGGGCCGCCTGTAAAGCGGCCGCCCTCAGGGGCAATGTGGGTTCGATTCCCACCCGGGGCACTGATGTACCGGCTCGTTCGTCTAACGGCGAAGGATACCAGAGTGTCAACCTGGGGGTAGGGGTTCGATTCCCCTACGAGCCGCTGCAAAGATGGCCCGTTCGTCTAGCGGTACAGGACGTCAGGTTCTCAACCTGCAAACGGGGGTTCGATTCCCCCACGGGTCACTGCGGATTGCAGACGGGCCGGCGCCCGACCGGGTCTCATAAGCCTGGACGCTGGGTTCAACTCCCAGGTCTGCAACTGACTTCTCGCGGGCGGGCGGGTGCCCGGCCGGGTCTCATACGCCTGGCTGCTGGGTTCGAGTCCCAGGCATCGCGACTCCCGCCGGTCCCCGGACCGGCGGGCACGGCCTGGTGGTGAAACTGGTAGGACACGTCGGCCTCAGAAACCGATGCCGCGAGGCGTGAGGGTTCGACTCCCTCCCGGGCCACTGATGACCTCGTGCTGAAACTGGTAGGACAGGGTCGGTTGAGAGCCGGCTGCCGCGAGGCGTGTGGGTTCGACTCCCACCGAGGTCACTGTTCACTGCGCTGGGGACGCTAGCGGGCTAGAGCTGTGTCTTGCAAACACGGCGCCGGGGTTCGACTCCCCGCGACTCCACTCGGCCGATCGGGCTCGTGGTCAAACGGGATGACGCCGGCCTGGCGTGCCGGCAGTCCGGGTTCGATTCCCGGCGGGTCCACTGAACGCCGTCGTCGTGCCGGCCGACACGACACACACGGAAGGGTGTGCGGAACTGGTACCGCAGCCACCCTGCTAAAGTGGCGCCCGAGAGGGCGTGAGGGTTCGACCCCCTCCCCTTCCGCTGACACGCCTTGGTGGTCCAACGGACTACGACACCACCCTCCGAAGGTGGGGATCCAGGTTCGATTCCTGGCCGGGGTACTTCCGAATGCGGAATGCGGAATCAAAACCGGCGGCGAAGTCCTTGGTTCATTCTGACGGCAGACCGAGCCGATTGAGGTTGAAATACCCTGGTGGTGAAACGGACATCATTCCACGCTTCGAACGTGGCGTTCCGGGTTCGAATCCTGGCCGGGGTACTCCCGAACGCGGAAGGGGGAGTGCGGAATGCGGAATGAAGAATGATTCTTGGTCGATATTCCGCATTCCGAACTCCACCTTCCGCATTCAAAATGATCCCGTGGCCCAGCGGCAACGGCTCCTCCCTGACACGGAGGGATTCGGTGGTTCGAGTCCACCCGGGATCACTGCCCGGCCCCGCGGGGCCGGGCGACCGACGCAGTTCGTGGTGTAGCGGTTCGCACGCGGCTCTGTGAAAGCCGAGGTGGCGGGTTCAACTCCCCCCGAATTGCCTGGGCCGGTTCCCGGCCCGATACAGGAGGATGCTCCTGGGAGAGCAAGCGGTCTCCAAAGCCGCGGCACAGGGTTCGAATCCTTGTCCTCCAGCTCCGGCCCCGGGCCCCCTGTCCCGGTCGGCCGATCCGCGCCGGCGTGGCTCGACCGCAGCAAGGCACCGGTTTCGTAAACCGGATCATGTGGGTGCGAATCCCACCACCGGCTCTCACCCGGCCGCGGGCCAACCCCGCGGCCGGGGCCATTTCCCCCCACCGTCCGACCGACCCACACACCCGCACCCGACGATACCCCTGCGCCACGTTGGGACGATAATTCCGAATTTTCATGGCATAGTGCGAAGGCCGTTGATATAACCGTACTTTCGGAAGACCCGATCCCGCCGGTCATCCCGACCGGGCAGAACGAGACCCGCCCATGATCGCCTTTCCCGATGCTAAAAAGGTCGCCGGCATGCTCGCCGCCGTCGGTGAACCGACCCGCATGCGCATCCTGTACCGGCTGGCCCAGGGCCCGCACCACGTCGGCCAGCTCGCCGAGATGATCGGCGTCCCGATGGTGAACATGTCTCACCACCTCGGGGTGATGCGGCAGGCCGGGTTGCTCGAGGACGAAAAGGACGGCCGGCGGGTCATATACCGCTTCCGACCCGAGATTTACACCCAGGGCGGGGAAGACGGGATCCTCGCCACCCTCGCCCTCGGGTTATACCGACTGGTGATCAAGAAGGGCGCGAGCTCACCGGTCGCGGCCAAGGCCCGGCGGAAACCCGCCCGCAAGGCGGCCCCCCGGAAGGCAAAAGCCGCCGACTGAGCCGGGTCGCGGGCCACCGGGCTCTCACCCCACGCGGCGGCGGGGGTCGGACCGATCCGACCGGTATATCATGCCGGTATGGGAGAGACCCCCGCCGGGACCGCCGCCCCCCCCTCCGTCCCGGACCCGCCCGGCCCCCCGATCGGGCGGCAGGTACTCGCCCTCGCCCTGCCCGCTCTCGCGCAGCAGTACCTGCACCTGCTCGTCCGCCTGTCCGACCAGACAATCGCCGCGGAATTCCCAGTCCCCGAGGCCGACCGGGCGAACTACCTCTCGGCCCTGACCACCGCCGGCTACCTGTACTGGTGCGTGTCGGGCTACACCATCCTGGTCAGCGTCGGGGCGACCGCCCTCGTCGCCCGGTTCGTCGGAGCGGGCAACCGGGCCGGGGCCTGTCACGCCACCGGACAGGCCGTCCTGCTCGGCCTGCTGTTCGGGATCGGCGGGTCGGCGGCCGGGCTGCTCTGGCTCCCGTCCCTGATCGCCGCCGTCGGCCCGCCCGGGTCGGCGGCCGGGTACTGTCTCACGTTCCTCACCCCGCTCGCCGCCCTGCTCGCGTTCCAGCTCACCGAGTCCGCGTGCGTCGCCTGCCTGGTCGGGGCCGGCGATACCCGGACCGGCCTGTACGTCCTCGGCGGGGTCGCCGTCCTGAACGTCCCGCTCGCCTGGGGCCTGTGTTTCGGGGTCGGCCCGGTCCCCGGGCTCGGGTTCGTCGGAATCGCCCTCGGGACCGGCCTCAGCCATCTGATCGGGTGTCTGACCGTGCTCGTGCTCCTCGCCCGCGGCCGGTCCGGGCTCCGGCTGCGCCCGGCGGACCTCGTCCCCGACCGCCAGCTCCTCCGCCGGATGCTCCGGGTGAGTCTTCCGGCGGGGGTCGACAGCCTATCAGTGGCGGTCAGCCAGCTCTGGTTCCTGAGCCTGGTGAACGCCCTCCCGACCATCTCGTCCGCCGCCCACGGGATCGCGATTCAGGTCGAGGCCCTCGGGTACCTGGCCGGGGCCGCGTTCGGGACCGCCGGCATGAGCCTGGTCGGGAGGAACCTGGGGGCCCTCAACCCGGCCCGAGCGGCCCGGTGCGGGTGGACGGCATTCGCCCTCGGCGGCGCGGTCATGACCGCGATGGGCGGTCTGTTCTTCGCCCTGGCCCCGCTCCTGTTCCGGTTCTTCGGCCGCGACCCGGCGGTCGTCGCGGCGGGCGTCCCGGTCCTCCGGCTGGTCGCGTTCGCGATGCCCGCGCTGGCGAGCCAGATCATCTTCCTGTACGCGCTCCGCGGGGCCGGGGATACCCGCGTCCCGGTGCTGTTCAACTGGGTCGGGTTCCTCGGCGTCCGCATCCCCCTGGCCTACCTGCTGACCCGCCCAATGATCGACCTCGGCCCGGTCAGCGTCCCCGGGTTCGACCTCGGACTACTCGGCGCGTGGGTCGCGATGGTGGCCGACATCTGGGTCCGCGGGACGTTCTTCGCGGCCCGGTTCGCCGGCGGGCGGTGGAAGACGGTCGAAGTGTGACGGACCGTCCGGCGGCTGAAAACAGAAGCGTAACGCAACGGGCCGCGGGGGAGAGATCCCGCGGCCCGTTCGGCCCGGGACGACCCCGGGGCAAGGTTCACCGCCCACTCACGAGAACAGTTCGGTCACCGGCTTGCCGTTGTCGACCAGTTTCATCGGCCGCTGAAGCGGGGTCATCACTTCCTTGTTCGGGTCGATCCCGATCGCGTGACAGATCGACGCGTGCAGGTGGCTGACCTTCACCGGCCGGTCCTTCGGCGACATCCCGTCCTCGTCCGACGACCCGATCACCTGCCCGCCCTTCACCCCGCCGCCCGCGAACAGGCAGCTGAACACCCCCGGGTGGTGGTCCCGGCCCATCGTGGTGTTGATCTTCGGCGTCCGTCCGAACTCGCTCAGCATTACGATCAGCGTCTTCTTCAGCAGCCCGGACTGGGCCAGATCCTCGATCAGGGCGGCCAGGGCCGGGTCCATCGCCTCGCCGTGGTCCCGCATCGCCGGGAAGGCGTTCGCGTGGACGTCGAACCCGCCCCGGTTCACCTGCACGAACCGGACCCCCTTCTCGACCAGCCGGCGGGCCAGGAGGGCCGACCGCCCGAACTCGCTGTCCCCGTACTTCTCCAGCACCTCCGGCTTTTCCTTACGGACCTCGAACGCCTCCAGGGCCGGGCTCCGCATCAGCTTGACCGCGTCCGTCAGGGCGGTCTGGGCCCCGGTCGTCTCTTCGGCCGGGAGGTTGCCGGCCTGCTTCTGGTTCATCCGCTGGAGGACGTCCAGCCGCTTGTTGCCGCGGGCATCGCCGATCCCGGCCGGGAAAGCCAGGTACGGGTCCTTCTCGCCAGGCCGGCCGACAAAGTACGCCTCGCACTTCTGCCCGAGGTACCCCGCCTTCGGGGCCAGCCCGCCGACCGTGACGTACGCCGGCAGGTCGCCGAGGGTCTTCCGCTCGCTCACCACCACCGACCCGATGCCGGGATGCTGGAGGTTGCTGCTCTGCGAGTAGCTGGTTTGCAGCTGGTACGTCGCCCGGCCGTGGTCGCCGTTCGTCCCGGCGATCGACCGGACGAGCGCCACGTGCTTCATCTGCTTGGCCAGCTGCGGGAAGATCTCCGAGATCTGGATGCCGGCCACGGACGTCTTGATCGGGTCGAAGTCGCCCTGCACGTCCCGCCCCGGCTTCGGGTCGAACGTGTCGATGTGGCTCATCCCACCGCCGTTCCAGAAGAGGATGACGTGCTCGGCGGTCGCGGCGTGGTCCTCGCCGGCCCGGGCCACCAGCGCCCGGACGTTCATCCCGAGGAAGGTGCCGGCGGCCGCGCCGACGAACGCCCGGCGGCTCAGCCGGTACCCGGGGCAGGCAGTCGATTCGGAGCGCATGGGTCAGGGTCCTATGTTTGGTGTTTGGTGTTTAGTGTTTGGTTGTGTCGGGTTCCGTGTTGGCCTTCCGCAGGTCGTGTCGGCCGCCCTGGGCTAAGCACTGTCACCCTTTCAGGGTGGAATCGAATCATCAAAGCTCGTCGGTCTTCACCCCAACGGGGTGAGAGCGTTTAGCCCGGGGCAACGCCCCGAGTTTCTGGGCGTTTGGGCTCGTGCACCCTTACGGAATAAACCGGAACTCGTTGCTGTTGAACAGGGCCCACCGGAGGTCCGCCATCCCCTCGGCCGGGGTGGGGGCGTCCTTGATGATCGCCTTCGCCTCGGTCAGTTCGTCGGCCGTCGGCTCCCGGGTGAGGGCCTCCCGATACACCAGCTTGATCGCCGCGTCCAGGTTGGCCCTGTCGCCGACCAGGAGCGGGTAAACCGGCTCCAGCGGGCCGACCCGGGCGGCCTCGTTGCTCAGCTTCCCGTTGAGCATCATCAGCGCCTGCCGCATTGAGGGGCTGTGGTCCCGCCGCTCGTCCAGCGCGGCCCGGTCCGTCTGGCCGAACACCCGCAGGAAGTGCCCGACCGGGGCCGGGGACGCCATCCGCATGGAACTGGTGAACCGCGGGTTGTCGTCCACCAGGGTCCGTACCTCCTTGGTCACGTACCGGACCCGCTTGCCGGTCGGCATCGTACCGTTCTTCATCATCATCTCGGCCTCGAGCTCCTCGTCCGACTTCGCCGTCATCTTCTCGACTTCCAGCCCGTCCTTCTTCTTCAGCGCGTTCTTGAAGTCGACCTCGATCCCCTTCTCCAGATCGTACCCGCTCCCCCCGGCCATCGCCCGGGGCGAGGCCGGCATGGCCTCGCCGAGCTTCGGCTTCCCAGGCTTGGTCGGGTCCTCCTTCACCCCCACCGCCACCTGCGTGTAGGTGACGACGGTGGTCATGTTCTCGCCCGGCCGGTGCTTCGGGGTGAACAGGTGGCCGGCCTGGACGATGCTGTCGAATATGGTCTCGCTCACCATCCGGCGGGCCGGGGCGGCGGTGAACGCCTTCTCGGCGGCCCGCCGGTCCGGGACCGTGACCTCGCCGGTCAGGTGCCCGCGCTGGTACGCGCCGGTCCTGACGATGGCGGTCACCAGGAACCGGAAGTCGTACCCGCTGGCGACGAACTCGTCGGCCAGGTAGTCGAGCGTCTTCGGGTGGCTCGGCGGGTTGTCGTTGCGGAAATCGTCCACCGGGGTCACGAACCCGCGGCCGATCAGCTCGGCCCAGACGCGGTTCACGAGCGCCCGCGAGAAGTACCGGTTCCGCGGGTCGGTGACGCGCTCGGCCACCTGCCGCCGGAGCTCGCTCGCCCGGAACAGGTCGCCCTCCAGGTCGATCTTCCGGATCCCGGTCTTGGCCTCCGACACGACGTCGATCCCGTCCGTCCCCTTACTGGTCGTAGTCGCGGTGTCGAGCAGGTCGTCGACCGTGGTCCCTACCTTAGCCGCGCGAGCCTTCGCCTCGGCCTCCAGGCGGGCCCGCAGGTCCTTCAGCCGGGCAAGGTGCTTGTTCGGACCGTCGGTCTCGTCGAGTTTGAACGGGAACGCGGGCTTCACCGCGGCCCGGGGCTTGCCCTTCGCCTTGTCTTCCGGCGGCCACATGATCGCGGTCTCGGCCCGCTCGTTGAGGAAGATGCCGAGGATCTGCATCTTCACCCGGTGTTCGACCCGCTGCGTCTTCCCGAAGAACGCGGCCAGGTCGTAGAACTCGGCGCGGGTCCAGGTGTCGAACGGGTGGTCGTGGCACTGGGCGCAGGAGATGCGGACCCCGAGGAACACCTGCGACACGACCGCGGTCAGGGCCATCGGGTCGGCGTCGTCGGCGAGGAGGAACCCGGTCTCGGGCTGGCTGTTGGCCCGGCCGGAGGCGGCGAGCAGCCGGCGGGTGAGGACGTCGTAGGGCATGTTCGTCCGGACCGCCTCGTGGACGAACGCCTGGAGGGCGGGCCCGCCGTCGGCCCCGTACCGGAGCCGGAGGAGGTCCGCGAAGAACACGGTCCACCGGTCGGCGAACTGTTCGCGGCCGACGAATTCGTCGATCGCCTTGCCCCGCCGGTCGGCGGCCGGCCACGCCAGGTACTTCTGGATCTCGGCGTCGGTCGGGATTCGGCCGGTCAGGTCGATCGCCGCGCGGCGGAGGAACTGCAAGTCCTCGACTGCGGCGGCCTCCCGGGTTTTCGGCCCGGCGGCGTTCTCCTCGGCGAGCAACTTGTCGACGGCCCGGGCGGTCGCGCCCGGGTCCGGACCCGGCGGGGCGCCGGGCGCGGGGCCGGCCACGAGGGCGAGCACCGCAAGGGGGAGAGAGACCGAGAACAGGCGACGTTTCACCGCGTTCCCTCCTCGCCAGAGGTCAGAGGTCAGGAGTCAGAGGTCAGGAGTCAGAGGTCGAACTGTTGTCAGGGCCGTTCTTCCTCGATCACATGGACCACCTCGCCGCCGGCCTGGCTGACCGCTTCCATGATCGGCTGGAATGTGGAGGCGAGTGTATCCTTGTGGATTTTCAACAGGACGATGCGGTCTGGTGGAGGCTTATCTCCGAGCTCTTGCGTCACCCGGTCGGCCAGATCGCGCTGGCCGACCGGCTCCCGGCTGTTGTTCAGGTATGTTTTGCCGTGCTTGTCGACCGTGATGGAAACCTTGGCGTTCTGGATCGTCTTGGCGCCGGTGTCCTTCGCCGGCTCCCACTCGAGATCGCTGTTGTCCTGGGTCTTGGCCATGATCAAAAAGAACAGGACGAGGTTGAACGCGATGTCGGCCATCGACACGTACGGGGGGGTGATCTCGAGTTTACGCCGCTTGAACTTCATCGCACGTCTCGGTTACCGAATCCACCTTGATCTTGGTGGTCTCTGTGGACCGCGGCCGACCTGGCCGCTCTTCGATCCTCAGCCCGAGAGGCGGGCGGGACGCCGCGGTCCGGGAACAGAATCCCTCTGTCACTTCACCCGGACTTCCTTCTCTTCTTCCAGTTCCAGTGTGATCACCCCGCCCGCCTGTTCGATGCGGCCGGTCACCAGGATCCACTGGCTGTAGGGGGTGTCCGTCGCGCTTTTGACTACCACGATTCGGTCCTCGGGCTTATTCTTCCCGGCGAGTTTGCCCTGTAGGTTGGCCGTCAACCCCGCGAGCGGCACTTCCTCTTTGTTCACCGCCACCGTCGTCCGGGTGATCGTTACCTCGATGTTCTGGGGCTTCTGCTCGTTGGCCTTCTCCTTGTCCGCGCTCGGGACCTGCTGCGGGCGGCCCTTGGTGTCGGGCTCGTTCGACGCGCAAACCACGAAGAAGATCAGCAGGTTGAATGCCAGGTCGGTGAGCAGATTGAGCACCCAGGCGGTTTGCGCCCCCCCGCTCCCTCCGGTGGGTCCGGCGGCCATCAGGAGGGCCCTCCTGCCGGGGCTGGGGTCGGCCGAATCGCGTGGCTGTCCGTCCCGGGGGCGGTAGCGAGTCGGAGGGTCAGGGCTTCGATCAGCTGGGAGGCGGTCTCCTCGGCCTCCAGAATGTACCGGTTGACCACGGTCGTGAAGTAGTTGAAGAAGACGTACGCCGGGATACCGACCATCAACCCCCAGACCGTGACGATCAGCTTGATTTTGATGCCGGCCGCCGCGATCTTGATGATGTTGCCCATCCCGAACTGCGTCTCGATGTCCTGAAACAACACCACCATCCCGACCACCGTGCCGAGCGACCCGAGCATCGGGGCGACGGTCGCGACGGTGGACAGGACCGGCAGGTTCTTTTCCAGGGCGGCGGTGATGTGGACCCCGTAGTCGTCCATCGACTTCACCACCTGCTCCTCGATCCGCGCCGGGTCGTATTTCAGCTTGCGGAGGACCTCATACCGGTGCAGCCCGACGGCGAGGATCGCCGGGACCGGACCGCGCGACCGCGCGCACAAGGCGACCGCCTCCTCGACTTTGTCTTCGTGGAGCAGCTCGAGGACTTGGGCCCGGAGGGCCTGGCCGTCGGTCGCAATCAGCCGAAGGCTACGGAACCGCTCAATAACCACGGCCAACCCGATGACGGCCAATAACAAAATCGGCCACATGAAGTAGCCGCCCTCGAGCATGTACTTCATGGCCCCGGAGTGGAGCAGCTCGTGCCAAATCCCGGCTTGTGAGAAAAGCGTCAACATGAAGAAATCCGGCGGGTCGGGCGGGGTTGTCGGGGTAGTCCGGCGTCAAAGAATCCGGGGCGTTGCCCCCGCCCGGAGCAACGCCCCGGGCTGACTGGGCGGGTCTGTACTACTTGTTCTCCAGGTTCGAGGCCTCCTCGAACTGCCGGAGCATCTCGGGCAGGGCCAGCCGGCCGCGGGCGTACTTGGCCGCCTCGCTCGCCGGGAAGTCCCACCGGCACTTGTTGTAGCTCTCGAACGCCTTCTTCATGTTCCCGGCCGTCCGGTAGCTCTCCCCGGCCCAGAACATCGCGTCCGGGCCGAGCGGGTCGTCGCGGAACTGCTTGACGAATTTGTCGAACATCTCGGCCGCCTTGCCGTACTGCTTGTCCTTGAAGTAGCACTGGCCGACCCGGAACGCCATCTTCGGGCCCCACTTGTGGCCCTCGAACTTCTCCAGGAACTTCTCGCCCACCTGGGCCGCCACCTTGAAATTCTCCCCCTTGTAGAAGTGCTCGCTGATCCGGACCATCACGTTCGCGATCAGCGGGTTCTTCGGGTACGTGGCGGCCAGGGTGACGTACGCCTCCAGGGCCTGGTTGAACTCGCCGGCCTCCTCGTAGCTCTGGGCCAGCTTGAACTGCGCGTCCGGGGCAAGCGGGTGGTCGGGGTACTGCTTGACGATCGTCTGGTACGCCTGGACCGCCTCCCCGTACTGCTTGAGCTCTTGAGCGAACTGGCCGAGCAGGTACGACACCCGCGGGGTGTACTTCGGGTTCGGGTAGTCCTCCATCACCTCCCGGAGCACCCGCCGGCCGGCCTCCAGGTCGGCCCTGGCCTCGGCCTCCCGGCCGAGCCCCTTGTGGCTCTTGAACAGCTCGAAGTGGCTCTCGGCGATGTGGAACTGCGTCTCGACCGCCAGGGCCTCGTCGCCGAACGCCTTGCTGAACGCCTGGAGCTTGCCATCAGTCCCGATCACCACCGCGACCGTGACCGTCGACTCGAGCTTGCCGTCGGCCGCGCTCGCGGCCCGCTCGTCCACGTAGACGGCCTCGATCGTGTCGCCGAAGTAACACTCGATCTCGGGCGTTTCCGGCTTCAGGTTCCCGGGGGTCGGCTTCTCGGCAGCCTTGAGCAGCACCGACCCGGTGAACACCCCGCTGTGCGACAGGGTCTCCACCAGCTCGACCGTTTCGTCCTCGCCCCGCTTGGTCCGGATGCGGACCTTCGCCTTGTCCCGGTCCGGGGTCCGGTCGAGGTCGGCGTCGACCACCTTCAGGTACAGCCGCTCGCCGACGTGGACGGCGGTCACGTCCTTCAGATACTCGGAGTCGGTGCAGGTCAGCTTGCCGTCGGTCAGCAGGCGGCCGGTCGCGGTCAGGGCGGCCGTGCCGCCCGGCCGCTGGGCGTCGGTGTACGCCGCCTCGACCGTGTCCGCCCCGGTCAGGTTGAGGACCCGGGTGATGAGCGTCTTGTCCCGGGCCTTCCCGTCCTCGTTCCCCTCCTCCTTCGGCAGGACCGGCCCGCCGATCAGGTCGCGGGGCATGGACGCGGTCAGGGGGACGAGCGACGCCGTCTCCTTCCCGCCCAGCTGCATGATGACCTGACCGGTGAACCGACCTTCCTGGAGGGCGGTGCCGGGCTTGTCGGACACGCCGGTCCCGAGCCGGCGGTCGTCGAGCACGCACTCGACCTCGACCTCGGCCCCGCCGGTGGTCTTCAGCTTGACGACGACCTTGCTCCGGCTGTCCTTCGCCGCGTCCCGGTCGATCACCTCGATCGTGAACGGGGCGTCGAACGCCACCCCGGCCACGGCTTTGGGGTCGGGGTCGCCGGCCGCGCCCGGCAGGTAGCGGATCTGCGGGGCGTCGGCCGCGGGGGCGCCGGTCGGCCGAGACGCCCGGGTCTCGATCACCCGGACCCGGCCGGGGGTCGGCTCGTTCACGTACACGACCGCCTCGCGGATCGCGGGATGGCCGGGCACCGTGTTCTGCTGGTCGACGTAGCGGAGGAAGAGGCGGTCGCCCGGCTTCACGGCGAGCTTGCCCTCGGCCGGGGTCGGGGAGGTGTCGACCTCCTTGGTGAAGGTCCCGCTGTTCTCCTGCGTTTCCGTCGCCTCCAGGTCGACCGGCGGGCCGTCGTTGACCGAGACCTGGACCTTGATCTTGTCCGGCCCGGCGGTCACGTCCTGGTCGAAGTCGGTGACCTCGATCACGACCCGCTCCCCCGGGTCGATCCGCAGAACCTCCTTGCGGACCGTGTAGACCTCCCCGTTCGGGTACTTGAGGAAATCGTAGGCGATCGGGACGATCGTCGCGTTGTGGTAGGTGGCGGTGAGCTTCGCGGCGAGCAGCCGCGACCCGCCGGTGGTGTTCACGTCGTCGATGTAGGTGGCCGTGATCACATCGCCGCCGGCGATCTCCAGCACGTCGTTCGTTGCGAGCGAGAGCAGGTCGGCCTCCGTCGGGATGTGGAGGACGTTCTTCTCGCCGTCGCGGATCTCGACGTGGTTGACCGCGACCGCCTCGCCGCGGTACTCGTGGATCACCGCCCGGACGTGCCGGACGGCGACCGGCGGGAACTTGAAGTCCCAGGACGTGCCGGTCTTGTCGGCGGTCGCCTCACCGACCGGCCGCGGGGCCGCGGCGGTCTTCGCCTCCGGCCGGCCGAGGTCGAAATCGGACTCGCGGAACGGGACCACGTCGACCGTCTCGGTGGTCGCCTCCTCCCGCGCCCACCGGGCCTCCAGCGTCGGCATGTTCGCCCCGGCGGCGGCGAAGATCGTGACCGCGTGCGTGCCGGCGTCGAGGTACACGTCGGCGGGCCGGTTGCCCGGCCCGACCGGCAGTTCGAGCCGGCCGTCCACCATGACCGCGGTCTTGTCCCCGACCGCCGCGAACCGGACGGCCCCTGCCCTCGGCTGGACGACCTTCCCGTGCCAGACCACGGTCACCGGCCGCTTGGCCTTCTCGTCGGGCTGGCGGGCCCAGAACAGGTCGATCGCCTTGCCCTCGGTCGTCGGCTTGGCGTTCTTCGTCAGCGCGACCACCTGGTCCCAGGTGGTGAACCCGGTGGCGTCGGCGGCCTCGTAGATGCGGGCCGTCATCGGCCCGGCGTCGAACGCGACCGGCACGACCTTCGGGTCCGGGTGGGTGGCGGCGAGCCGGAACCAGAGCCGGCCGTCGTCGCTCCCCTCCAGGGTCATCCGGATCGGGGCGTTCTGCTTCGGGTCGGGCGTCCAGACCGTCACCCGGTCGGTCCGCTTCAGGTCCTTCATGTCGATGCTGAGGACCTTCGGGGTGGCCCCGTCCGGCTCGCTCAGCCAGGCCGTCTTGCGGTCCTTGTCGATCGCCATCAGCGGACTGTGGTCGATCGCGGTGTTCGTGGCCAGGGCCCCGGCCGGGAGCTCGCCGGTCCTGGCCGTCCCTTCGAAGATGCCGGTGTGTGGGCCGGTCTCGGTCAGGACCACCGTCACCTGGTCGCCGCTCGCGGCGGTCAGCTTGACCGACACCTTGTCGGGCTGGTCGGTCAGGTCGCGGTCGGCGTCCTTCACCCGCAGGTAGATCACGTTCCCGGGTTTCACCTGGTCCTTCGGCCGGGCGAGGCCCTTCCGCATGTCGTCGCCGACCTCGCCGCGGGCCTCCCGCTCCAGCCGCTTGCTGAACGTCTCCTCGTCCTCGTCCACGATCTTGCCGGACGCCACGTCGAGCTTCGCGTCGGCCGCGATCCGGATCTCGGCGTCGGGCAGCGGGGCGTCCTTGAACTCCTTCTTGAACTCCGGCGGGTAGTCGACGCGGATGATGTCTTTGCCGGTCAGCTGGAGGACGCGGTCGTTCTTCGCCGCGGCCCCGAGGCGGGTTTCCAGGTCCGCCCGGAATAGCCCCTTGCCGGCCCCGCCGGAGAGCAGGTAGATGGTCTCCTCGTCCCCGCCGGGCTCGGTCGTCACCCGCACCGGGATGCGGCTGTGCCCGCGGCTGACTCCGAGGTCGCTGTCCTGCACGACGATGGACAGCGGCTCGCCGGGGGTGTGGTACCGCTTGCTCGCCCGGCCGAGCCGGCCGACCGTCCGGAGCAGTTCGAGCTGATCGACGTACCGCTGCTCGGCCCCGTACACCTCGGACAGGTTGAACAGCGCCTGGTTGGCGAGCTCGATGTTCGGCACCCGTTCGAGCACGCCGCGGAAGATGGCCCGGGCCTCGTCGCGGTCGCCGCGCCGGCTGGCGAGCACGCCGCGGAGGAATTCGGCCCGGATCACCACGTCGCGGTCCCGGCTGCCGGCCAGCCGTTCGAACGCCTGCTCGGCCTGGTCGTACACCTTCTGCTCCATGAACGTCTCGCCGATCCCGAAATCGGCCTCGACCGCCTGCGCGGTCTTCGGATAGCGGTTCAGGAGGGTGGTGAACTCGGCCCGGGCGAGGTCGTACCGCTTCGCCCGGAAGTAATTCCGGCCGAGGAGCAGCTGGACGCGGGCTTTTTCGACCTCGTCGACTTCCTTGATGTCGGCGTTCTTGATGAGCCAGGCCCGGAGGACGTCTTCGACCCGGGCGTGGTTCTCCTCCCCGCCGGCCGCGATGTGGGTCTCGCAGACGAACACGAGCAGGTCGACGGGGACCTCGGCCCGGTGCTCGTCGAACAGCTTCTTGTTGGCGAGGTAGGTCTCGAAGGCGAGTTTCTGGTCGCCGAGCCGGAGCTGGAGGGCGGCGGAGAGGAGCGGGGCGATCGGGCTCTTCTCGTCAATCACCGCCCCGCCGGCGGCGCCGAGCCGGGTGTACGCCTGGGTGAGGAGTTCCCGCCCGGTCTTCCGCCGGCCGTCGTCGAGGCCGGGGAAGTTGGCCATCATCCCGCTCACGAGGGTGGCGGCCCCGAGGTAGTCCTTCCGGCCCATCGCCGCCTGGACGTACGGGGTGAGCATGTCGAAGTCGCTCCCGTCGCCGGCCCCGAACTGCGACGCCTCGCTCAGGGCGAGCAGCCGCTTCATCGGCGGCAGCTTGGCCGGGGCGTCGTCCAGTTCGAGCAGGGCGGCCTGGGCGACCATCGAGGCCCGCACGACGGTCAGGTCGCGGACCAGGGTGTACAGCTTCCGCTTGTCGGCGGGGGTGGCCTTCATGTCGACCCGGTAGGCCCCGACCCAGTTGTAGAGGATGTTCCAGTCGTTGTCGGGGCTCTGGCCGCCGAACGGTCGGTCCCGGACCTTGTCGGCCGCGGGGATCAGCAGTTTCGCGGCCCCGTCGACGTCGTTCGCCTTGATCAGGAAGTCGGCCCGGGACACGGCGAAGCTGAACTGCCAGCCGGTCTCCTTGGCGAGCAGGGTGTCGAGGAACTTCGGCTTCTCGGCGTCCGGAAGGAGGGCGAGCAGCCGGCCGGCGCTCTGGAGATAGTCCTGGGAATCCGGGTTCCCGGTCAGAGCCCGGTCCCAGCACTCCCTGGCCTCGGCCTTGAGGTTCAGCGCGGCGAGGGCGTCGCCGATCGTGGAGGCGTTGGCGTTGTCGTACCCGAGCTTGTCGAACATCTTCTTCGTCCAGGCCCACGTCTGCTGGGCCAGGGCAACGTCCTTGAAGTGCCCGGCGACCTGCATCAGCCGGCGGGTGAGGTCGGTATTCATCGCGGGCGGGTCCAGCTTCAGGACGAGCGGGGCGGCGTCGCGGAACGCCTCGGGCTTGGCGAAGTCGGTCGCATACGACAGGTAGTTCGCGACCGCGTCCGTCGACGCCGGCAGCCGGGCGGCCCACGCCTTGCAGACGTCGATGCACTTCACCCGCTCGGCGTCCGGCGCGTAGTGCCGGAGGTAGTACTGCTGCTGATAAAACAGGTCGGCGGCTACCGGGTCGGGGTAGGCGGCGACGCGGGCCGGGTCGAGCAACTTGGCGCGGGCGATGCCGGCAGGCCGGGACCACACGTTCGGGGCGGCGGCCGTCTCGTACGCGACCCAGTCGGCGTTCACCGGCTCCTTGTCGGCCTTGGCCAGCTCCCCCTGGACGGTCTGAGCACGCTTGGCGAGGTCCTTGTTGGCCAGGCGGCCCTGGGCCCAGGCGGCGAGAGTCCCGCGGTAGGTCGTGATCCACGGGAACTTCCGCCGGGCCTCCACCACCCGGGCGAGCTCGGCGGTGAATTCGGCGTCGTTGGCCGCCGAGTCGAGCAGCCAGTTGATCGCCCCGCCGGTGTACCCGTCGTTCGACGGGAACTGGTAGGCCAGCTCCTGGGCCACTGCCTTCGCCGCCGGGATGTTCTGAACCCGGTCCCGGAGGAGATCGAGGGCCAGCGAGTACCGCAGGGTGACGGCGTTGGCGGGGGTGCTCTTGGCGATCGCGGCCCGCAAGGTCTGTTCGGCCTGGGCGAGCCGGGCTTTCCGGGCGTTCATGTCCGGCTCGGTGCCGAACAGCTGGGCGTACGCCGAGTGGGCACTGTGCGACCGGGAGTCGACCGGGAGCACCGCGGCGAGGACCTGTTCCGCTTGCGCGGGGCTCTTGTTTGTGGCGTAGACCCCGGCGAGCCTGATCTGGGCGGCGAACCGGTCGGGCCGGTTCGGGAACTTCGCGAGGTACTGGGCCACGACCGGCTCGAACTCGGCCGGCTTCGGGTTGTTGTGGACCAGCTCCTCGATCAGCCTCATGTGCAGGTCGGGCCGCGGCGGGGTGTTCGGCACCGCCATCGCCTTCCGCCAGCTGTCGGCGGCGTTGGTCCGCTGGCCGAGCCGGTTGTAGTTCTCGGCGACACGGTAGTGCAGGTACTGGAGGTGGTACGGCGTGGCCGGCGGGCTCTTGGCGAGCAGCTTGGTGGCGACGAGGTTGGCCTTGGCCCACTGGCTCAGCCGTTCCTGGGCGTCGACCGCGTTCCACCCCGCGATGGTCGCCGGGCCGCCGGCCGGGAGTTTGTCGAGCATGTCCTCGCCGAGGGCGGCGGCCTTCGCGAGCGAGTCCGGGTTGTTGATCGAGAAGTAGAGGTGGATCGCGTCCCGCCCGGCCCGCTGGCCTTCGGGGGTGGGCCCGAGCCGCTTCCAGCGGGCCTCCTGGACGGCGGCCGCGCCGGGGACGTCGTTCGCCCGGCGGAGGAGTCGGGCCAGCCAGCGTTCGATCTCCGCACACGCCGGATCGGCCGGGTGGCGGGTCAGGAACTGCCGGCCGGTGGCGATGAGTTCCTTGTTCCGCCCGGTCGTCTGGAGCCCGTCGATCAGCTTGAGCATCGCCTCCTTGTGCCGGGGGTGGGTCGAGTGCAAGGCGACGAACGACTGGGCCGCCCGGACCAGCCCGAACGGCCGGCCGTTCTCGTGGTACAGGTCGATCAGCTTGAGCAGCAGCTCGGCCCCCTCCTTGGTGGTGCTGCTCGTCTTGGCGAGCTGGGCTTCCAGCGCGGCCGCCTGCTTGCCGACGGGGTCGAGTTCCCCTTCGGGCGTGGCGGGCGCCGCCTTCGCCTTGTCGGCGGGGGCCGGCTGTTGGTGGGCCAGCGCGGCCCCGAGCAGGGCGAGGAACAGGGTCGCGACGGCGAAGGTGCGGGTGAGCATGGAGGGACCGGGCGGCGGTAAGCGGAGCGGAACGAACCACAGAGTCACAGAGAACACAGAGTTAATACACACAGAGATACAAAAAATGATTTAAGTTAATTTAATCAGCATGATTCCTCCTCTTCTCTGTGTGCCCGGGCTCTGTGCCCTCTGTGACTCTGTGGTTCGTTCCTCTTCTCTGCGTGTCCGGCTAGTGCCCCGCCTTGCGGAGGGCCTCGGAAATCTTCTTGGCGTCGGCCGCCAGCGGGCTTTCGGGGAAGTCGGCGATCATCTGGTCGAACTGCTTGCGGGCTTGCGTCTTCTTGTCCAGGCGGTACAGGCAGCGGCCGTAGTTGAACAGGATGACGTCGAGGAACTTCGCGTCCGGGTGGGTGCGGAGGACCGTTTCGAACACGTCGATCGCGCGGGCGTAGTCCTTCTGGACGTAGTAGTAGTTCGCCATCTTGGCGACGGCCTCGCCGACCCGTCCGCTGTCCGGGTACTGGTCGAATACCTTCTTGTATTCCTGGAACGACTGGTCGAAGAGCTGGGCGGCCCCGGCCCCTTCGCCCGTCTTGGCCATCTCCTCGTAGCACTCGGCGATCCCGAACTGGGCCTCGCCGCGGAGGGGGCTCTTTTCCAGCCGGAGGACGCTGGTGTAGATCCCGATCGCCCGCTGGTGCTGGGCCTGCTTGCGGGCCACCTGGGCGAGCGAGAGGAGGGCCGCGTCCACGAACTCGCTGTTCGGGAAGTCCCGCTGGAGCCGCTGGCTCATCGCCGCCGCGAGGTCGAGCTTGTCCATCTCGAAGTAGATCTTCCAGAGCTGGACGTAGGTCTCTTCGAGCGTCCGGCCGCCGAGCTTCTGGGCCTCGGCGCTGATCTCCTCGCACAGGGTCATGGCCTGCTGGTACTTCAGGTCGGCGTGCTGTTTGAGCCCGAACTCCTTGTACCGGTTGCCGATGTTGGTCAGGGCGCTGGCCGTCTTGAGCTGGGTCCGGACGCGGAGTTCCTGGTCGGAGATCTGCGTCTGCGACACCCGCACGCTGCCGAGGCTGCCTTCCACCGCCCGGGCCTTGAAGATTACGGTGCGGGAGTCGCCCGAGACGTTCTTGGCGTCGACGTAGGTCAGCACGATCAGGTCGTTCGGCTGGGCCTGGAGGATCTGGTCGGTCGCGACGGCCTGCTCGGCCTTCTCCAGCTGGACCACGGCACGGAAGGTCCCGGTGTGGATCGACCCGTCGTCCTCGGGCGGCTTCGGCGGGTCGACGGGGGCCGGCGCTTTCTTGGGCTCGTCCTTCTTCGGCTCGGCGTCGGGCTTCTTCTCGCCGTCCTTTGGTTCTTCGGCCGGTTTCTCCGGCGGCGGGAGTACGACGGTTTCCGGAGCCGGGCGGGCGATCTTGGCCTCGGTCAGGATCACGTCGACCTTGTCGATCTTCTTGAACCGGTCAAGCTTGTTCGCGTCACCCTTGACAGGCGCCGCCGGGGCGGGCGGGGCGCCGCCGGGGCCGGCCTCGGCCGCCAGCTCCTCCGGGGTCTTCTCCCGGTACACCTCGACGACCGCCTTGAGCACGTCCGCCCCTTCGGTCAGGTCGAAGTCGGCGTCCACGACCTGCAGGTTCATCCCGCGGCCGAGGACCACCCCCTGCAGCGTTTCGGAGTACGCCCCGTCCATGATGGCAGCGGTCGCGGTGCCGACCACAGGGATCTTCTTGACGACCAACTGCTCCCTGGCGCCGGCGGCGGTGTGGACGTCGCGGTACGTGAGGGTGATGGTGTCCCCGCCCCGGATCTCGAGCCGCCCGTTGTTCGGCCGGGGCTTACCCAGGGCCGTCGGGATCGAGCCGATCACGACCCGGACGTTCCGCCCGATCGCGAAGCACTCGACTGTCTCGACGTCGCCGCTCGCGACCTCGACCTTCACGCCCACCGTCTTCCCGGGTTCCAGGGCGGCGAGGTCGGCGTCCTCGATCCGGACGAACAGCCGCTTGCCCGCTTCGAGGACCTCGGCCGACGGGCCGGGCTTCGACCCGTCCGCCCCCATTTCCGGCGGCGGGAGGGCGGTCCCGACCCGCTCCAGGGCGGCGATCGCCCGGCTGTAGTGGCCCTGTTGGAAGTGCCCGAGGCCGATGTAGTAGTACGCCTGGTTCACCTGCGGGCTGACCGGGTACTTCTCGATTACGTCCCGCATGTACTTGAAGCACTTCCCGTAGTTCCGGCCTTCGAAGTAACAGACCCCGACCTTCAGAGTCGCCTCGGCCCGCTGGTCCTCGGCCGGGTTGTCCTCGGTCGCGGCCGATTCATAATGGGTCCGGGCCCGGTCGAACGCCCGCTCCTTGGTGAGGAGGTGGTTCCCGAGCTTGAGATGCGCGTCGAACCGGACCCGGCTGCGCGGGTACCGCTCGATCACCGACTGCCACACCTCGACCGCCTTTCCGGGTTCGCCGGCTTCGAGTCTGGCGTCCCCGGCTTCGAGCAGTTTGCGGGCGGTCCGGTCCTCGACGATCGAGCCGCGCTCGCCGGAGGCCCCCTTCTCCTTGTCCTTGGCGGCGTCCTGGCCGAGGGCGGGCCGGGACGGGCCGTGGGCCACGACCAAAGTCAGCGCGGCAAGCCCTGCCGTGAGCGCGGGCAGAGCGAAGCGCGACCGGGCGGCGGAAACGGTTCTCATGAACGGCTCGGCTACAGTTGGTGAGGACCGGGCGGGACCCGGGGTCGTCTGTCGGAGGTTCGACCGGCGGTCGGCGGGAGTTAATTGCGGGCGAGCGCAGCGGGGTTGTCAGGGGGGTAACAACGACCCGTCGGGTAGACGGCGGTTCGGGCAGGGGGTGGGCCGCGACCAGCGGGGGCAGCGTGAATCCCGCGGTTAGACGATCGGCGACCCGGAAAAGTTCCGCGGGTGTCAGTTTGCTCTCCGGGCCGTGGGAATGTCAAGCAGCAATCCCCATGGGTGATGAAAATTTTTTGAGAAAGAGGAGGTTGCCGGAAGCCGTCACCCGGTTACGATGGAACGCGCCTCCGGCGAGACTCGTCCAACCGACTGCCCGCCCTACCTTCCCCGGTTAGCATCCAACCCCATGACCCCCAACCTCCCAAACGGCGAAGCCCCGAAGGGTCAGCACGCCGCCCCACGATCCGCTCCCGCCGACCCGGCCGGGCTGACCGACTCGCTGCGCCGCTTCCGCGGCCAGACGCCACAGGAATCGCTCGGTCTGGCGTCCGGGAACAGCTTGCTCTGGCCGTTCGTCCAGGCTTCGGTCGTCACGGCGATCCTGTTCGCGGCCCTGACGGCTGGTCCGTATCTCTGGGAGAAGCAACCCGCCGCGGCGGCCGACTCTGGTCAACCGGCCAAGACCGAGAACCCGGCGGCCACCCCCCCGCCCGCATCGCCAGCCCCGCCGCCAACCACCCCCGCCCCGGACACGACCGCGAAGAAGCCGGCAGACGTGACCAGACCACCGACCGGTGGGAAGAAAGACATCACGGACGTGCTCGGCGAGAGCGGGACGAAGCCGGCCAGCCCGAAGGTGAACCCGCTCGACAAGAAGGAAGACGATTTGCTCAAGGACATCAAATGACGTGGGCACACCGGCCCACCCAGCGGCGTTGCCCCCGCCGACCCAGGGCGATGCCCTGGGCTCAGCGCTGTCACCCCGTTGGGGTGAAACCCGTGAGGCGGGCCGTGGCCGGTTTTTCACCCCAAATGGGGTGCCAGCCCTCAGCCCAGGGCAACGCCCTGGGTCGCAGGCGTCGGGTGAAATCCCACCTGCCTTCCGAGGTCGATTTTTCACCCCAACGGGGTGAGAGCCCTCAGCCCAGGGCAACGCCCGGGGTTGCGAGCTGTGTGACGTTTAACCCCCACCGCCCGAGACCCCTCCGTGCATCGTTTTCGCCTGACGCCGCTCCGGGCCGCGCTCGTCACGGTCCTGTTCGTCGCCCTCTGGTTCGGCCTCTCCGCCGGGCTGGGCGGGGGCGCCATGGCGGACCACTTTGGCTGGGTCCTGGTCTACCTGATCGGCCTCGGCTGGGTGGTGTACGGGGTGGAACGGGCGGCCCGGCGCATTGAGATCCGGCGGGCCCCGACCGACATCTGGGGGCCGCCGCTCGTCGCGGTCGGGGGCGAAGTCCCCGGCGGCCGGCGGGGCGGGTGGAACCCGCTCGACCCGGCCGCGTGGTACTACGGCCGGCACGGCCAGCGGCTCCGTCAATCCCTCGCCCTGCTCGCTACCTATTCGCTCCTCTTCGTGCTGGTGTACACGTTCGCCCATCTCAAGTTTGGCTCCAACGACGAGAGCGAAGTCGACTTGCCGGCCGGCGGGGGCCATGACTCGATCAAAGCAAGCTCGGTCAAAGTCCAAAAGGTTGTGAAAAAGAAATACGTCATCAACCCGTATAGTTCGATCGTCTTTGCCGCTCCCCCGCCGCTCGACCAGATCGACGTCAAACTAACCGAGGAAACCGCGAATCGGTATCAAGCCGGGCAGGGAGCTGGCGGTCTCGGTGAGGGGGAGGGCGAGGGAGGAGGCTTTGGCAGCGGGACCGGAAAGGGGAAATACCAATTCGTCCGGCTCCGCCACTCCGACAGGATGTGGGACAAGAACTTCGGAGTCGGCGGCGACCGGAATCTACTCGCAGAGTTTGCGTCTCGGGAGCCGAAGGCCAAGGTCGCGGACGGGAGCGAGTCAATTGACTATACGGGACTGGCCAACACGTCAGCGAAGAAGCCCATCCCGCTCGTGTACGTCGGCGGTGCCCACACCTTCGCTCCGTCGGCGGCCGAGAAGAAGATCCTCCAGCAATACTTGATCGAAAAGCACGGGATGATCCTCGGCGACAACCTCGGCGGCCAAGGATTCCACGGCAATTTCATCGCAGTGATGACCGAGGTGACGGGGGTGAGCCCGGTCCCGATCCCGAGGGATGACTACATCCACCAGCGCCCCTACCCCCTGCCTCAACTCCCGATTGTTGTCGCCCACGGGGGCACCACCCCACTGGGGTGGAAGATCGACGGCCGGTGGGCGGTCTACTACCATCCCGGCGCGCTGAGTGACGCCTGGCGGGACGACCGCGCCGGGATCAAAAAGGAGATCGCCGAGTTGTGCTACCAGCTTGGCATTAACATCCTCTACTACGCCAACCGGGAGCAGGACAAGTGGCGCCTTTCGCAAAAGCCTTGACCCGGGCCGCACTCGCCGGGCTCGCACTCGCCCTGTTTACCGCCGCGACCGCCGCCGGCCCGCTCGACGAGATGGCGGTCGAGCGGTGGGCCAAGCTGAAGGAGGCCGAACGGTTCCAGCTGACCGCGGCCGAACGGCTCTACCGCGAGAGCCAGTGGAAGGCGGCGGCCGATGAGTACGAGAAGTTCCTGAAGCTCTACGAGAAGAGCGAGGGGGCCCCGTACGCGCAGCTGAAGTGGTCGCACTGCCAGGTCCACCTGCGGAAGCTGAACACGGCGATCAAGGATGGGTACCAGTCGCTGCTCGACTACTACCCGGACTCGCCGGAGGCCCCGATCGCCGGCCTGCTGATCGGCCGGACGCACCGCGACGCGGGCGACGCCAAGCCGGCGAAGAAGGCATACGCCAAGGTGGTCGCCGCGCACCCGAAGCACTTCGCGGCGGTTATGGCCCGACTCGATCAGGTCGAGATCGCGGCCAAGGAGAACGACGCCCAGACCCGGGCCAGGTTGCTGCGGGAATTGACCTACGACGTCGAGCGAAAGGGGTTGAACGTCGAGCCCTGCGTGAACGCCGCCCGGCTGCTCGCGCAGCTGTCGTTCCAGGCCGGCAACTTCGACGAGGGCCTCAAAGCTCTCGCCACCACCTGCACGGAAGAAGACCTCCCGGTCCATGTGATGCGCGGCGACATCGGCCGGTTGCCGACCATCATTGGTCAGCTGACAGAGTCGAAGGACGAGGCGACGAATAAGCTCGGCGAGAAATTGGCCGATGCCGCGGCCGGGTGGTTGAAGACACAGGTGACCGCCTGGCTGAAGGACCCGAAGCTGAAGGCGAAGGCGGTGGAGGCGTGGTACGCGGTGGCGGAGGTCCGCCGGCACGCCCGCCAGCCCGACAAGCAGAAGGCGGTGTACGAGGAGATGCTCGCCGCCCTCGGGGCCGACGACCAGACGTTCGGCCACCTGGCCCAGTGGTACAAGGACAACAAGCAGCGGGAGCTGGCCCGGGCGACCTATGCCAGGTTCAAGGACGCGGCGGTCGGGCAGGGGAACATCGCGTACAGCTTCGAGGAAGAGAAGCAGTACGACAAGGCGGTGGAGATCTACCGCAAGCTCGCGATCGGCGACCCGAAGACGGCCCCGAAGTGGCTGGCCGCGGCGGCGATGGCGTACCGCCGCGGGGGGAAGACGGACCAGGCGATCGCGGTTTACCGCGAGCTGTTGACGGCTGATGCCGCGAACGCGAACGAGTACCACTTCCAGATCGCCGAGACGCTGTACTACGGCCAGCGGTGGAAGGAGTGCATCACGGCGTACCGGGGCACCGAGCGGTTCCCGCACAACTACCAGCACATGGCCGCCGCCAACCGGCAGCTGAAGCAGTACGACGAGGCGATCGGCCTGTACCGGCAGATCATCGCCGCGTCGCAACCGCACGCCTCCTCGGCGCTGCTCGAAATCGCCCGGACGCAGGAACAGGCCGGAAAGACGGAGGACGCGATCAAGACCTATAAACAGGTGTGCGACAAGTTCCCGACGAAATCCGAGGGGAGCCAGGCCCACTCGCACCTGAACGAGAAGTACAAGATTACCGTCACCCTCGGCGGGGCGAAGGACTGACCCGCCCGGGCGGGTCAGTCCTTCGCCCCGCCCCTTGAACTCATTCCGGAGAACCACGTGAACCGCCTGTTCGTCCCACTGGCCCCGGCGCTCGTGGTCGTCCTCGCCCTCGTCACCCTGGCCCCTGGCGTGGACAAAACCACTGCCCTCGAACTGACTCTCCGGTCCCGTGTCGCGGTCCACGGGAAGGAGCCCGCCCCCCCGGTCGAGAAAAAGGCCGCGTGGGACCCGAAGAAGACGGCGATCATCGTCTGCGACATGTGGGACCACCACTGGTGCAAGTCGGCCGAGAACCGGGTCGGGGAGCTGGCCGGGCCGATGAACGACATGCTCAAAGCCGCTCGCGCCAGGGGCGTGTTCGTCATCCACGCGCCGAGCACCTGCACGGGCTTCTACAAGGACACCCCACAGCGGAAGCGTGCCCAGGCCGCCCAGTTCGCCCCGACCCCGGTCCCGCTTGCCACGACCGAGCGGTGGGGTACCGCCTGGAACTGGCCCGACGCGAAGCGGGAGGGCGTGCTCCCGATCGACGACTCGGACATGGGCTGCGACTGCAAGGTGAAGTGCGAGATCCGCTCCCCCTGGACCCGGCAGACGGCCGCGATCGAGATCGCCGACGGCGACGCGATCACCGACGACGGGCAGGAGACGTGGAACCTGCTCGCCGGGCGGAAGATCGACAACGTGATCCTGTGCGGGGTGCATCTGAACATGTGCGTCCTCGGCCGGCCGTTCGCCATCCGCCAGATGGTCAAACTCGGGAAGAACGTGGCCCTCATCCGGGACATGACCGACACCATGTACAACCCCGACCGGCCGCCGGGCGGCTCCCACTTCGTCGGGACCGACCGGGTGGTCGAGCACGTCGAACGGTACTGGTGCCCGAGCCTCCTGAGTTCCGACATTACGGCCAAACCGGCCTTCCGGTTCAAGGACGCCCCGGCCTCGCGGTAACAACCGGCGTATGACATCCCGAAGAAACCGGGCTTCTCGCCTCCGCTCGTCTGTTTCAAACGGGCGTAACCGGTCGGGCGGTCTCGGTGTTGAAGGCTCCGAAGGGGCCGTCTGCTCGTGGCACAGGTCTCCAGACCTGTGCAGGAACACTGTCCCAGAGACCTGTGCCACAAGAAAAGAGGCTCCGAGAAAGGGACCGAGATCTCCTGATGCACCGGCCCTGGACCTGGGTCCCTGCACAGGTCTGGAGACCTGTGCCACAACAGAAGAACATCCCCGGCCGCGAGCCCGACCAGTTATACCCGTTTCAAATCGGTCGGCGGAAAGAGATCACGGCATGACCAGCGCGTCACTCGTCCTCTGCCTGCTCCCGGCGGCCCCGGCCGACAACCCCCCGGGCCGACTCGACCTCGAACCGGGAGAGCTCCGGCCCGGGCTCGTCGCCGAGTACCGCACTCTCACCGATCAACCGGCGACCCTCACCCGCGTCGAACCGAAACCGTCCTTCTACCTCGGCCGGTCCAGCCCGCACCCGTCGATTCCCCCTGGCCCGTTCGAGGTCGTCTGGTCCGGGGTGATCACGCTCAAGGAACCCGGGCCGGTCTCGTTCTCGGCGCTCGCGGGTGGGGAAGTATCGGTGATCGTCGACGGAGTGACGGTCCTGGACGGCTGCGGCCCCACGGACACGAGCCGGGTCACCGCCAAGGCCGCGCTGAAGAGGGAGCCGGGCTCTTACCGCCTGACGGTCCGGTACCGGTCGATCGCTGACGTGCCCGCCCGGCTCCAGCTCTGGTGGGAAGGCCCGTCGTTCGCGCCGGAACCGCTTCCCGCCTGGCGACTCGGCCATCTCACCGCGGACCGCTCCCCCGCACTGGAGCGCGCCGACCTCGCCGCCGAGGGGCGGGCCGCCGTCGGCCGGTTCGGCTGTGCCCGCTGCCACCAGGGAGCGTTTCCGGGCGTGACGGACCCCCCGCCCGGCCCGTCGCTCGCCGACGCCGGTCGGCGGCTGGGCAAGGGGTGGCTGTTGACCTGGTTGGCCGACCCCGCGAAGGTCCGACCCGACGCCCACATGCCGGCCCTGTTCGCCCCGGACCGGGCCGGGTTCGTGGACCGCTGGATCGTCGCCGAACACCTGATCGGAAGCGCCAAGCGGGCCGAAGACGCCGCCCCGGGCGACCACCGGAAGGGCCGGACCAGCTTCCTGAGCCTGGGCTGCGCGGCCTGTCACTTCGTCCCGGACCTCGACCGCGCGGGCCAGAAGGATCTCGGCCGTGTCCCGCTCACCGGCCTCGGCGACCGGCTGCCGGCCGGCGACCTCGCCGCATTCCTGACCGACCCCCACGGCCGTTACCCCGACAGGCGGATGCCCCGCCTGCCGGTGACGCCCGCCGAAGCCCGCGACATCGCCGCGTACCTCCTCCTGTGGTCGAAGCCGTCGGTAGACCCACCGGCCGCCGAGCCCCCCACCGCCGCCGAGCTCCAGGACGCACTCCGCCGGCTCGGGGCGCGCGACCAAGTCGCCGCCGCCGCGGGGTTACTCAATGAGAAGGGATGTACCGCCTGCCACACCGGGCTCGGCGAGTCCCGGCCGCGAGACATCCCCGTGCGGGCGGCGGACGACCGGGGATGTCTCGGCGGAAAGACCGGACCGCGTTACTCATTCCCTGCCGAAACCCGCAAGACGATTGGTGCCTACCTTTCGGGCGCCGCCGCGGAGAAGCATCCGTCGCCGTTCGCCGCCCGACAGCATCAACTCGCCCGGGCCGGGTGCGTCCGCTGCCACCAGCGGGATCACGACCGCCAGCCGCCGATCGAGGAGGTCGGCAGCACGTTCGGGGGTTCGCAGCTGGAGGAAGTCCCGTTCCTGCGGACCCCCAAGCTGACGAACCCGCACCAGAAATTCCGTCGCGATTACCTCGGGACCGCCGTCCGCGAGGGCGTCACGGGCGTCCGCTGGGCGCGGTACAGCTACCGGATGCCGGCCTTCGGTCCGGACGCCGAAGTCCTCGTCCGCGCGCTGGCCGAGGCCGACGGCGAGCTCCCCGCGGAACCCGATGTCCCCGTCCCGGGCCCCACCGACCCGACGCTCGCGACGGTCCACGGTCCCCAGCTGGTCGGCTTCCAGGGGTACGGGTGCGCATCGTGCCACGTCTGGAACGGCAAGCTGCTCGCGTCGCCGGACCCCGGCGCGACCGGCCCGGACCTGACGCGGACCGCGGGCCGGCTCCGCCGGGACTGGTTCGACCGCTACCTCGAATCGCCGATGCGGTTCTATCCCGGCACCCCGATGCCGTCGATCTTCGAGCACGGCAAGCCGGCGAGCATCGGCGCGATCCTGGACGGCGACCCGGCGAAGCAGAAGGATGCGCTCTGGGCCTATCTCGCCCGGGGAAAGGACGCGCCCAGCCCGGCCCCGCCGCCCCCGCTGCCGATCCCGGCCCCGGCAAAAGATGAGCCGGCGCTCGTGGCGCAGATCCCGATCCGGCTCCCGGACGGCCGCGTGGTCGAAAGCATCTGCCTGCTCTCAGCGGACCACGACCTCGTGGTCTACGATCTCGCGGCGGGCGGGCCGCACACCCTCTTCACCGGCGGTCAGGTCCTCCGGAACGTGCAAGGACGGGTGCGCCAGTTCCTTGCCACCGGTAAGGCGACCGACCTCACCGCGCCACCCACCCTCCAGCTGCTCGGCCGCGGCGCGCCCGAGGCTCCCACCGAACGGACGTTGCTCGGCTACGACCGGCTCCCGGACGGGGCCCGCGTCCGCTGGCAGCTGCGCTTCGGCGGCGAAACCGTGGGCGTCCAGGACACGCTCCGTCTCGTGACTGACAGGGCGGGTCGTCGGTTGACGCGAGAAGTCCATCTGACCGGGCTTCCGAAGGGGATTGCGGTTGAACTGGGAAGCCGGGTGCTCGCGTCGGGCAAGACGACCGTCGTTGCGTCGGTTGGCGATGCCCAGTTCAACTCGACGGACCAGGTCCACACGGCCAAGATCACCCCAAACGCGGAACGAACGGCCGCCGTCATGGTGCGGTACGACCTCCCGCCGGCCCGACCGGCCCCGGCGTGGGACGGGAAGGCGATCACGTTCGCGGACGCCGCGGAGGGGTCGCTCGTCCGCCCCGGCTACCGGGCCATCGCCTACCCGCGGCCGAAGACGATCTCCGGCGAGGACCGCATCATGCCCGCGGCGGTGGCCGTCCGCCCGCGCGACGGGCAGGTGTTCGTCGCGTCGCTCAAGACCGGGGAGCTGTTCGCCCTCCGCGACCCGACCGGCGATGGCCGCGACGCCCGGTTCGAGAACTACGGCCGCGGGCTGTACCAGGACGCCCTGTCGATGCTGGCCGAGGACGACGGCCTGTACGTCCTCCACCGCCGGAACCTGACGAAGATCGCGGATTCGAGCCGCACGAGTCCGGCCGACCGGTTCGACCGCGTCCTCGCCCTGCCGCACGGAGTGGCCGACACCTACGACATGGCCTACGGTCTGGTACACGACAAGCTGGGCCGGTTCGTCCTCAGTTATGCCCCGTATGCCAACACCACGATGCCCGGGTCCGGCGGGGTGCTCCGGCTCAGCCCCGGGAAGCCGCCGGAGGAGGTCGCGTTCGGCCTCCGCAACCCGCTCGGATGGTGCGCCGGGCCGGGCGGAGAGGTGTTCTTCACCGACAACCAGGGCGACTGGGTGGCGACGAACAAGCTCTGCCACGTGGACGAGGGGCGGTTCTACGGGTGGCCGAACCGGGCCCAGAAACAGCACACGACGAAGCCGGCCGGCAAGCCGACGGTCTGGGTGCCCTACGGCTGGGCGCGGTCGATCAACGGGGTCGCCTACGACAACACGGGCGGCAAGTTCGGGCCGTTCGCCGGGCAGTTCTTCATGGCCGAGCTGATGTTCGGCGGGGCGATCGTCCGCGCGAACGTCGAACAGGTGAACGGGGTGTACCAGGGGGCGTGTTTCCCGTTCTGGGGGAAGGGCTTGCTCGGGCCGGTGAGTCTGGCGTTCGACCCGCGGGGCCGGCTGTACGTCGGCGGGATCACCGAGCCGGGGTGGATGGCCCAGCCCGACCGCGGGGCGCTGTTCGGCATCGACTTCACTGGCAAGATGCCGTTCGAGATGCAGTCGATCCACGCCCGGCCGGGCGGGTTCCGGGTCGTGTTCACAGCCCCGGTGGACGCGGCGACCGCCGGCAACCCCGCCTCGTACCGGCTGGAGCAATACCGCTACGAATATACCGGCGCCTACGGCTCGCCGGAGCTTGACCGCACCGCCGTGAAGGTGGAGCGGGTCCGTGTCGCGGCCGACGGCCTCAGCGCGGAGCTAACGACCGCCCCGCTGGTGACAGACCGGGTCTATCTGATCACCGCGGCCGGCGTCCGGTCGGCGGCGGGAGAGACGTTGGTCCACCCAACAGGGGCGTACACCCTGAACGAGATCCCCGCGAAGTGAGAGTGCGCCATGCCAGGACCGCCGCGGAGCGGCGGGCCACTTTCAACGAACCACCGCTCCTCGGGGCAGAGCCCTCACTTCTCCATCGAGGAACCGTCGAACAGCCGCACCGAGATGTAGAACATCCGCGCCCGGCGGTTACACCCCCGCGGGTTGCTGGAAGATTCGCAGATCCTGTTCATGTCCTTGAGCAGCTGCCGGTCGCAGTCCTTCCGGCGGGCGCCGGGGGTGTCGTAGCAGTCGTCGTGCCGCTGGCACGCCGGGCGGAAGTCCACCCCGTACCCGCCCTGCGGGATGAACCGGTTCCCGCCCCAAGTCTCTCCGGGGCCGCACGGCCGCCACGCCGGGCACCCCGTCCGGGCGGTGCCGGCTCGTCTCGTGTCGTTTCCGGCGGAAGCCGTCGTCGCGCAGGAACAAACAATCAATGCGACAAGAACCGCGGACCGGGCCGACGACATGAGCGAACTCTGGGTCGAAAGAGGTCACGTCCGTCCGGACGGAAACCGGGGTGTCCGGGGAAACTATGCCCGCGCGACCCGGTCGGGGCGTTGGCACCGGTCGGCAATCACGCCCCCGCCGGTCGGCGTCCTGTTCCGATCGCGTTCCCGGAACGGTATCGGCCTGTTGGACAGCGTCGTGGCATAATCTTGCTGGACGCGCCGCGTGCCCGGGTCCTGTCGGGCGTGTTCGGTGTCCGTCCTCGCCCTCGAAAACCCGGCACGCGATCCGCGCCTTTCGGGACTGGAGCGGGGCCCCGCCTGCCTCCGTTCATATGTTCACTAAAGAGCAGCCGGAACGGCCGTGCTCCCACGATCGATCACTCCCGTTGCCATGACGCCATCGAGCAACACCCACCCGGCCCCGCCGCCCGACCCCGCCCGCCAGTCCGTGTGGGCGCGGGTCTGGGACGCGGGGCAATTCGTGGCCGCCCTCGCCGCGACCGTCGCGGCCCTGGCGTATCTCCTGGTCGTCCCGGTCACCCGGCCCGACGTGGCCGCCGACGACCGGGAATCGGCCGCCGCGGCGGCCGTCCAGGCCGTCGGCCCGGGGCTGGTCCGGATCGACCCCGCCACCCCGCTGGGCCGGAGGATCCAGATCGTCGCCGTCCACCCGACCCGGCTCTCCAGCCCCGTCTTGATCGTCACCGGGACGGTGGCCGCCAGCCTCCGCCCGGGTGGCGGCCGGGAGCACGGGAGCACCCCCGGACACATGGCGGTCGCCGGGGCCGCCGCGGGCGGGGTCGGGGGCGACTACTGGCAGTTCAACACCCCGGAAGTTCTGACCGCCTACACCGACTGGCAGAAGGCGATCGCCGACATCGCCTTTACCCGGACCCAGCTGGCGGCCGTCCGGGAGCTGGCCGCAGCCAAGCTGAAGGCCCAGCAGGAGGTGGTCGACCGGCTGGTCAAGACGGTCGAGGCCGGGACCGACCCGAAGGCGACCCTGTCTACCGAGCGGGCGAACCTGATCCAGGTCCAGATCCAGGGCCGCAAGGATGTGTACGAGGCCGAAAGCGCCGTCCGGGTGGCCCAGCGGAACGAGGCCGCCGCCGCCCGCCTCCTCCAGCAGGCCGGGCTCGACCCGGCCATGCTCGCCTCGGTCACCTCGGACGTGGACATCGTCATGGCCGACGTCCCCGAGACCTACCTCGGCCGGGTGAAGGTCGGGCAGGGGTGCCAGGCCCGGTTCTTCGGCATCCCGGACCAGGTGTTCGCCGGCCGGGTCCAGAGCATCGCCCCGGTCGTCTCGAAGGAACGACGGTCGCTCCGGGTACTGTTCACGGTCGACGACCTGAAAGACCAGCTCCGGCCGGGCATGTTCGCGGAGATCGGGCTCGGGACCGACGCCCGGGACGCCCTGCTCGTCCCGGCCGAGGGGGTGGTCCACGTCGGCCGGGCCGACTACGTGCTGGTCGGGGCGGACGCCCCGGACACGTGGCGGGTGACCGAGGTCCGGGTCGGGGAGGTCCGCGGGGCCGAGATCGAGGTCCTGGCCGGGGTCCGGCCCGGGGACCGGGTGCTGGGGCAAGGGGCGGTGCTGCTCAAGCCGTTCATCGTCGCGGCCGCCGGCGGGCCCGCGCCTCCCGGTTCGGCGGGGGTGGGCCCGTGATCGCCACGCTGATCGAGCTCGCCCTCCGCAAGCGGTGGGTCGTTCTGGTCCTCGCTGCGGCCGTCGCCGGGGCCGGGGTGTACGCGTTCCGCCGCCAGCCGGTGGACGCGTACCCGGACATCTCCTCCCAGATGGTCCAGGTCATCACCACCTACCCCGGGCGGGCCCCCGAGGAGGTCGAACGACAGATCACCATCCCGATCGAGAACGCGATGCTCGGGACCCCCCGGGTCCAGGTCGTCCGGTCCCGGACCATCTTCGGCCTGTCGGTCGTCCAGATGATCTTCGAGGAGGGGACGGAGGCGTACTGGGCCCGGCAGCGGGTGGCCGAGAAGCTCAACGACGTCACCCTCCCGGACGGCGTCCAGCCCCAGCTCGGCCCGCTCGCCACCGCCTACGGGGAGGTGTACCGGTACCAGCTGGCGTCGGACGGGACGCACGACCTGATGGAGCTCCGGGAGCTGAACGACTGGGTGGTCACCCGCCGCCTGTTGCGGGTCCCGGGGGTGGCCGAGTGCGCCAACTTCGGGGGGTACCAGAAGCAGCTGGCGGTCACCTTCTACCCGGCCCAGCTCGACCGGTACGGGATCACGTTCGCGGACGTCGAGGACGCGGTCAAGAAGAACAACACGGCGGCCGGGGGGAGCGTGGTCCGCCGGGGGAGCATGTCCCTGGTGGTCCGGGGCGGCGGGCTGGTGGAGAACGCCCGCCAACTCGAAGGGATCTTCGTGAAGTCGGTTGCCGGGACGCCGGTGTACCTGCGGGACATCGCCGCCATCGGCCCGGACCCGAAAACCCCGAACGGGATCTTCAGTAAGGACCGGGCGGGGGAAGGGGTCGAGGGGATCGTCCTGCTCCGCCGGGGGGAGAACCCGTCGCAGGTCCTCGCTCGGGTCCAGGAGGCGGTGGCGGAGCTGAACGAGTCGCCCGCCCTTCCGCCGGGGGTCAGGGTCGTCTCGTTCTACGACCGCCAGTACCTGGTGGACGCGACCCTGCACACCGTCGCCCACAGCGTGCTTCTCGGGGTGACGCTGGTCGTCCTCGTCCTGCTCCTGTTCCTCGGCCGCCCGTCGACCGCCCTGCTCGTCGCCGCGACCATCCCGTTCGCCCTCTTGGCCGCCCTCCTCCTGATGTACCTGACCGACATCCCGATCGGGCTCCTGTCGATCGGGGCGATCGACTTCGGGATCATCGTGGACGGGGCGGTGATCGTGGCCGAGAACATCGCCCGCCGGCTCGGCGAAGCGACGGAAGAAGCGCGGAACGCGGAACGCGGAACGCGGAACGAAGACAACCAGCCGAACGGGGAAGGTGTTTCTTCCGTCCCGCGTTCCGCGTTCCGCGTTCCGCGCTTGAATGTTCCGGCCGTCGTCCTGGCCGCCACCCGGGAGATGGAGCGGCCGGTGTTCTTCTCGGTCCTGATGGTCGGGGTCGCGTATCTCCCCTTGCTCTCGCTCTCGAGTATCGAGGGCCTGCTGTTCCGGCCGATGGCCCTGACGATGGTGTACGCCCTCGGCGGGTCTCTCCTGTTCGCCCTGTTCGTGGTCCCGGTCCTGGCGACGCTCCTGTTTCGGCACGGCTACCACGAGTGGGAAAACCCGGTCCTCAGGCTCGCCCGGCCGGCCTACGCGGCGGCCCTCCGGGCGCTCCTGGGGGTGCGGTGGCTGGTGGTCGCGGTGGTCGTTTGCGGGGTGGCGGCGGTCGCGCTGCGGGTGCTCCCGAAGCTCGGGTTCGAGTTCCTCCCGTACATGGACGAGGGGGTGATCTGGGTCCGGGCGAACTTCCCGGAGGGGACCTCCCTGGAGCAGACCAGCGAGTACGGCCGGCGGCTCCGGGAGATCGCCCTGGAGTTCCCGGACGTGAGGTTCGCGATCGTCCAGGCCGGGCGGAACGACGACGGGACCGACCCGTTCCCGCCCAGCCGGGTGGAGATGATGATCGGCCCCCGGGGGCGGGACTTGTGGACCCAGTTCCGGACCAAACAGGAGCTGCTCGCGGCCCTCGGGAAGCGGTACCGGGAGGAGTTCCCGACCACCCGGTTCAACTTCACCCAGCCGATCATCGACAGCGTGACCGAGGACACGAACGGGACGTCCGCGAACCTGGCGGTCGAGTTCTCCGGGCCGGACTCGGACGTCCTCCTCGGCCTCGCCCGGCGGACGGTCGACCTGCTGAAGGCGGTCCCGGGCAGCCAGGACGTGAGTATCGAGCAGGAGGGGCCGCAGCCCCAGCTGGTGATCCGCCCGGACCGGCAGTTGTGCGCCCGGTACAACGTCCGGATCGAGGACGTGGCCAAGCTGGTGAACATGGCGATCGGCGGGGAGCCGGTCGGGATCTTGTACCAGGGGGACCGGCGGTTCGACATCGTCGCCCGGCTGGACCGGCGGGCGAAGGAGTCCGTCGCGGCGATCGGCCGGCTCCCGGTGTACACGGCCGACGGCCAGCCGGTCCCGCTGGCGGCGGTCGCGCAGATCGATATCGCGGACGGCCAGACCCTAATCGCCCGGGAAAGCGGCCGGCGGCGGGTGACCGTCCGGTGCGACATCGTCGGCCGCGACCAAGGCGGGTTCGTGAAGGACGCCCAGGCGAAGTTCGATGCCGAAATCGGCCCGTCGGTTCCCCGCGGGTACAAGGTCGGGTGGCTCGGGATGTTCGAGAACCTGGACCGGGCCCGGAAGCACTTCACCTACCTGATCCCGCTCACCGTCGGGCTCCTGTTCGGGATGCTCCTGCTCACCTTCGGGTCGTTCCGGGCCGCGGTCCTGGTCCTGCTCGGGGTGCCGTTCGCGTGCGTCGGCGGGGTGATCGCCCTGGAGATGCGGGGGATGCACGTGAACGTGTCGACCGGGGTCGGGTTCTGCGCCCTGTTCGGGATCGCGATCATGGACGGGGTGCTGATGGTCCGGGGCGTGACCGCCCTGCGGGAGGCCGGGCTGGATCTCCGGGAGGCGATCGTCCGCGGCGCGCAGGAACGGCTCCGGCCGATTTTGATGACGGCGGTCGTGGCGATCCTCGGGCTGTTGCCGGCGTCGCTGGCGACCGGGCTCGGGTCGGACGTCCAGCGGCCGCTGGCGACGGTGATCGTCTGGGGGTTGTTCAGCTCGACCGCCCTGACCCTGTTCGTGGTCCCGGTCTTCTACTTCCTCTTCGCCCCGCACGTCGAACCGCGGCCGGCCTCGCCAGAGGGGGACGCGGCGGTCGGGCCGGGGCCATATCCGCGGCCGGGGGTGGTCGGGTCCGAGGGGCCGGTCTCAAGCGGAGGCGTCACGGCAGCGCTCGGTGGGTCTCACCCGGCATAACCGGCCGTTGGCCTGATGGTAGCCGGCCGTTCCGCGGCGGCTTTGCGTCCCGCAGAACCGTCATCGCCACTGAATAAACGGCGGAATCCGCCGCGGAGCGGCGGGCTCCTATCAGTGCTTTCGACCCCGTCTACGCGATCCGGGATGGTTGTCTTTGACAGTAGCCGCCCCTCCGGAGGGTGCCGACCGCCCGACTCTACCGGCCGCCGGCCTGGAGCATGCTCATGAACTGCCGCATGAACGGGGCGTAGTCGTGCCAGGTGCGGGCGGTGACGAGGTTCCCGTCCACGACGACCGCTTGGTCGACGTAGGCGGCCCCGCCTTGCTCGGCGTCGAGGGAGCACTTGGCGACGGTCGTCACCGTCCGGCCGCGGATCACCCCGGCCGCGCTGACGATCTCGATCCCGTGGCAGACGACGGCCACGGGTTTGTTCGTCTCGAAGAAGTGCCGGGTGATCCGGAGCAGGTCCTGGTCGTAGCGCAGGTACTCCGGGGCCCGGCCGCCGGACACGAACAGCCCGGCGTACTCGGCCGGGTCGACGTCCTTGAACGCGACCTCGGCCTGGATGTGGTATCCCGGCCGCTCCTCGGTGATGTCCCACGGGATCATCGCCGCCGGCGGGACCTCGTGCAGGACCATGTGGTACTTGCGGACCTTCGGGCCGGCGACCACCATCTTGTAGCCGTCCTCGGCCACCCGGAAGAACGGGTAGAGGGTGTCCATTGCCTCGGTTGCGTCGCCGATCGGCATGAGAACGCGGGCTTCATGGCGACCCGGCTGGCTCGGGTTCATGGGATTCTCGCGGAGGCCGGTGCCCGGTTGGATCGCTGTATTCTTACGAGGTGATCCGTACTCGCCCGGGAAAAACACCCTCGCGAGCACGATGGAAGTGCTTCGGGTGAGGTGAGGTGCGAACCGCTTCGTAGGGCACGCACTGCGTGCCGGTGTTTGCGGCGACCCGGCACGCAGTGCGTGCCCTACGAAGCGGTTTTTGGCGAGAGGCGGGTGAAAACTCACCCACGAGAACGGGCCGGTCGGGCTGGAGGTCTTGTGGCACAGGTCTCCAGACCTGTGCAGCCACACAGGTCTGGAGACCTGTGCCACAAGACCACTCGGCGGGTCGGCTTTCACCTGCCGGACGCCTTACCGGCCGGAATCGCCGATGCGGACGGCGACCCACGCCAGGAAGACGAACACGGCAACCCCGGCGATGATCGCCAGGACCCCGATCACCGGGTCACGCTGCGGGGCATCAGTTCGCGGTTCCCGGGTGGCGGCCGTCGGCTGGGTGGTCCGCCACCCCGCCTCCGCGGCCGGGGCGGTCCAGAACCCCAGCGCGAGCGCCACCACGACCGCGAGGAACAGTTTGCTGAGGTTGGTGCGCATCGGACTCCCTACCGGGCCGGGCTGAACGGCCCCGCCGATCACCAGCGGTCGGGAACTCTGTCCGGAGTGACACTCCACTCATTCGTATTGTTCGCCGAAAACCTTCTCATATAGAGAAGAACGGCCGGGATTGCCCGGCCGTTTGAAGGTGCAACGACTTACACCGTCGCGATCAGGTCGCCCTCGTGGCGGCGGCCTGTAGCTCCTGGCAGTGTCCCTCCAGGTCGCGGTTGCCGGTCTCCCGGGCCTTGGCCAGCCCCTTCTCGGCGAAATAAAGCGCCTTCGCCCCGTTCTTCAACCGCAGCATCTCCTCCGCCGCCGTCGTGTAGAACTTGCCCTCGTCGGGGTGTTTGGCGATCAGTCCGTCGAACGCGGCCGCCGCCCCGTTCACGTCCTTCACCTTCACGAACAGCTGGGCGCGCTTCAGGCCGAACTCGACCGCCCGGTTCCCGCTGTTGTGTTCGGCGTCGTATTTCTCGCCCTGCTCGGCGAGCTCAATCGCTTTCGCCGTGTCACCTTCGGCCGCCGCCCCGGTGATCGCTGTCGCGTACAGCGGGTAGCGGTCCGGCTTGGCCGGGTCGAACGGCTTGAGTACCCCGGCCCGGGCGAACGCGACCGCCAGCTCGCGGGCGTCCAGCTTCAGCGCGGCCCGCATCGCCTGTTCGAGCTCGTCCGACGACAGGGCCGCCACGTCCAACCCGGCCAGCTCCGCCGCGTTCATGGCGGCGATCTCCCGCTTGACCGGTTCGGCCGTCCGGGAAGCGTCGGGAGTCTTTTGTGCCGGGACAGGGGCTTCGACCGGCACCTTTACGTCCGGCGGCGGGGCGCTGACGTACTCCAACCCTAGCTTGTGCCGGAGGTTGGCGAAATCGTAGACATCCATCGGGACGACCTGTTCGCCGATCCGCTTGTGCGGGACCAGCCCCGCGAAGCAGTCAGCCACGAACTTCACCGCCCCGAACACCCGCTTCCGCATGAGCGAGCTGCCGACCGCGTCGAGCGGGGTGTTCCCGCCGAGCGACTTCAGCGGGCGGTGGGTCCACACCTCCTCGAAGAAGTGCCGGGCCCGGTCCCGCAGCTTTTCTTCCGCCTGGGTGAGGTCCGACGTCTGGGTCGGGTACGCCAGGGCTTCGAGCGCGACGTCGCCGAAGTTCACCGGAGTGGTCGTCTCGACCGGCTGCTCGATAGCCAGGTTCACCCGCGTCCGCACCTCATCCGCGATCTTCGCCACCGATTCCCGGTCCGGGTGCCAGAGCCGGACGACCCCCTGGGCGATGGTCATCTTGGCGACCACCCTCGCCAGGGTGGTGCTGCCGACCGCGAGCAAGCTCGGTAGCTCCTCCACCACCATCGCCGACATCGTCCCGGCCTCCCGGTCCTGCTGCACCCCGAGCAGCCGGCGATTCTGACTCATTTCCTGGAGCCACTGCATGACCGGGCCGGGATCACGGATCGGGAGGAAGAACCCGTGTTCGAGGTAGTCCGCGTCGTTCTCCATCCCCTGCCCGCACCGCAGCACCTCGGCCAGCGCAGCTGCCTCCTCGGCCCGGTAGTCGTCGGTTTCGAGCTCGACCGACTTGTTCAGGGCCTCCACCGCCTTCGGCTGCTCCCCGAGCCAGGCCAGCGCGACCCCGAGGTTGAACCACGCGGCCGGGTCGTCCGGGGTCTGCTGGGTGAGGGCCTCGTACGCCTTGCGGACGTCTGACAGTCGGCCGGTCGCGGCCTCGGCGGACACCGGCTTGGCCGTCGGCCGGAAGGTGTACTTCTTGCGGGCGGCGAGCGGGAGCCGGGACTGGTCCCCGAACAGGCCCTCGAACTGCTCGCGGACCTCCGGGTCGCCGGGGGTGAAGTGGACCGTCCGCTCCAGGGCCGCGCGGGCGGCGACCGGGCGGTTCAGCATCAGCTCGTTCCGGAAGATCAGCTCGTGGACGTGGGCCAGCTGGTCGTGCGCCTCGGGGTCGTACCCGTCCGCCGCCTTCCGGAAGAGCATGAGCGCGCCGATCAGCTCGCCTTCGTTCTGCCGGAACATGCCCCGGAGGAAGTGGGCCATCCCGAAATTCGGGTTCAGCTTGAGGGCCTGCGATAGTGCTTCCTCGGCCTGCTCGACGAGCGAGTTCCGCTCGGTCTCGGTCTGCTGCATCTGCCCGAGGTTGTACAGGAATTGGGCGTAGTACCCCCAGACGGCCGGCTGGGCGGCGTGGGTCTTGGTCAGCTCCCGGATGGTGCCCAGGGCGGTCTCGTGCTGGCCCTGCCGGTCCTGCTCGAACGCCTTTTCGACCTGGGCGTAATACGACGCGCAGCACCACTTGAACTTCTTGCCGCTGCCGCAAGGACAGGAGACGTATGGGTCGAGAGGCATGGGGATTCCGTTGTAGTGGGGGTGGCGACGTCACGGGGTAGCGGGTTTGCGGGGCGGGGGTAGTGGGGTGGTGAGGTTGAGAAGAACCTGACCCCCTTGCTCTGAAAAGGAAGGGGGAGAAGGCACCAGGGAGGAGTGAGGGGTTCCGATCGCCTCCTCACCTCCTCACCTCACTCCCTCACAACCCTCTACCCCGTCCTCCGCCCACGAGCTCGCCACCTATACCGTTCGTTCTGAACAGGATAGCGGGTCGGGTTGGGGCTGAAAACGGGAGCGTAGGAGTTTGACAGGCCCGAAACCCGTCCTAATTTTCTGTGAGCCCACGACGCCGCGTGGCCGGACGGAGTTCGACTGCCCGTCCCGAGACCTGGACCACTGCACCCGCCCGGCCCGGCGCCCGACCTCGCAGGCGTGCGCGACTCGACTACCTCGAAGGATACGCTCATGGTGACCAGTGACCTCGGCGCCTGCGAATGGTTCGTCTGGGATCTCCGCCGGAGCGGGCTGATCGACCGCGGCCCGCTCGACGCGATCGTCGGCGAGTTCCTGAAACGGAACCCCCGGGCCGAGGCCCCCGCCCTCGCCGAATACCTGGTCGACCAGGGCACCCTGACCGTGTTCCAGGCCGAGCGGATTCTGAACGGCAAGAGCCAGGGGCTCGTCCTCGGGCCGTTCGTCCTGCTCGACGCGATCGGCCAGGGGAGCATGGGCCAGGTGTACCGGGCCAGCTCGAAGAACGACGCCAACCTGTACGCGATCAAAGTCCTCCCGCGGCGGAGCATGTGGAACGTCCGGCTGGCCCGCCGCCAGACCCGGTCGTTCGCCAACTTCACCCACCCCGCGGTGGTCCCGTTCATGGACGTCGGCACGGCCGGCGGGCTGCACTACCTCGTCTGGCCGCTGATCGAGGGGACCACGCTGGAAGGGCTCGTCCAGCAGACGGGTAAACTCTCCCCCCAGCTCGCCGCCCTGTACACGGTCCAGGTCGCCCAGGGGCTCATGGTTGCCCACCAGAACAATCTATTCCACGGCCTGCTCAAGCCGTCGAACATCATGGTCGGGCCGGACAACCAGGCCCGCATCCTCGACTTCGGGATCGGGTGCCTCCTGGTCGAAAACGAGGGCGAGTCGCTGGTCGACACCATGTCCACCGCGAACACCCTGACCAGCGGGCTCGACTGTGCCAGCCCCGAGTCGATTATGGAGCCGACCAACCGGACCCCGGCCGGCGACCAGTACAGCCTCGGCTGCGTCCTGTACTACTGCCTGACCGGCCGGGTGCCCTTCCCGGAAGGGTCGGCGGTCGAGAAGATGATGGCCCACCAGTCCAAGGACCCGATGGACATTCAGGAGCTGGCGCCGGACGTCCCGGACGGGCTGGTGGCGGTCGTCAAGCGGCTGATGGGCAAGGTCCCGGAAGAGCGGTACACCGGGTGTGATGAGCTGGTCGAGGCCCTGGAGCCGTTCCTCGGCGACATGAATACGATCCCCGGCGGTCTCCCGCAGGCCGGGTCCGGGCGGGTGGCGATAGCCGGGCTAAACCGGACGAACGGGACGGGGACCGGCTTCAAATCGGGGCCGAAGATGCCCGGTCTGCCGACGCGAGTGGGCGTGGGCGGCCAACAGCAGGGGGCGAGGACGAACCCGGCGGCCCCCCCCGGCTCGCACCCGGGCGTGAAGACCCAAAACCCGCCCGTGTCGCACCCCGGGGTGAAGATCAACCCCCCGCCGGGCTCACACCCCGGGACGAAGGCAAACCCGGCCGCCCGGACCCCGCCCCCGGCTCGCGGCCCGAACCTGCCCAGCCGGGCGTCGTTCCAGTTGCCCCCGATCGCCGAAGAGATCGACACCGGCGCGGTTGCCACGGCCACCCCGCTCGACACCCCGAAGCCCGCTGCCCGGGTCGCCACCCGGGGGGAGCTGGCCGGGTGGGCGGACGACGAGCCGGCGGAGCGGAGGGGAGCCGGGTTCGGCACGATCGGCCTGATCGCCGCCGCCGTCATGATCATGGTCGCCGTTTACTTCGGGGCGACCTTTCTGCTGAAGTGAGCGAACCGAGAGCCGGTTCTTGACGAGCGGGGGGCACGAGCCCCCCGTTTACGTTGGGGCGTAACCGGTCGGGCGGTCCGGGAGCCGGACCCGCGGTCGCCGGGCCGGGTGCGGGCAACGCATCCGCCGCCCCAACAGCGCGGCGGCCGATCGCCCCGGGCGAACGATTCTGTGCGGCGGCAGTAAGGCCGCCACAAACTATTACCCAGGGACATGTTGCCGCGGTCTGTCAGGATGTGGCGGTGGTGATTGCGCTGGAGCGATTGAGACGGCACCGCCCGGGCAACGTGCCGGTCGATTCGGGGTCGAGCAAGGTCGCCCGATACGCTCCCCGAGGTCCTCGGCCTTCTCCCAAATCAGTCCGGCTTGCGACTCCCTTCACGCGGGTCATACAATTCCCGATGTCCTGTTCCCCGAGCCACGTCCGTGCCCGGGGCCGACTTTCCGCCCCCGGTGCCGCGTGACCCCCATCCCCGCCCCGAGTACCGGCCGGCCGAAGCGGGTCGCCGTGCTGGGGTCCACGGGGTCGATCGGGACGAGCACGCTCGACGTCGTCCGGCGCCTGCCCGACCGCCTCGAGCTCGTCGGCCTCGCCGCCCACTCGAAGTGGGAGCAGCTCGCCGACCAGTGCCGGGCATTCCGCCCGCGGTACGCCGTCCTCTGCGACCCGGTCGCGTTCCGCGCCGCCGACCGGGCCTTCTTCCCCCGCGAGACCGAACTGCTGGGCGGGGAGGACGGGGTCGCGAGGCTGGTGACCGACCCGGCCGTCGACGTGGTCGTGTCCGCGGTGGTCGGGGCGGCCGGGCTGAACGGGACCTGGGCCGCGCTGGAGGCGGGGAAGACGGTCGCCCTGGCGAACAAAGAAACGCTCGTCGTCGCCGGCCCGCTGGTCACCGACCTGGCGGCGCGGCGCGGGGCGCGGTTGCTCCCGGTCGACAGCGAGCACTCGGCGGTCTTCCAGGCCATGACCGGGTACGCCGCCGCGGACGTCGCCCGGGTCGTTCTGACCGGCAGCGGCGGGCCGTTCCGGGGGAAGGCGGCGGCGGAGCTGGAAGGCGCGACCCCGGCCCAGGCGCT
This sequence comes from Gemmataceae bacterium, assembly GCA_028288765.1. Taxonomy (GTDB): domain Bacteria; phylum Planctomycetota; class Planctomycetia; order Gemmatales; family Gemmataceae; genus Urbifossiella. Next base: position 11,141 of record JAQGHQ010000020.1, on the reverse strand, counting down.
CAAGCACCCGACGTGGCAGATGGGGCCGAAGATCACAGTCGACTCGGCCACGCTGATGAACAAGGCCCTGGAGGTGGTCGAGGCCCGGTGGCTGTTCGGCCTCGCCCCGGGGCAGATCGGGGTGATCATCCACCCGGAGTCCGTCGTCCACTCGTTCGTCGAGTTCGTCGACGGGTCGGTCCTCGCCCAGCTCTCCCCGCCGGACATGCGGCTGCCGATCCAGTACGCCCTGCTGTATCCCGACCGGGTGCCCGGCCCGGCGAAGCGGCTCGACTGGCAGGCCCTGTCCGCCCTGCGGTTCGAGCAGCCGGACCGGGACACATTCCGGGCCCTCGACCTGGGGTTCGAGGTGGCCGCCCGAGGGGGCACCTGCGGGGCAGTGTTAAACGCCGCGAACGAAGCCGCGGTGGGCCGGTTCCTGGCCGGCGGGCTCGGCTTTCTGGACATTGCCCGGTGCTGCCGGGCGGTACTCGATTCACACGACTATGACCCGGCCCCGTCGCTCGAGGTGCTCCTCGCCCTCGACCGGTGGGCTCGCAAGGAGGCGGACCGCTGGACCCCCACCCGAACACCGAACCCAACGCCATGAGCGACATTGCTTCTCCCGGCCCGATCGACCCGAACAGCGGCCAGCCGGACCACCACGCCGAGGTCTCCGCCCTGAAGGCGTGGCTGCGGCAGAACCTGGTCTCGATGGTCATCACGGCGGTCGTGGTCGCCCTCGTCTGCGTCTACCTCGACCCGGTCGACACGGTGAAAGTCGTGCTCGGCCTCGGGTTCATCATTTTCATCCACGAGCTCGGCCATTTCCTGGCGGCCAAGTCGTGCGACGTCCACGTCAAGACGTTCTCGATCGGGTTCGGCCCGGCGGTCCCGTTCTGCTCGTACAAGTGGGGTGAGACGACGTACATGCTCGGGGTGATCCCGCTCGGCGGGTACGTGAGCATGGTCGGCGAGGGGACCGGGGAGAGCACCCCGGACGGCGACCCGGACGACGACGACCGCGACCCCCGGAGCTTCAAGAACAAGTCGGTCGGCCAGCGGATGCTGATCATCTCGGCCGGGGTGATCATGAACGTGATCTTCGGGATGGCCTGCTTCGTGGGCGCGTACCTGCACGGGGTGCAGGAGAAGCCGGCGACCGTCGGGACGGTGGAGAGCGGCAGCGCCGCCTGGCGGGCCGGGCTCCGGACCGGGGACGACATCAAGCTGATCGGCCGGCGGCACAACCCGTTCTTCAACGACATCCGCTCGGTCGTGATGAGCTCCTCCAAGGGGGAGGCGGTCCCGGTGGAGATCGAGCGGGTCGGGCCGGACGGGAAGCCGATTCCGGTCACGACGGCGGTCGAGCCGATCCGGGCCGAGGGGGTGCCGTTCCCGCAGCTGGGCGTTGCCGCCCCGGCCCGGCTGACCCTCGTGGAGTCGAAGAAGCGGTCGATCCGGCCGGTGGTCCCGGGGAGCCCGGCGGCCGCGGCCGACCCGCGGTTCGAGCAGGGCGACCGGATCGTCGCGATGACCGACCCGGCCAACCCGGCGGAGGTGACCCCGCTCGCGCCGGACCGGCACGACAAGGGGAAGCCGGACTTCAACGACTACTACCGCCGGATGGTCGATCTGGCCGAGAGGCCGGTCACGTTCCACGTCCTGCGGAAGGGGCAGCCGGACGGCGCCGGGCCGACCGCGATCACCGTCCCGCCGGTCTTCCGGGCCGACCTCGGGCTGCGGATGCGGATGGGGAAAGTAGCGGCGGTCCGGGCGGATCACCCGGACGCGGTCGTGGTGCAGGCGGTGCCGGTGGGGGCCGAGCCGACCGCCCAGGGGGACCGGATCGTCGAGGTCCGGGTGACCGACGCGGCCGGCAAGCGGCGGTGGTTCGTGGCCGACGGGAAGCGGCCGCCGGACGCGAAGCCGGACGACGCGGTCCGCCCGCTCGACCCGGTCCTGCTCCCGTTCGAATTGCGGCGGTGGGCCGGGGAGTTCCCGCCCGAGAAGCGGGCCGGGCTGGAGGTCCACCTGGTCGTCCTCCGGGTGGTGGAGGCGGAGCACACCGACAAGCCGGTGCCGCTGACCCTGAAGTATGACTCTTCCGTGCAATACAACCGTACGGCCCTCCAGCACCCGAACAGTCCGGTCCCGGTGGACGGGCTGGGGCTGGCGTACTGGGTCGAGGCGGTGGTGAGCAGCGCGCCGGCCGCGGGGACGCCGGCCGCCGAGGCCGGGCTCCAGCCGGAGGACCTGATCACCGCCGTCCGGCTCAAAGCACTGGACCCCGACGGGAACACGAAACCCGGGGAGTGGAAGGAGATCAAGCCGCACCAGTGGGGGGCGGTCGAGGCCGCGTTCCAGGGGGTCCCGCCGTACGAAATCGACCTGCGGGTGAAGCACGGGGAGGAGGTCCGGGAGGTGACCCTGCGGGGCCGTCCCGACCCGACCTGGGGGCTGCCCGACCGCGGCCTGGTGTTCGCGGAAGACTTCCTGGAGCAGAAGGCGGACGGGATCGCGGACGCGATCGGGTTGGGGGCGTACCGGACGGTGCGGTTCGTCAAGGACATCTACATGAATCTGTACGCGATGGTGCGGGGCCGGGTGTCCACCCGGACGATGAGCGGCCCGCTGACCATCGCGACCGTCTCGTACAAGATCGCGGGGGAGGATTTCTGGCAGTTCCTGCTGTTCCTGGGGCTGATCTCGGTGAACCTGGCGGTGGTGAACTTCCTGCCGATCCCGGTGCTCGACGGCGGGCACATGGTGTTCCTGATCATCGAGAAGGTGCTCGGCCGGCCGGTCCCCGAGCGGCTGTTCGCCGCCGCCATGTGGGTCGGGTTGGCCCTGATCCTCCTCCTGTTCCTGTACGTCATCACCCTCGACATCCAACGCCTGTTCTTCGGAGTGTTCTGACGGGCCCCGGCCCGGGGAAGGCGACCACCCCGTAGGGCACGCACTGCGTGCCAGTTCGCAACGCAAAAACCGGCACGCAGTGCGTGCCCTACAAGACTCCGGGAGATGTGGGAACGAGGCGATTCCTCCTGGTCACCCGGGTCGTCCGAGCGTCTCTTCGAGCCGGTCGATCAACTCGGCCTGGGCGGGGTTTCGCCGCTAACCTCCTGGTGCATGTCTTTTCGGCGGCGGAGATTGGTCAGGTCCGGGGGCTACCAAGTCCCGGCGCTGGTGCCCCCTCGCGGCGGGACGAGATCCGGGAGATGTTCGGACGGGGACTGAACAAGACGCAGATCGCACGGAGACTGGGCCTGAGCCGTCAGGCAGTCCAGCGCGCCCTCAAGGCATAAGCCCACCGGGGCAGTGAGAATGTGACGTTGGCCTTGGAACCTTGCTGTTCCACCCTGCTGAATCCCTGCACTGGTCTTCAAAACCAGTTGGGGGTGTGAACAACGCCCCCAGTGGGTTCGATTCCCATACACCCCCGCTTCCCGTCTGAACGCCTCGAGACCCCGCCGCGGCTGCGAAAGGCCCGTCAGAAACAGGCCGTCCGCAGCCGCGGCAATTCGGTATCTGTCGGACCGCGCTCCCTCCTGGCGGGTCGCGGTTAGTCGCATCTGGTCGGCCCTGGAGGGCGGGATAGGCGTATCCGATCCGAAGGCAGGGAAGCCCTTGGGTGTCGCTGAGGTTACAGGTCCGCCGCGCTCAGAGAACCCGCCTTCACAACGAACCCGGCCGCATCGGGGGAGCCCCATCACCACCTACAAGGGAACTGGGGCCCCGGGATTCCGCCACCGCCCACTCCTGGGGTCGCTGGCAACTGCATCTGCGCCGGTGCCCCGGCGGTGCCTTGGCCCACCGCTGGCGGAGCGGGTGGGTCGTGGAAGGGCAAGAAGAGGTGGGCGTGGCACCAAGCGAACTACCGGGAGTGCCGGGGGGCCGCTGCCCCTGGACCCGTTCGCCGATGTCGCCCCCGCCCTCGCCGGGGAGACGCTGTACCGCGTAGGGTTGACCGCCTACGCCGTCGAGCAGTCGCTGGCGGTGGAGTTCGCCGCCGCGGCCGGGCCCGCCCGGGACTGCACCGTGGTCACGGTCCAGGGCGGCGGTGAGGTCGTCGGCCGGTTGTCGGCCTCATCGGCCGCGAAGCGGCGCGGTTGGCCGCCCTCATGGATCGTCACCTGCCGCCGGCCGTCGAGTTGCATGCCGACACGCTGCGCGAGGAGGAGGCCGGGTTGCCCCGCGACTATGAGCGGTCCCACCTCTACGCCCGGGGTTGGGAGATGAGGCCGCAGACGGCATCATGTATGCCCCGCGGGAGTTCCGAAATTGTGCGGGAAGACCCGGCGCCGCGAGCTAAGTGCGGCCACGTGACGTAACATGTTCGAGAACGGGAGAAATGCGCACGGGGCTTTTGGGACGCGGAGAATCGACGTGGACATCCCCGGTTTACTGGGTGTTATCAGTGCGGGCGCCGGTGCGCTTACCGGCACCTATAGCGTCGCGAACATCCTCCTCACGCACCTTCGGAATTACGGGAAAAACCGGAAGGCCAAGGATGTGATGGGGTTTCTCAATAACCTCGGCCTCAAGACTGAGGCGGACGTTCGCCAGGCGGTCGAGAACTGGACGCCCCCGAAGGGGTTCACCGCGGAGCACAAGAACGAGCTGATCGCGCTGCTCACGAACCTCGTGCGCAGCGCTCGATTCCACTCGACCAACGGTACACCCGTGGGCAGCGTTCTGCGGTCCGCACAGCTGATCGAACAGTTGCTCCAGAACGTCCAGCCGAAGCGAAAAGCGAAAGAAAAGGTCGGGGACTGGGAACTCAAGTCGTTCCTCGGCATGGGCTCGTTCGGCGAGGTGTGGAAGGCGGAGAACCCGCTCTACCCGTACCCGCACGTGTACAAGTTCTTTACCATGGAGGGGGCGCGGGACTGGCTCGGGCGCGAGGCCGCCGCGCTCATGGCCGTCACTCAGCACCTGAGGGACTGCCCGAACGTCGTCGAGTACCTGAACGTCGCGATCGACGCGAAACCATTCCCCTACATCGTGCTCGAATACGCTGCGGGTGGGTCACTTGAGGACTGGATTCTGTGCCATCCAGCCGACCGGGTCCCGCTGAACCCGTTCGAACTCATGCGCGGGATCGTCCGCGGCATGGCGGAGGCCCACCAACACGACATCCACCACCGCGACCTCAAACCGGCGAACATCCTGCTGACGGACGGTTCCGACCCTGTCCCCAAGGTGGCCGATTTCGGCCTCAGCACCGTAGATGGCAAATCGGAGTCGCTGTCTTCACTACAGTCGTCCATGCGTTCGGAGATGGTGCTCGTCGGCACCCGCATGTACCACCCGCCGGAGGCGTCCGACCCGTTCCGCAAGCGCGATCCGGCCCAGGATGACGTGTTCGCGATCGGGGTGATCTGGTATCAGGCGCTCACCAGCGAGCTGGTCCGCCCGCCGTACGACTTCGTCGAGCGGCTGACCGCGGCCGGGGTGGACTCGCGCACCGTCAAGATGGTGTCGCGGTGCCTCGCGCACCCTGACCGCCGCTACCCCTCCGCGTGCGAGCTGTACAACGAGTTGGACGTGGAATCGCCTCCCGGTCCAGGCGAATGGATCGTTCCCAAGGGGTGTTTCGATGTGGGCGGGATGGCACGCGAGTACATCGAGCGACGGATGCGGTAGGATCAGTCGACCCGCATGTACTTGTCGAAATCCGGTTTCGGCACGAACGGGCTCTGCAGACGGGTGAGCCCGCCGCCCCGCTTCCAGACCAGATCGCCCTTGCCGAACAGGTACGCGGCGTCGGGTTCGTCCAGGAACAGCTTCGACTCCTTCTCGCTGGCCACTTGGAGCCCGATCCGGCCCGGCAGGTTGCTGCGGAGCAGCGGTGTGACCACGGACGCCTCGGGCCGCTGTGTGCCGAGTACGAGGTGAATCCCCGCTGCCCGGGCCTTCGCCCCCAGTCTCTTTAGCAGCGGCTCCAACAGCTTCTTCGTCGCTTTGTCGGTCATCAGGTCGGCGAACTCGTCGAACACGATCACCCAGCGCGGGACAGCGTCGGCTCCGATGAGCTGGCGGACGTGATCCTTGCCACGTTTCTGGAGCAACTGATAGCGCCGCTCCATCTCTTCCACGCACTCTTCAAGAACCGGGATCGCTTCCTCGCCGTCGTACACCACCGGGCCGCCCAAGTACGGGCATTTGGGGTCCACGTTGAACGTCACCCGCTTCGGGTCGATCAGCCGGAACTTCACTCGCGACGGTTCCAGGCGGGCGGCGATCGCCGCCAGGACCGCTTTCAGGAACTCGCTCTTTCCGCTGCCGGTGGTGCCGGCGACGAGCAGGTGGCAGCTCTCCGGTTCGCTGAGGTTGAGCCACTCGATGTTCCCGGACACGCCCACCCCGGCGGGTACGACCGGCTCGCCGTCGAACTTCGGCGGGCACGCGGCCAGCAACGGCGGTAGGAAGACCGTTTGCCGGTCCGGGCGCTGTACGTCAATGCTCACGTACCCGGCCTGGCTCGCGATGAGCGGTTCCTGGGTGAGCGCCAGATGCACCTTCAGGTTCTCCGCCTGCCTTCGCACCCGGCTGAAGTCGGCGTCGCCGCGCAACTCCAGTTTGAGCCGCACGAATGTCGGACCTATGTCCGCTCCGACCGGGTGGACGCTCTCGCCCTTCTTCTTCAGGTAGTCGGCGGCTTTCTTCAGCATGACTTCGGCCCAGGGCGGTTCCGCGGCCGGCGCTGGTGGCGGAGGAAGGGAGACCGGGGGAGTCGCCGGTGCGGGCGGAGTAGTGTAGATCGGACTCGTTGCGAGCGACGGAGCTGGCGGGCGAGTCACCGGCGGACTGGCGGGTGCCGCTGGCGGGGGGGGCGTCGGAGGGATTGTTGGAGCCGCGGAGTCAGCGGACACGTGTGCAGCAGGCAATCCCTTCCAGTTCTGGAACATGAATTCGAACAGCTTGAGGTTGGACAGTACCCCGGTTTCGATGATGAGCTTGCGGCACGCGTCTCGTGAAATCACGTTCCCATTCAGAACGAGGTCGCTGCCTCGCGCGGTGATCTGGCGCAGGCACTCCAGTTGGTAGAAGGTTCCTTCGTGTTCGTCCAGCGGGAACGAGCGGATCTTGTCTTTCTCCCGCTGTTGGGTGTAGTTCACGTACGCGGCCGCGCTCTTGCCGACGGTCAGTTTCGCCCGCGGCCACACCACGACGGCCCCGAGTGAACCAGTCAGCGCGTTGGTGAGCGCCGAATACCACGCACCGAATGCAACACCGCCGTCCCTTTTGTTCACGGCGACCAGCACCGACACCGGCTTGCCGCTCACGTTCAGCGCGATTCGGGCGCTCGGGCGAGGGTCTTTCGGCGCCTGGGCAATCGGTTGCGGGTGGATCCCTTCGATACGAAACCCGTCGGCCTTGTAACCGCCTTGTTGAGCGATCACGAGCGCCTCATTGACACCAGCCCACAGTTCGAGATCCTGAATGTCGGACGCGGGCTTCTTCTCCGTCTGGATCTGCTGCAGAGTCTTCGCCCATTCCTCTTTAAACAGGTCCGCGATCGTCACTTTGCCGCCGTTGTCACCGACCTCAATCAACCCCTGACGCTTTTTGCTCAACCACGCGGTGAACGCGGGCGCGCACACCGCCTGAATGAAGTATCGCGGCGCGGGCCCGCGCTGGTCCGCGTACTTCCGAACGGAATCGAGGTTGAACGGCCAGCCGGACGGTTGCTTCGGCTCGCGGTCCGCCCACGACTTCATCCGCCGCTCGACGAGTTCGACCGCTTCCGGGCCGCTCAGCACAGGCAGCGCGCATTCCGTCACGCGGTCGACGAATGACTTAAACCCCGCCACAGCCCGGAGAACCTTCCAAGTCTCTTCCAGGCAGCCGATGCCGATCAGAAGGTTGGGAACCGCATGGAGCCAGCTCATGAGCTGGCCGGTGAGCGCGGTGAACCCGGCTTGGTCGTTCTTGAACAGTTCTTCCAGTTGGTCGAAGCACAGGACGAGCGGCACCTTGTTCAGCCGCAGCAGTTCGGCCACCGCCATCAGGATTTCGGACAGAGGGGGCGAGTCGAGCGGTTCCTCATTTTTGTCCACTAGCTTCAGTGCCGCGAGCCGCTGGACCGGCACCTGGTCGGCTTCGCCGCGCAGCCACCATCGCACGTCGTCGCCCGCCGGTGAGGCGCTGAGCACCAGCGCCCGGACGACCGCGCCCGAACAGTGCGGTAGCGCGGGCCGTAATGCGTCCGCCAGTTGGTGGTACGCGCTGAGCGCCTCGACGTGACCGAATAACTCGAGTACGGTCACCGGGTCCTCCTCCAACCCGTTGCGGATAGCCGCGCACTTCGCCTTCAGCCCAGCGCTGAGGTGGTCGAAGTACGCCGCGAACGAAGGAGCGAGCAGCTTGGCCAGTTCGATGCGGAAGGGCGCGAAGGAGTGGGCAGAATACAGCAGCGATTCGACGAGGCGCCACCGGAGAGCGGTTTCCAGCTGCTCCTGCTTGTCGCTCCCGTCCAAACCCGGTGGGGCCGCGAGGAACGCCAGGTGCACCCGATCCCGTTGCTGGTGCTGAATCCGTCCGAATAGGTGCGTTTTCCCGTACCCAGCCGGCCCGATGAATGCGCGGATCTTCCGCCGGGGGTCCGATTGGGGGTGCGCCCGGACCTCATCGACGCCAGCCGAGAAATCCTCCGTGAACCGTTTCCCGAGCGTGGGCACGTCCCAGTCCGGGTGGAAGTCACCCAGACCGTTCAGCCGGTCTGTGGCGAAAGGGTCATCCACCTTAAGCGGGGGCATGGGGTTTCTCCACGTAGAAGAACGTCTCCCCGACGGCGAAGACGGAGTCCCGGAGTTGCTCCGGCGTGGCACGACTGCGGTCGTCAATCGAGATGAGGCGCACCTGCTTAGCCCGTCGCAGCGCGAGCATGCGATCGTTGAACACGGCGTGCGACGCAGCGTCCGGCCCGAAACGCTCGGCGACCGCCTTGCGAATCTCGTGAATTGGCACCATGTGGAGATTCGCGTACTGGCCGCCGAGCAGTTCGTGGAAGATGTCCATCACCGCCGTTTCGAGCTGTGCGTCGGTCAGCGCGGCGCGAGGCGCTTGCGGTTCCGTTGGCGTCGGCGTTTCGCGCGGGGTTGGGTTCGTCTCTTCGCGCGCCGCGGCCAGTAGTTCCGTCAGTGCGGAGCCCTTAATCTTCACTTCGCCCAATTCGTCAAAAGGCAGCGACGCGAGGCGCCGCTTGCCCGACGCAGTGAGCGTGTAACTGCCCTCCTTGCCGTCCCAGTGAGTCACGATGTACCCCGCCGCCGCCAATTCGCCGCGGGCCCGCCAAGCCGTCGCGTGATTGAGCTTGAGCGGTTTCGGGTAGCTGCCGAGAGCGGCGTCGGACTCCCAGCAGGTGTACTTTGCGGATTGCAGCAGCTTCAGCAGCAAGAACGCCTCGCGGCCCAGGCGAACTGATTCATTCGGAGCAGCGGTCGGTTTGCCGGCTGGGGGTAGGATGGGGTATTCCCCCCGGAGTCGACCAAGGAACTCGGTCCCGATGTGAGTGAGTGAGTATGACTCGGAGTCGGCCGTTCTGTGGACCGAGATGTCGCCACGGAGGGCAAGTTCGGACAGGACGGCGCGCGTGGTTCCAGGGTTCAACCCGAGGCAATGCTGATTGCGGAACGCCGCGACGTCGGCTTTAGACATCGTTTGGTCGGCGGCGCGGGCCAGCGCGTCGAGGACGTAGACCTCGCGGGCACCCCGCATTCGATCATCGGCGGGCGGACTGTCACCCCCCTTCGCGGGCAGGAGGGGGACGTAACGTGCGAGGTCGCGGAGCTGATGTTTCCCCGCCTCAGTGATGGAGTAGGTCACGATTCGCCCATTCTTCTCCTCGCCAAGCCAGCCGGCAGCGGCCATCTTCGCGCGGAGGTCGGTCGCCGCCTTCCCGGTGAGTGTGAGCTGCTCTTGGATCTGCTTGGGGATCGCCTTATTTGCGGCGGCTTGGGGCAGTTTACCGTCCGGGGCGTTCAGAAGTTGGTGCAGCAGAAAGGCCCACTGCTGCCGGAGTAGGACTTCACTCGGGGCAGGCAATACTCCAGACACACAGCACCCCGTCTAATGTTGCTAATTCAGTCGCTGAAAAGCTCTGGACAGCGATACGAACGGTTTTCTGATCGGCAATGGCATCGCAACTGCAATCGGGCGTGTCCGCTCAGGCCAATCGCGGCCCGCTCAAGGAAACCGAGATCGAGCCGATCCCGGTACACTGTGAGTTGACTACGGTCGGCGATGTGATTGTTAGATTGCTAGGTGAAGTCGTATGCCGTCACTATCGTGTATTTATCAGAATTCAAGGCTTGAGTAATCTTCGAGTGACCCGCAAGCAGTGAGCCTTGAGTCGTCTGCCGGTCCGGCCCTACCCGCATTCTCGCTCATTCTCACCGGGGAGAGGTTTCCTCGTGAAAGCCTTGCGGTGGCAGTTCGGCCCGGAGGACATCGAGCCACTGGAGGCCCACCGCCAGGACCGGAGGGTCACCGGCACGGCCCTCCGGGAACTTCGGAAGGTGAAGCCGTTGCGTCAGATCGAGATCGCCGAGCTGATGTGCACGGCGGACAACTACTCGGTCGGGTACGTCAAGTGTCTGGTGGCCACCACTGCGACGGACCATCTGGTCGATCCGGACCGGGGAAAGGCAGCCCGCGGGCTGTCGCCCGAAGAGTTGTCGAGGATCGAGCATGAAATGACATCACAGGCCCGGGAGCTCCGGTTTATCACCGAGTCGCACGGGCGGAACACCCTTCACCTTGTCGTCGTCGTGAGCTACCTCAAGCGGCTCTTGGAAAATACCCGGGTATCGCGTTACCTGACTCAGCGTTACCCCGAGATCCAGGCGGAGTTCCAGAAATTGGTGGAGGCGAAGCATCTGGCGGACGAGGCCCTCTCTTGATGGTGGTCAACGAAAGGCGGCGAAAAAAACTAGGCCGGCAAACCCAACTGGCATGTGGAACCCTCTAACTGGGTGGCAGTTGTGCCACTCGGGAGGTCCATCCCATGCCGAAAACAACCCGCCCCTCGTTACCGACATCGACTCATGACCTGTCGCCCGAGCGCACGGCCTGCCCCCACTGCGGGGCATTCATGCGGGCCGATTACGTCAACTCCCGTACCTTGACGACCCTGACCGGGGTCACCCGCCTGA